>JBBIUZ010000053.1:0-9281 GCA_037439985.1 Methanobacteriota archaeon | reverse complement strand
GACATACCTATGGGGTCCGAATATGTGATGGGCATGGAGAGGGAGCTGACCAAGATGGACATCGCCGTGCTGCCCGTCTCAGGACAAGTGCTGGGTCCACGGTGACTGCAAAGACAATCGCTCGATCATCCTTGGACAAGCCAGGGGACCTACTTCCCGAGGGGGCTCACTCCGCTCCGTCCCCCCGCCGACTCAGCCACATGGCGAACAACGGGTCGACGATCTCTCCGTTCTCGACTATCCCCCTAGCGGTCAGCTGTCCGGAAGCCTTCTGCACATGGGACGCGGACTTCATCCTGTGTCGCTCTATGAACTCCGCCCTCAGGGCCTGACCGGGTTCCTTCGAGATGCCGAGCAGGTACCGCCTCTGCATCTGGCTCCTCACGGAGTCCCAAAGGAAGTGGAAGGCGGGCGACTGATGCGCTATCGCCGCATCGACGGCCGCCTCCACATCCTCGGGCCACCTGGGGGAGATGGACAGGTTGAACAGCTCGTGAGCCACCTGCTGCACGTAGTAGGAGTTTCCCCTGCAGACCTCGACCACGAACCTCGCCGCCTCCGGAGGGAGCGGCCCGCCGGCATCCGCGAACCTGCTGATGATGAACCGCTCGAAGTCCGGTCCTGGGATCGGTCCCAATTCCATCGGCTTGGCCGACTTGAAGAATGCCCCCTCCTGCTCCTCGAAGATGCTGAGGAGCAGGCGGCGCTTGCTCCCAGCGAACACGTAGGACACATGCTCGTGCGCCTGGAGGCGAGACCGCATGGCCTTCAGAAGCCCTACGCCGTCGAGGGACGCCACTTCCTGGAACTCGTCGAATATCACGACGACCCGCTTGCCCCGCTTTCGGGCGATCGTCTCGGGGAGGTCAAGAACATCCTGTATCTCGGGTGTGGTCGGTTCTGCGAGCGCGAGCTCGACTGCCGGCTCTCCCCGCTCCGTGAGAACGAGTCTGAACCTGGAGCCTTTCATGACGTCTGCGAGACCGTAGGCAGCCTTCCTGAGACTGCCGTACGTGGAGCTGACCAGTGAAGACATGAACATCTCGACCAGGCGTGCCTTGGTCGCCACGCCGTAGAGGTCGACGTAGATGAATAGGAGGTCCTTCCGGTGCCTCCGCATCACCTCGGCGAGGAGAGAGGACTTGCCCATCCGTCTAGGGGAGAAGAGAACGATGTTCACTCCATCTCTCAGATCACGGACGATATCCGCTATCTCCCTCTCCCTGTCCGCGAAATCCTTGCCGGTGACCAGGCCGCCGAACTTGAACGGGTTCTCCAGATCCACCACGTCCCATTCTCAGCCCTTGGCTCATGCGCTTTCAGGATGCATGTAGCCTACCTTCCTGCTGAGCACTTAAGTACATTATACCTTTTGGTATAATACCTTTTAGTATAACAGGTGCGACGGGGGGGAACCGCGCCATCATTGCATCGAACCCATGCCTTCCTCGGAGGACCGGCAATCACGAGAACCGGAACCCCTTGGCCAGCCTCGTCACGCCCAGCAGGCCGAGATAGGCCACCAGGACGGCGATGACGGCCGCGGCCGCAAGCTGAGCTGCCGCAACCGTCCCCGCAAGCCTTCCGACCGCCTCGACGGCCACGAGTCCGCCATAGCTGAGCACCGCGCCGACGAGGACCGTGACGAACAGGACCGCCAGCAGGCCGGGCGAGAACGCCCCTGGGCTCGCTCGGACGCGCGTCAGGAGCATGGTCGCCACGACGGCGTCGCTGACGGGCGCGATCAGGACCATGGCGGAGTCGCCCGTCCCGAACCTGTGCCCGGCGCCTTCCAGCACTATCAATATGATCGCGGATATCCCGATACCGACCACGACCAAGGACATCATGAGCCCTCTGAAGTAGGTCACGAGCGACCGCCCTCCGACCACGGGTATCCACAGGTTCGCCCTCTCGTAGTAGCACCAGTTGAGCGCGATGATCGCCACAGGCCACGAGGCCGCCTGGAAGATGTTGACCGTGAGCGGGCTGGAACTACTGGAGCCGCTGCTCAGCATCCCCGAGCCGATGAACACGGCCAGGAGGATGGCGACGAACACGAAGCTGCCGTCCCGCCATATCCGGACGAGGTTCAGCCGGGTCATGTAGCTCAGGTCGCTCCCGACCTCGGCCCGGATGGTCGTCCTGGTCGTGAACCTCCCGAAGCCCTGGATCAGGCGCTTCTGCTGGGCCATCTTCGTGCCCATGTCCACCTGCCCGAAACCCGCGGAGAGCGTGGGCTTCACGCCCTGGAAGAAGTACTCCCCCGAGACCTTCGCCCAGAGGACCGCCACGAGCGCGAAGTACCCGGCGATCGTGACGACCGCCTGCAGGCTCACCGGCGCGCCCTGCAGGAGTCCGAGCGTGACGGTCGCGAACCCCGCCTGGGGCGTCGGTATGTTCCGGTAGCTCGCGGGGAAGAGCGAGGCGGCCATCGCTGCCGAGGGCAGCACGGAGAGCAGGAGCAGCAGCAGCGAGAGCATCCTCACCCTCGCATGCGGGTGCCTGATCCTCAGGACCGTGAGTACCTGGATGATGAGGAAGACCATGATCCCGAACATCCCGAGCAGGACGAACACCGGCACGGCCAGCCACACGGACTTGCCCATGCCGACCACGAGTCCGACGACCGCGCCCACGATGGCCATCCCGCCCGCCACGGTCGCGGACCCGAGCTGGAACAGCATGTCGGCCACGAGGTACTCCCTCGGCCTCACGGGAGCGGTCATGAGGAAGTCCAGCTCGGACGGGTGCGCGGTTATCCCGACCCCGAGCGAGAAGACGAACCCGAACGCGAGCATGGCCGACAGGACCGTGCCCAGGAAGCCCGTCTCGGCCTCCGTTCCCATGGTGGCCAAGTACCCTCCTAGGGCGTACCCCATCCCCAGGCCCGATGGGATGAATGCGACCGCCATGCCCAGGAGGGGCAGGGGCCCGAACCTGCCCCTGTACGAGGGCGAGAAGAAGGACTTCAGCTTGTACCCGAGCAGCGGGAGCACCTTGGACATCTACGACACCCTTCTCGAGAACAGCCCTCTCCTGCGCGGGACCTCGGGCTCCAGCTGGCCGGCCTCCTCGGTCAGCTTCAGGAACACCTCCTCGAGCGTCTGGTGCTCCCCGGCATGCGCCTGCGCCCGGAGCGATGCCAGGTCGCCCGTGACGACGTTCCTCCCGTGGTTGATGATCGCGACATTCGAGCAGAGCCTCTCGGCGGTGTCTAGCTGATGCGTCGACACGAGTATGGAGCCGCCGTTCCTCGCCATCTCGATCAGCTGGTTCTTGAGCAGGCGCTGCCCGGCGGGGTCGATGCCCAGAAGGGGCTCGTCGAGGATCAGGAGCTTCGGTTTGTGCATCGTGGCCGCGGCGAACGCCAGCTTCGCGCGCATGCCCTTCGAGAGCGTCGCTATCGTATCGTTGGCCTTCTGGGACAGCTCCAGCTCGCTCAGCATCTTCCCGACGAGCTCGCCCAGGCCTTCCTTGGGGATGCTCCTTATCCTCGCGATGTACCCGAGGAACTCGGTCACGGTCAAGTACTCGGGGAGCGCGGGGGCCTCGGGCATGTACCCGACATGCTCCTTGTACCCGATCGGGTCCGCGAGTATGTCGTGCCCGAGGACCGTGACCGTCCCGGCATCCGGGAGCAGCAGCCCGACCATGATCTTGATCGTCGTGGTCTTGCCGGCCCCGTTGGGCCCGATCAGGCCGAGGATCTCGCCCTCGAACATCGCGAGCGACAGGTCCTGCAGGGCCTTCACGCCGTCGTACGACTTCTGGAGGTGCTCGAGACGCACAATCGGTTCTGGCATCTGCTAACTCCTATTACAACCAGCTTTATCAAGCCTAGCATCAAACTAGGACCCAGGCCCACCGAAGCCCTTGGACAGGTCCGCGACCCTGTCGGAGATTGCGGCCACCGAATCGCCCCGTCCTCCGCCCAATAGGGTCATGACCTAAACAGTGTCGCCACAGCCCGGCGATAGAGGGACTTGACTACATCTAGACCTATCAAGCAGAAGTAGACGACTCCGACAAGGAACAGGCCGAACCGGACGAGCAGCCCGCCAGGGCCAGGCACGCTTTCTGCGAAGAAACCGATCACGAAGAAGACCGCTGCCGAGACCCCTGCGACATACACGCCCTTGACACTGAGGTGAAGAACCTCTCTGCAGGCCGTGATGGTGAGCGCCAGAAAGACACAATACGCTGCTGCGTAAGATAGGGCCAATCCCTCCGCTCCGAGCGCAGGGACTCCTATGAAGACGAGCGCCAAGAAGCCGCCCGCCCAGAGGCTGTTGAGGCCGAGCCAAAGCCACATCCTGCCCATCCCAGTGACGAAACTGCCAATCACCGCGCTCAACGCGTAGAAGTAGCTCGCCGTCGCCATTAGGTAGACCACTCTCGTCGCCGCGGAATATCTCGAGCCATACATGATCTCCACGACAATCTCGGAGAATAGAGCAACCCCAAACGCAAGGGGGAAGAGGGCGATCGAGAGGGTCCTCAGTGCCTTCCCAAGAAGCCGCTCGATCTCGTCACGGCTGCGCACCGTGAGTTCGGAAACCTTTGGAACTATGGGGACAGAGATCGCGCTCGGGATCTGCATCAAAGACACATAGACGACATTGGCGGCGGCGAAGTATCCCATCGCACTGAGACCGGCATCAAGCGTCAGTTTCGTGTTTGCAATCCAGACCACCGGGGTCACCACGAGCCCGCCCAGGACCGTCGGAATGGCGAAATGGAACAGCATCGAGACGATGTCGGACTTCCTGTGGAGCTCGAGCCGAGCGCGAAGGAATCTGAACTCGTACTTGTTCAGCACGAAGAGCACGACCACGGTGACGATCATCTGCGACAGAGCGAATGCCAGGAAGATCCCGCTCAACCCCATCAAGTGGAAAAGGGGGAAGACCATGATCAGTGAAAGCAGGGGAGGCGCGATCTGCGCTCCGGCCATGAGCCTGAACTTCTGGCACCCTTGCACTATGCCGACCGACACGGCGAAGAGTGCATAGCTGAGAACGTCAAGTGCGGAGAAGGGTATCAAGCGAACCATCGCCGGCGCCTTGTACAGCCCTGTTCCAATCACTCCACTGAGCGCCACGTAGACGACGCATATGGCGGAGGATACCACGAGAACGAAAACCAATCCCGACTTGGCGAACCGGCGCGCCTGCTCCTCGCTATGGACCCTGTACTCCGCGACGTACTTCGCCGTCGCAGTGCCCAGGCCGAACATCGCCAGCAGCAGCACGACGGTCTGAACGCTTGACACGATCGAGTACAGCCCATAATCCGACGTCACGAGCCACCGCGCTATGAGCACGGATACGAGAAGGGCCAGGACTCCTGCTATGGCCATCGACAGGAACATGAGGACGCTTCTGCGAACGAGGCTCTCTGAAGGATTCGGCATTTCCTCTTGCCGCGCCATGCAAGAACCACCTCAGTAATAATAATGTCACTTGGGCTGGACTCCACAAGAGCGATGCGCTTCTCTCAGAAGAAACCGCCTCGGTCTTCTGGAAAGGGCCATCAGCTATCTCTCGTCCCGAGCAGGAATCAGGAACTTTCCCTTCCTGGCCGCCTCGAGGACCAGCCTGATGCGCTCCTTCGGCCAGTTCTCGAGATAGTGGTCCCACCCCTCGAACTCCATCTTCTCACGCCTCGCTATGCGGGTCGTGTGCCCCTCGTGGAACACCTCCGCCGTGGGGCACGACGAGATGTACCATCTGTCCGAGATGAGCATCCTGAAGTTGTAGTCGACATCGACGAACGACACCCGGAACCGCTCGTCCAGCGGGCCAACGTCCTCGTAACACTGCCTCCTGAGGACGAACGTGGTCGTGATCGCTCCGACCATCTTCCCCGGCACGTAATCCCTCGGGGCGCGGATGCTGAAGGACCATAGCTTGCCCTTGAGCACGCGCCGGACGGCGTAGAACGGCGCGCGGGCCTTGACCGCGTTCACGAAGAACCAGAACATCCCCTGGTGCACCCAGCCGATGTTGGGCTTGGTCCCCGGACTGACGATCCTGGCGCCCAGGTACCCGACCTGCGGATGCGTGCCCATGAAGTCCAGGAGCTTGTCGATGGCTCCTGGCCGCGGGAACGCGTCGCTGTCCATGCCGATGATCAGGTCGAAGCCCTCGGCAGCCCGGATGCCTGCGTTGATCGACCGCCCGTACGAGAACTCCTGGCCCGACGACTCGACCAGGAACAACTTGAGAGGAGTCCGGGTGCTCGCCACGAGGCTATCGACGCACTTCTTCGTGATCCCGTCCTCCGCGTCCGCGACGGGCATCACGACCGCGGCCACGGGAACGCCCTCGTTCAGGTCCCTCGTCACTACCCTCATGTCTCCACTCCTTCGCTTGTCGCCTGGGCGGCAGGCCCAGAGGGCCCCTACCCCCGGGATCGCGAACTCGCCCCTCGCGGCCGCCTGCGGGACCGCCCGAGGTTCCAAGGGGCCGAGGATGCGCGGGCGTATAAAGGTACCTTTCGGCCCGGGCGGGCGTGCGCGCACGCCAGGCCCATCATCGATGCCTGAAGAAGACCATCAGCAGCGCCACCAGGAAGAAGGCTCCTGCCGCGTACACAAGGCTGTGCCAGATGAGATAGACTGCCGCGGCGGCTATCACTGCAGGGAACCAGTGCACGACCGTGTGCACAATGAGCCACAATATCAGGATGCCCACGACTATGAGCACCACCGCGCCGACCAGGACGATCAGGCCTATGCTGAGGACCGTGGCATCACCAGTATACCGAGAGGCGCTCAGGGACTTAAATCACCATGCCCAAATCCCCCCGGGGCGACCACCGGGCCATGCCCTTCCGGGGTTCCGGAATCCCTCAATGTTCAGGCCTCGGGGAGCGGCGCTTCAGCTCCTTCTTCAGGGCCGATGCGATCCTCTTCCCGGCATCGCCCTTGCCGTACGGGCAGGGCTTGAACGACACCTTGGGGTCCTCGGCGAACCTCCTGAGCTCCCTCAGGACCCTGGCCGAGTTCGTGCCTACGACCTTCGCGTACCCCGCCCTGACGGCCTCCGGCCTCTCGGTCGACTTCCTCATGACGAACACGCGCTTCCTGATGGCCGGCGAGCACGCCTCCTCCTGGATGCCGCCCGAGTCGGTCAGTATGAACCTCGAGTTCTTCATCAGCACGAGCATGTCGAAGTACCCCACGGGCGTGAGGAGCTTGATGTTCTTCGACCAGTCGAGCTTGTCCCTGAGCTGGAACTCCTTCAGCCTGGCGTCCGTCCTGGGATGCAGCGGCAGGACGACCGGGTGCGGGCAGTCGACGATGACCTTGACCATCTCCCCGAGCACGGCGGGGTCGTCCACGTTCTCGGCCCTGTGAAGGGTCGCCAGGATGTAGTTCCCCCACGGGACATCCCACATGATCTTCTGGTCCTTCATCGCCTTCGGGAGGTATTGGACGGTGGCGTCTATGACCGTGTTCCCGGTCCTGAAAACCCTCCCCCAGACGCTCTCGCCCCTGAGTATCCTGACGGAGTCCTCGGTGGGCGCGAACAGATAGTCGGACGCGTTGTCCGTGAGCCTCCGGTTGAGCTCTTCCGGCATCCTGAGATCGTAGCTCCTCAGGCCGGCCTCGACATGCCCGACCTTGATATGCATCTTCATCGCGCTCACGGCGCCCGCGAGGACCGTGTTCGTGTCGCCCTCGACGAGAACGCAGTCCGGCCTGGACACCTGGAACTCCTCCTCGAACCGGGCGATCGCGTCCGCGGTCTGCTTCCCGGGCAGGCCTGAGCCGACCCCAAGGAACCTGTCGGGCTCGGGCAGTGCCAGCTGCTCGAAGAACACCTTCGACATGCTGTAGTCGTAGTGCTGCCCCGAATGCACGAGCCTGGGCTCCATGCCGGCGCTCTTCAGGGCGAAGTACACCGGGGCCATCTTGATGATCTCCGGACGGGTGCCGACGACTACCGCTACCGCCATGTGAGAGGGTGGACGCAGGTACACTAGCTTAACAGTATCGAGAGGTCCTGAAGCTCAAAGATGTACGGTCGGCACACGGCCCGATGCGTGGTTTGCTAGATTAAGGTCGTATCCGGTTTCGGGCGCCTGGGGGCTCGATCTGCCTGCAGAGCGAGCCCGGAAGAGCCGGGAATGCCGTCACGCGCTTCTCCAGGCGCAGGAAGAGCTACGACTCAGCCTCCCCGCTTGGTCATGTGGCAAGACGCTGCCGATGATTGAATGTCGGGGTCGTCACCAACCCTGACCTCTCGATTATCGAGTAAGCCATCTCTTCTGGATCTCTCTGATGTTCGGGTTCGACTGTATCGCCTTCCGTGAGGCCAGGCTCGAGAGGATAGTTCTGGGGAAGGCGCCGATGTCACCGGCTTGAGCACTGTGAGCCAGGAAGAGCAAGAACCTGTACGCTTCGCGCCATACCAGTCCGACGACGGCCCTTCTCGGATAGTACCGGAGCCAAATGGTTATGGCGTTCTTGTTACCATGATAGGACCTTACGAAGGAGACCGGCTCTGGCTTTCTAATGTCGCCTCTCATATGATACACTACTGCCTTGGCTGCCAGGAAGGATTCGTAGCCAGCGAGCCTGGTCCTCCAAGACAGGTCCACATCTTCATAACCTATGAAGAAGTCGCTGCTGAAGAGCCCCACTTCCCGGAGGACGCTGGAGCGGTACAGGGCGGCGGCAGCACACGGGCCGAAGATCTCGACATCGTGGGATGGCAGATTCTCCACTCCTTCGTCGATCCAGGCATCCCTTATTGCTCCGTGATAGGACATTGTCTGACCGAGCGAGTCGATCTTGTCTGGGCTGTCCTTTCTGATGAGCACTGACTGGACGGATCCGATCCTGCTGCCGCGCGAGATCGTCTCGATCATCTCCTTCAGGAATCCAGGCTCGACACTGGTGTCGTTGTTCAGGAGCAGGACATACTCTGGAGAGAATTCTGCCAGAGCGTGTCTGATGCCGATGTTGTTGCCTTCCGCGAAGCCGCAGTTCGTGCTGTTCCGGATGAGGGTTGCCCGCGGAGCATTCTCGCAGTACCGCTGGATCATGTCCACGGAGTCGTCGCTTGAGCCGTTGTCAACGACTATCGTATCGAAATTCGGGTAGGATGTTCTCGACAACGACTCGAGGCATTCCAGAGTGTCCTTCCATCCGTTCCAGTTCAGGACAATGACCGACACTCTAGGAAAGCCAGATTCGCCTGGCCGAGTCCGTCTGCAAGGGTCGGTCGCGTCGGCACAGCCCGCGCACGCTCCGATATCAGGCGCCGTTG
>JBBIUZ010000052.1:672-9294 GCA_037439985.1 Methanobacteriota archaeon | reverse complement strand
TGCAGCCTTCGCGCTCTGGGGTGTGTGGAGCCTCACCTCGAAGATGGCCGTGGATTCGATCCAGGCTGGAAACGTCTTCGGCTTCTACATCATCTCGTCCGTGACCGCGCCGCTGCTGTACTTCTCCTTCAGAAGGGGCAGCGCAGAGGGGACGGACGACCCACGGCCTTCGCGGCTTGCGTGGTCCTTCGGAGCGACAGGCCTCGCCGTCAACGTCGTCGGGACCTTCGCGTATACGTATGCGCTCGGGCAGGGTTCAGCTTCGCTCGTCGTGCCGATATCGAGCGCATATCCCATCGTCACAGCTGTCCTCGCGATCAGCTTGCTGAGGGAAAGGATCACACGTATTCACGCGGCCGCGCTGTGCGTCGTTGTGCTCGGGCTGGTCATGATAGGCCTGACGGTCTGACCGCTCTTTCGGGTCGAGGTGCCAATCTAGATATACAAACTAAGCTTCTGGGCGGAGTGGGCCTGTAGTGTAGCTTGGATATCACTGAGGCCTCCGGAACGCCGCCTTGGCGCTGGAGCAAGCCTCAAACTCGGGTTCGAATGGGATCGTCTGAGACATCCCCGAAAGTCCCGACAGGCCCGCTCTTCGTTTCCCATCACCCTATTATACACGGATCATCAATCCACTGGCCATGCATCTTACCATCCGGGAGGAACGAATCCTCGGGGGCGAGGAGGGTGATGGCAGGAGGAAGGCGCTGGAGATCCTCGTCGCGCTCGGGGACATCTACGGCGCACATCGGCTGATGCCGATCTCCTCCGCCCAGGTGTCGGGAGCGTCCTTCAAGACGATTGGCGATGCCGGCCTCAAGTTCCTGGAGGACTTCTCGTCGGAGGCCAGGGTGACGGTGAGGGCCTCGGTGAACCCGCTGGGGCTCGACATGCGCAGGTGGCGCAATATGGGCGTGGACCCCGAGTTCCACGAGAAGCAAACGAGGATCGTCGCCGCGTACAGGTCGCTTGGACTCGAGCCGCTGTACTCGTGTACCCCGTATCTTGCCGGCAACCGCCCGCGAGCAGGGCAGCACGTCGCGTGGGCAGAGTCCTCGGCGACGGTCTTCGCCAACTCGTACCTCGGCGCGAGAACCAACAGGGAGGGCGGGCCCTCAGCGCTCGCGGCGGCCATCATAGGAAAGACGCCGGAGTACGGGCTGCATCTGGAAGAGAATCGCAGGCCAGAGATGCAGATAGACATCGGGCAGATGCCAGAAGGTCTCGCCCCGCTCGCGGGGTACGTCGTCGGCAAGATGGCGGGAAAGCGGCTTCCCCACATCAGCGGCCTTCGCCTGACTGCCGATGGTCACAAAGCGTTCGGAGCGGCCATGGCTGCAACCGGGGCCGTCTCCATGTACACCTACTCAGAAGGAACCGAGCGGCAAGAGGTCGACATGTCCTGGATCGAGGAGCGTGTCTCCCTCCCGGTGTCTGACCTCAGGAGGGCGGAGGACTCGATGAAGGGACAGGATGACTGGGACCTCGTGGCGATTGGCTGCCCGCACTGCTCGATTGCCGAGATGAAGAGCATGGCGCGGTATCTCAGGGCACGCAAGCCGCGCGGGAACTCCGACGTGTGGTTCTGCACGTCGAGGAAGGTCTTCGCGGGCTGTCCCAAGGAGGTCTCGGTGCTCAGGAGGTTCGGGCAGGTTCTGTGCGACACGTGCATGGTCGTGGCACCGATCGAGAAGATGTACCGCAGCACGGCGTCGGACTCTGGCAAAGCGATGGTATATCTCCCGACGCTCGGAAAGCAACGCGCGAGCTTCAGGCCCACCGCCACGCTCCTGGAGGCGATCTCGTGCTAGTCTCGTGCAGGAAGATCCGCAGGGGAAGCGCCAGGGCTGCCGCCCTCGTCTGCTCGTCCCCTCTCTCCTTCCTTGGAGGGATAGATATGGCCAGTGGCAAGATTCTTGATGAGGAGTGCGACTCGAAGGGCCTGTCAGTTTCCGGCAAGGTCCTCTGCTTCCCGTTCGGGAAGGGGAGCACGGTCGGCTCGTACGCAATGTATCAGCTGCGACTCAACCATCTGGCTCCGGCGGCCATAGTCAACGACAGCGCCGAGCCAATCATCGTGACCGGCGCGATAATCTCGGACATACCCATGGTGGATGGGGTCGATGTGGGCCTCCTGCGGACCGGGGATGAGGTCGTCGTCGATGCGGACCACGGGATGATGGAGATCGTCGGCGTGGTTGAGAGACATGTCGTGACATCAATCATCAGGAGCCGGGGGAAGATACTCCTACTGAGGAGGAGCGACAGCGTCGGTTCGTACCAGGGGCACTGGGCGGGCGTCTCGGGGTTCATCGAGCAGGGGGAAACGGACGAGCAGGCTGTGCGCAGGGAGATGGACGAGGAGATAGGGCACAACGAAGTCCGGCTCGTGAGTCACACGGAGACCCAGTTGTTCAGGGACCATGATGTTGTGTGGTGTGTCCATCCGTTTCTGTTCGAGGCCAGCGACCCAGAGATCAGGATGGACTGGGAGCACAGGGAGTTCGAATGGGTGGACCCGGGGGACATGGCGCGGTACGAGACCGTTCCGGGTCTTCCGGCAGTCGTCGGCCGTCTGTTGGGCTCCGCCCAGCTCAGCCGGTGATGGTGTAGTCGACCTCTCTCTCCAGCAGGTTCAACTGGTGGCTCTCCAGCGTGGACCTGTTGACGGCCATCAGGAGGATCGACTGATTGATTGCGACCTGGTCTCTCAGCGACTGTATGAGCCTGAGAACGGTGATGAAGTTGTTGTTCGTGATCAGGTACTCGAGCCCGTCCAGGAGCACGATCCCACCACCGGCGTGGCTGAGGAACTCCTCGAGGGACAGGCTGAGCTTCTCGAGGTCCTTCGGTCTGATGGTGTTCTCCCGGCCGACGTTGGAAAGCCACACGACGGGCGTGTCCTTGAGGTCGAACTTGCTTCGGATCTTCGCGGGGTAGTTCCTGGTGACGCAGTACCCCTTCATGCCTTTCCCGATGGCGTTGAGGAAGAGCGTGTACGACGCCTCCGGTTTGTCCTCCTCCACGAGATAGGAGAACGACCTTTCCAGTTCTGTGACGGAGGGGACGGCCTTGGTCTCCGCAGGCGACGGCATGGCGGGCGCCGAGGGCTCCCCATAGTCCATGAACTGCTCTATCAGCCTCGTTGCGAGAGCCTCGGTCACGCCCTTGATCTTCGTGAGGTCCGCGACTGATGCGACCTTGAAGATCTGTGGGGAGACAAAGCCCCCGTCCCAGAGTGCCTCCGCGATGCTGCTGTCCACACCCGGTACCGCATCGAGGGCTTCCATGAACGACCTCTCAGGTCGCGCGCCGCCCGCCACGATGGCCGACGCTGGCTGAAGGGGCTCGTGAGCAGGCGATGGAGCCATCGCAGGGTGGCCTAGCGCTGGCGCCTGCGGTGCAGGAGGCCTGGTCTCTTCCTTGCGAAGGTACTCGTAGATCCTCCGCGCGTCGACCTTCGTGATTCCCTCGACGAGGGCAATGTCCTCCTCCGGGAGCTCCTTCATCGAGGCCAGGGACGTGTGTCCGTGGTCGTAGAGCTTCTGGGCCTTCTCGAGCGTCAGCCCGGGCACCTTGAGCAGGTCGTCGAGGCCCGCCTTGACCTTCATCGATGTCAGGCCCAGAACGAGCGATTCAGTCTCGATGTTCCACTCGACTATGTAGTCACCCCGAGGCTGCTCGACGACCTCGAACCTCCTCGCGCGGGTCTCCTTCGCTATCTTGTCCTTCCATGTCTCGAGGAAGCCCTCCACCCTGCGGGTGCACTGGATTTCCACGCGGATGAACTCCTCCACATCGAGGCCCATGTCCTTCCTCATCTGCTGTATCCTTCTGATGACCTCCCTGGAGAAGCCCTCCGACTCGAGCGCGGGCGTCTGCTCCAGGTCCACGTATATCGACCCCTTGCTGAAGTCGGCACCGACCACGTCTGGCGGTAGAGTCGCCGAGAACGAGACCATGTTCGGAAGGATCTTGACCAGCTGTCCCTCTATGCCGAGTGAGTACTCGCCCTTGTCTATGCCGGCCTTGATCGTCTTGGCCGGCCTGTTCTTGAGCAGAACCGCGATCTTGCTGGACCACTGCCTGTAAACCTTCCCGATGGCGTTGGGGTTCGGCACGACGCTCAGCACCATCTCGTCCCATTCATCGCCCACGGGCACCAGCTGGAGGTCCTTGAGGTTGTTCTGCGACAGCAGCGCGTCCTTCAGTGCCAGCATCCGCTCGGCAACCTCGTCCGACTGTACCTTGAGGACTACCCTCTTCAGAGGCCACCGGAGGTTGATGTCCGCATCCTGCCTTGTCCGCGCGACCAGCTCCGAGACCTCCCGGACGAGCTTCATGCCCTCCTCGAGTCCCTGGTCTATCCACGCGGGGTTCTGGACGGGCCACTGCTCCATGTGCACGCTCTCCGGCCTCTCAGCGATATTCGCGTGCATGGCCTCCGTTATGTGCGGCGCGATGGGAGCGAGCAGCGCGACCGATGTGGACAGTGCCTCGTACAGGACCTTGAACGCCGCGAGCTTGTCCCTGTCCTCCTCCTCCTTCCAGAGCCTGTCCCTGACCAGTTTCACATACCAGCGCGACAGGTCCTCGACGATGAAGTTCTCGATGCTCCTGGCGGCCTTGTGGAGCTCGTAGCTCTCCATGGCCTCGGTGACTTCCTTCTTCATCGATTCCATCCGTGAGAGCATCCATCTGTCCTCGGCCCGGAGATCCCCCATGATGGACTCGAGCCTCGCGGAGGCTGGGTCGAACTTGTCAATCGACATGTACAGGGTCGCGAACTTGTACACGTTCCACAAGATGTTCAGCGTGCGGTTGGCGGCCTTCACGCCTTCCTGCTGGAACGCGATGTCCTCCCACGGGGCGTTCGCCTTGAGCAGATACAGCCGCAGGGAGTCGGCACCGAGCGTGTTGACAATGCCGACAGGGCCTATCGCCGTCCCTTCGCTCTTGGACATCGCCTCCCCTTGCGGGGTGAGCGCCCAGCCGTGCATCAGGACGGACCTGTAAGGCGACTTGCCGAACGCCAGCACGCCCGTGACTAGCTGGGAATAGAACCATCCGCGGGTCTGGTCGTGCGCCTCGGTGATCCACTCGCTCGGCCACCACTTGTCGAACTCGGCCCTTTCCTCGGGGTACTTGAGGGACGCCCACGAGCATACCCCGGCGTCGAACCACACATCGAGCACGTCCTGGACCCTTGACATGGTCTTGTGGCACTTGTCGCACTCGAACGTGAGCTTGTCAATCCACGGCCTGTGAACGTCCATCCCCTCGGAGTAGCCGCGGGCCGATCTCAGCTCGTCAAGCGAGGACACCAGCTTGAGGTTGCCGCACTCGCAGCGCCAGACGGGGAGCGGAGTGCCCCAGTACCTCTGCCTGCTGATGCACCAGTCCTTCGCGTTGGAGATCCAGTCCTTCTCCCTGCTCGCGCCGGCCCAGTCAGGGTACCACCTCACGCCTTCGTTCGCAGCGCGCAGCTGCTCCTTAAACTCCGTGACCTTGAGGAACCACTGGTCGGTAACCCTGTATATGATGGGCCTCTTGCATCTCCAGCAGTGACCATACCTGTGCGTCACCGTGCCTTCGTGGAACATCGCTCCCCTCTCCACCAGGTCGGACATCACGAGCTGGTTGGCCTCGCGCACGTTCCTGCCGGCATATCGCTCACCGACATCTGCCGTGTAGGCGCCGGTCTCGTCCACTGGAGAGAACGGCTTGATATCGTGCTTCCTGCCCATCTCGAAGTCCTCGGGTCCGTGCCCTGGGGCGATGTGGACGATCCCGGTGTTCTCCGCCGCGACCTCCGTCGATTGTATGACGGCATGAACGTGAGTGCCCTCTACCTGCTGCTGGTACGGCACAGTGTCCGCAAGGGGATGCCTGTAACGCAGTCCAACGAGCTCAGAGCCTTTGACAGTCTCCAGGACCTGAACATCCTCTATTCCAGAGAGCTTCTTCAGGTCCTCCACCCTGTCCTGCAGGAGTATCAGGGTCTCCTCGGTCGCGCCCCTCTTTGCCTTGATGACCGCATAGGTAAGGTCCGGGTGCACGGCCGCCGCCAGGTTGCCCGGGATCGTCCACGGGGTCGTGGTCCACACGAGCAGGTAGGTGTTCGCCTCCCCCTCGACGGCGAACTTCACATAAATCGACGGATCGGTCTCATCCCAGTACTCTATCTCGGCCTCGGCCAGGGCGGTCTCGCACCGGGGGCACCATGGGAGGACCCTCACATCCATTGTCAGCAGGTTCCTGTCGTGGGCCTGCTTGAGCGTCCACCAGACCGCACCGATGTAGTGAGGGTCGACGGTCAGGTACGGCCTGTCCCAGTCCATCCAGACGCCGAGCATCCTGAACTCATCGGTCATCTTCTGCTTGAACTTCAGGGCGTAGTCCTTGCAGGTCGAGACGAACTTGTCTATGCCCTTGGTCTCGATCTCCTTCTTGCTCTTTATGCCGAGGGTCTGCTCGACCTTGACCTCGATCGGCAGTCCGTGCATGTCGTAGCCGGGCTGGTCTCGGACATTCAGGCCCGTCATCCGCCTGTACCTGATCATCGTGTCCTTCAGGACCTTGTTCCATGCGGTGCCTATGTGTATCGACCCGGTCGTGTAGGGCGGGCCGTCGAGAAAGTAATAGCGTCTCTTGCCCTCTGCCGCCTTCCGGACCTTGTCGTAGATGCGGGCGTTCTCCCACTGCATCCTCACATCTCTCTCAAGTTGGACGGGGGAGTAGTTCGCATCTACTTGGCGCATAATCAACCAGCGTGGGGCCATATTGATGCGAAGTATTAAAAAGATAGTGTCCAGAGAATCAGAGTGGCTCCGCGTCGCGACGCTGCTGGATGTGCCTTCCGGGGCGGCAGAACATCCGCTACCAAGAATCGAGTTTCGCCTGCCCACGGGGCCCGCTAGGCGCAGCGAGCCTGCTCAAGACGGCGTCGACGCGATCCACGGAGAAGCTGTGACTGTCGCACATGATTTTCCTGACCCGCTCGGGGTCAACCCTTCTCCAAGATAGAGTGTACGAGTCGGTCGTCGAGGGCTCGAGGAAGATTCTCCGGACTTCGGCGTACTCCTCGGGCACGGCGACCGCTCCGGCCATAGATTCGAGCTTCCCGTGTCTGCGCACGAGGTCGAGCGCCTTCTTCGGGCCGATGCCCTTGACCCCGTCGTTGAAGTCCGTGCCCATCAGGATGGCCATGTCGACCAGCTGCTCGCGCGTGATCTTGAGGGCTTCGAGGGCCTCCCTCAGGGTGATGATCTCAGGGGATACGTCAACCTTCTTGCCTGACGGGAGCTTTCTCTTGCCCGCCAGAGTGAGGTAGCGGACGAGCGTGGGCGCCCCGAAGAGCAGCGAGTCGTAGTCCTGGGAGGCAGCCGCCCAAACATCCCCCTTCCTCGCCATGTGGCTTATCTGCGCCTCCCCCTCGCTCGGCGCCTTCATCCACGGTATCCCGAGCGCGTCGAGCAGTCGGCAGGCCTCGTCGACCATCTCCTCCGTCAGCCTCGACGTCCGGCTGGCCTTCGAGAGCGCCCTCTTCATCTCGCCTCTCTCGATGGCTTCCTTCCACTCCTTCTCCGCCTGAACCTTGGCCATGGCCCTCTCCTGGATGGTCCTCCGCTTCAGCTCGGGCGGCTCGCCATCGAAGACGAACACCGGCTTGATGCCGATCTCCAGCAGGGCGGCGCACCTGAAGTACAGCCCCGACAGGTGCGAGGTCACGCGTCCGTCCCGGTCCATCAGGGGCGTGCCGTCGCTCTGCCTTATCATCGAGATGAACTGGTACAGCGTGTTGAATGCGTCGACGGCTATGGACCTGGCTGCTAGGTCATCGAGCATGACCTTCTTCGGCTCAACGAGCCCTGAGATGTCCACTCCCATCTCCGATCCGCTCCTGGTCGCCTGGTTGTGGGGAGGCGCGGCGCCGCCTAATACTCCACGACATCGGATTCGATAGGGATGAAGAACACGAGCATCGCCACTCCGAGGTAGGATGCCGCGATGATGAGCAGGAAGACGTTGGCTCCGAAGATGATTCCGAGCGCCAGGAGGGATATCGGCAGGATGAAGGCGAGGTATAGGAGAATGGGATGGTCCGTCAGTTTCTCTGCCATTTGAATCATCACCTTGAGCATGCGCTACGATATTAATCCTTTGAGCCTGACTGCCTCAGAGTTGCTATCGCCTGTTGCATGTCCTGCGCCTTGAATATCGAAGTCCCGGCTGCCAGTATGTCCGCACCCGCTCTTGCGGCGAGCTCGCCTGTCTCCGCGTTGATGCCCCCGTCTATCTCCACGGGCACCGTCTTGCCGATTCTGCGCATCTCCTCCTTCACCATTCCGATCTTCGGAAGCACCTCGGGCATGAACTTCTGCCCTCCGAAACCGGGGTTCACGGACATGACGAGCAGGAGGTCGATGTCCCCAAGATACGGGAAGGTCCTCTCGATGGGCGTCGGTGGGTTGACCGCCAGCCCGGCCTTCTTGCCCAGCCCCCTGATGTCCGCGAGAGTCTCATGCACCTGGCCCTGCTTGGCCTCGATGTGCACCTCGATTATGTCGGAGCCGGCCTCGGCGAAGGTCCTCACGTGCCTCTCGGGATGCGTAATCATGA
>JBBIUZ010000052.1:0-662 GCA_037439985.1 Methanobacteriota archaeon | reverse complement strand
CGGTAGCTGGGAATGAGCCCGGAGGCTCTTGACCATCGAGGGCCCGATCGTGATGTTTGGGACGAATGTCCCGTCCATGATGTCTATGTGTATGAAGTCCGCACCGGCCTCGGAGACCCTCCGTACCTCGTCTCCAAGCCTGGAGAAGTCCGCGGCCAGAATCGATGGTGCGACTAGAGGCATGTCGACTGAGAACGCTCCCGGCGTATTTTGCGTTTTGGTCTCCTTCAGGCTCTGTCGAACTGTTTTAATACCGTCACCTGGATTCTCGATTCATGCCAGAACCGAGGCACGCCATCGAGAAAGTCCGGAAGTGCGACATCGAGGGGTGCAGGAACGACGCCGAGAGGTCCGTCTCAAGAAAGAAGGTCGAAAAGGCCGGCATAGGCCTGCCGTCTGGGGGGTCAGGCAGTGCCCACCTCTGCCACGCTCACTACAGGGACTTCAAGAAGAGGACCAAGAAGGACAGGACCTACGAACGGCTGGGCTGGTAGTAGCGGTCGTCGCGGGGGTCATCCGGCCAGCATCCAAAAACGGGAAATACCCCGGTCCGATTGCCTACCAGGATGAAGGCCAAGGCTATCCAATTGCTGTCAAGTGCTGGCCTGTTCGGCCCCGCAATCATAGTCCCCGTGATACTGGAAGAGCAACTCAGCGCCTCG
>JBBIUZ010000051.1:4659-9818 GCA_037439985.1 Methanobacteriota archaeon | reverse complement strand
GGTCTGGTGACCAGGACCGAGACGCAGTTGACGGTCGCGCCGCGAGTCCCTGCAGAGGCTTCGATTGCTTGCCGATCGAGGAGGGGCTCCTCCTGGCCATACCGATAAGGTTTATATCCAAAAACGTTGATACTGATTCAGAGGGATGCACAGTGACGATTCTGAAGAAAAAGTCGTTTCCCGCTGCTGAGGAGTCTGAACCGAGGGAATCTATGGGCGGAGAGCAGTACATCGATCTCACAGACATGGCCTTCGAGGACGAGAGCATGTCCGGGATCGAGGGCGCTAGGACCGTCGTCAAGGTCGGCGAGGTGTTCAGGTACGAGGATCTGTCACCACTGACGAACGAGGTGTACAGCGACAACATCATCGTGATTGACTACACCTCTATCGCGAACGACGACCTGACGATGAAGCGTCTCACCGCCGAGCTGAAGAACGTCGCCAGGGACGTCGACGGCGACGTGGCCGGTGTTGGCAAGAACCTCCTGATGGTGACGCCGCGGGGCGTCAAGATTGATAGGAACAAGCTCAAGGGCGGCTACTAGGGGCATTCTCCGCACATCCGCGCGTTCTGTCCGGATTGCGCTATCGAAGCCTCACTCCGCAATCGGAGTGGTGGCCATGAACTGCCCGTCCCTGAATATGAGCGTCAGGTAGCCGTGATGGATCTTCGAGTGTCGCATCTTCACGGCCCTGATGCGAAGCTGCACGTCCGTCTCGCCGACGTCGACGAACCTGAGCTGTATCGTCCCGTCCGCGAGGAAGTCCTCGTGGTACGGCCCCAGCTGTGCTCCGTTCTGCTGCGTCTCCGATATCAGGAATGTGGTCACGCCCAGCCTCTTCAGGAAGCCGAAGAAGTGGAAGAGCTCCTGCCTCGGGTTCTGGATGCTCGCGAGCGAGTAGATGGCGGTCAGCGAATCCACGACGACTATCTCCACGCCCTCGTTCTCGACCTTCTTCCTCAGGTACTCCTTCAGTATCTTGAACCAATCCCGGCCCACGTCGGCATCCGTGTGTTCGAGCCTGAGCCGTCCGATGTCTACGATGAAGAACTTGCTGTCGTCTATGCTGCCGAACCCGAGCATGTCCATCGCCGTGAGGAGACTCTCCTTGCTCTCCTCGATGCTCACGTACAAGACGTTGACGCCCTTTTTCTTCACGTTGTTGTAGAGGATGTTGAGGGCGATTGAGGACTTCATGGTCCCTGGGGTGCCCGCGATGAGGACCACATGCCCTTTCTTGACTCCGCCTCCGATCTTGTTGTCGAAGCCGTCGATGAACATCTTTATTCTGTCGCTTGAATCGTTGCGCTCAGACTCCATTGGGGAGCCCTCCTGCGGCTATCTACTCGCGATGTTAATGAGCTTGGGTTTTTAAAATCATTTGTGCATCGTTATCGAATACCGAAATGACCCCCTCTGGTCGCCTGGCGAGTCCGCGTCTTGGTCTTCGTCCGGGCGCAATACACTTATAAGCGCCGAAGCCGTGCTTGCATCGTTGCCCAATCACAAGATGATCCACGATTCGGTCCACGGCGGAATCAGGCTCGAAGGCGTCGCCCTCGCTCTGCTCGAGGTGCCGGAACTGCAGAGACTGCACAGCATACACCAGCTGGGACTTGCGAACCTCGTGTACCCGGGCGCGAACCACACGCGCTTTGAGCATTCGCTGGGCACGTTCGCTGTCGCCAGGAGGGTCTGCGGATCCTTTCAGATGAGTAGCGAGGAGGCGCGCATCGTCGAGTGCGCTGCCCTGCTGCACGATGTAGGACACCTGCCCTACTCGCACACCCTTGAGTTCGTGCTTCACGACCGGTTCGGCATCGACCACACCGAGATCTCAAGGCGTCTGATCAGGGGAGAATCGAGCGTTCTCTCGGCCGCAGACAGGCGCATCCTCGGCACATGCTCCTCCGCGCCCGAGACGCTCGAGAGGTACGGAATCGACCCGAAGGAGGTCTCGAGGCTCCTTGAGGGCGTGGCTCCGGAGTATCCAGCCCAGAGGACGCTTGCAGCCCAGAGAGGCCAGTCTCACTTCAACAGTAGGCGCTATATGTCCCAGCTCATATGCGGGCCCGTTGATGTCGACCAACTGGACTACCTCAAGCGGGATGCGCACTACACGGGAGTCGCGTACGGCGTCATAGACCTCGACAGGCTTGTAGAGACACTGCAGGTCTTCAACGGGGACCTGGTAATCGAGAGGGGGGGGCTGAGCGCCGTGGAGGGGATGCTGGTGGCCAGAGCGCTCATGTTCTCCGCGGTCTACTTCCACAGGACCGTCAGAATCGCCGAGCTGATGCTGGCGAAGGCGGTCGAGAACATAGGGAAGGACGAGATTGAATCCGTGCTCGGCATGACCGATTCGGCCCTGCTTTCGTTCCTGAACGACAAGGGCGGGATGTTCCAGGAGGTTGCCACCCTGATCAAGTACAGGCGGCTGTTCAAGAAGGCGTACGCCGTCCATGCAGGCTCCCTCGATAGCGGCCAGTGGAAGAGGGTGGACGCGCTGGGGAGCATCGACAGGAGGCGGTCGGCGGAGGAGGACATCGCGCGAAGGGCGGGCGTGCCGGTCGAGCACGTGATAATAGATGTCCCGTCCAGCGAGCTCGAAATTTCGGAGCCCAGGATATCGTTGACCGATGTGAGGGTGCTGGACGCCGGCAGGGTCAAGATGCTTCCCAGGATAAGCTCCATCGCGGCGTCGCTTCAGATACGGCGCTCCCACGACTCGGCCATAATGGTGGCCTGCCCCGAGCGCGAGAAGGCCCAGGTGGCAAAGGCGGCAGCCAGGGTCCTCGGCTTCTAGCCTTTCATCACTCCCAGGGGCACCATGCGTGCGACCAGCCTCGATATGCCGGCCCCGTGGGCTATGCGGACGACCTCGTCGACATCCTTGTATGCTCCGGGCGCCTCCTCGACGAGCCCCTCCTTCGAGGCGGCCTTCACGTATATCCCGCGAGCCTGCATCATCCCCTGGACCCTTGCGTAGCTGAAGGACTTGGCGGCCTTCGTCCTAGACAGCAGCCTGCCGGCCCCGTGGCACGTGGACCCCCATGTATCCTTCATGGCTCGGGGCGTGCCGACGAGGACGTAGCTCGCGGAGCCCATATCGCCTGGTATCAGGACAGGCTGGCCAATCATGCGGTACCGTTCCGGCACCTCTTCCCGCGTGCTGTCGAAGGCTCTCGTGGCGCCTTTCCTGTGCACATACACTCTCCGGCGCCTGCCATCGAACTCGTGCTCCTCCAGCTTGCAGATGTTGTGGCAGACGTCGTAGACCACACTCATTCCGAGCTCCTCCGGGCTCTTCCCCAAGACCTGCTGGAACGATTCCCTGACCCAGTGGAGGATCATCTGTCTGTTCGCCCACGCATAGTTCGCACCCGCGCTCATGGCCGCGAAGCAGGCCTGCCCTTCGTCCGAGTTCACGGGAGCGCATGCCAGCTGCCGATCGGGGACCTGGACGTTATAGGTCCTGAGCGCGCCCTCCATTACTCTGATGAAGTCGCTCGCAATCTGGTGACCGCACCCCCTCGACCCCGTGTGTATAAGTGCCATGATCTGCCCGACGGAATCGATGCCGTACGCTTCGGCAGCCTCTGGGTAGAATATCCTGTCGACCCTCTGTATCTCGAGGAAGTGGTTCCCCCCTCCGAGGGTTCCCAGCTGGGGAGCCCCACGCTGCTTGGCCTTCAGCTCCACCTTGGAGGAGTCTGCGGTCTTCATCCTCCCACCCTCCTCGCAAGACGCGATGTCCTCCTTGGAGCCGTAGCCCTGGGCAACAGCCCACTCCGCCCCGCCCTCGAGGACGTCGTCGATCTCGTCAATCGAGAGCCTAACCCTGCCCTTCTCCCCGACCCCTGACGGCACGTTCTCGTAGATTGCATCTATGAGCCGCTTCACGTCCGCTGCGTGTTTGTCCGCCCTCAGGTTCGTCCTGATGAGCTTGACGCCGCAGTTTATGTCATAGCCTATCCCACCCGGGGAGATCACGCCTGTTTCCGCATCGAACGCTGCCACGCCTCCGATCGGGAAGCCATACCCCCAGTGCACGTCCGGCATGGCGAGCGACTTGCCGACAATACCTGGAAGGCATGCGACGTTCGCCGCCTGCTCAGGGGCGTCGTCCTGCTTCACGGCCTCGATCATCCGGTCGTCTGAGTAGATCACCGCTGATGTTGACATGCATGTCCTGAAGGACCTCGGGATTTCGAACCTGTAGTCGTCGATCCTCGTCAAGGGGCCTGTCCAAGCCATCCGCAATCACCTGACCGTGACCACCCAGTTCTCGGTATATCTAGATTGTGCTTGCCCGGCCGTCCTGGCTCATCCCGCCCGTCGTGGTCTGGGACAGTGCGGACATGCGGGGCAACGGGGTCGTGTGCTCGCGTCGAGCGACACCAACACGAACGCGTGCTTGTTGACGGCGATTTCACCCGACGCGTCCGTGGACAACGTTTCCGCGTGTTCTTTCACGGGATGCAGTCGGGGGGGGGCACAGAATACGCGGCGAACCTGAGCGACACTTGCACGGCGCTCGCATCATGACAGAACACGTACTCCGAGCAATGCCTCGCCTCGACATGCTCCATATCAGCCGCGCAGGCGATCGACTTGCTATGGACCCGGAACGGGGACACGCTCGTGCAGGTCGTGTTCGGCATGGTACCGGAGCTTGACACAGTCGCGCCCACATGGTTGCCATGCAGTTCCCGGTCATGGCGTGCGCAGGAGACGCAAGGCGGGCTGGATGAGAGAATCCGCCCGAGAAACCAACGGGGTCCTGGTTTGACTATTTATATCTCGAAGTGCTTGTCCATACAGATGACGGAGGAGCGTCCAAAGGAGATTTTCCTCAGCTGTTTCAAGTGCGGTCGGATTGTCCGGTCGACAGACAGCGAGTGTCCGAGGTGCGGGCTCCAGTTCGGCCCCGGAACGCTCTTCGAATGCCCATTCTGCTCGGGGCTGGTCTGGCGTAACGCCACCAAGTGTCCGACCTGCGGCATAGATCTCACGAAGTTCTCCGAGGAGGTCGCTAGGACGAGTTCGGGATTCGACATGGACCAGTTCGTCGATTCTATCATAAGCACGGAGGTCGAGCGGACGAAGGCAGAAATCCGGCGAGTCTCGTGCCCTGGATGTGGCCTCATGATA
>JBBIUZ010000051.1:0-4634 GCA_037439985.1 Methanobacteriota archaeon | reverse complement strand
CGAGATGCGACCTCCTGCTCGAACAAGTGTCGGCCGAATGCCCCGTGTGCGGGGAGAAGGTGCCGATCTCCTCCAAGTCTTGCCCGGGTTGCGGAGCGGTGTTCGGGGAACCGCAGTTGGCGCACGCGCCAGAGGAAGCGCGAGAGCCAGGGACCGAGCAAGAAGAAGCAGACGAGCACGGGGTCGAGTCCATCGAGCAGAGGGCACGTCTCGCAGCCTCGAAGCCTCCGCGCGCCTCAAAGCGCCGAAGGAAGTCCCGTCCCGCCAAGGCGAGGTCGAGCAGGAAGCCCAAGGCCCCCGCGAAACCGAAGTCGAAGAAAGGCTGAGGGCAGGCCGACTGCCTAAAATGATTAAGTAAGCGGACGTTCATGATTACTGCATGGGCAACGAACGGCTGCCTGTTTTCATCTTCGGATGCCTTTCGTGCGGGAAGACCGTCGCGGGCACCGAGAAATGCTGCCCTCGGTGCGGGGCGTCGTTCGAAAACGTCAGGTTCGAATGCCCGTTCTGCGGTGCGCTCGTCTCTCCCGTACAGCACAGGTGTGAGGAGTGCGGAACCGAGTTCAGCCATTTCGCGGAGGTTGTGTCCCAGACCTCGGAGACCGGACTCGACGGGACCGAGGGGGAGGAGTCGGCCATTTCTGAGCCCGAGTTCCAGGAGCAACCCGGAGAGGACCCCGGCGAGACGGTCACATACGAATGCCCCAACTGCGGAAAGCCCGTCAAGGAGAACGATTCCGAGTGCCCCAACTGCGGAGTGAAGTTCGGCCAGGTAGCGTCACGCACCAGAGGGGCCGGGACCGGGAATTGAACCCGGGTCAAGGGATCCACAGTCCCCAAGGATACCACTACCCCACCCCGGCCACTTAGACTCCTTCATCACCTTTCCCTAGATAAAGCTTCTTAGGCATAGCCAGGCAAGTCATTTCTTCCTCCAATCAGGGGGGGTTGACGCCAGGGATCTTGCCCAATCCTGCAAAGGTTCGGAGGACTTCTAGCCTTGCGGGATTGGCAGACTAGTTTCGCCCGCCCCCTCCCTCAATCGTCATGCCTACCGAGACAGTTCTGTCGTCTGAGGGGACATCTCATGGACTCCACGGAACAGACAGCGGACCACACGGATCCGGATCGGGAGGCATGCCCCGATTGCGGCAGCTGTGTCGCCCACGAATCAGGTTGCGTGACGTGCGTCGTGTGCGGCTATTCCAGATGTGCTGGCTGATTGTCTGTTCCTCCCTGGCATCTTGCCGAGCGCAAAAGGATTAAGTGAACGCAGTCGATAAAGGCGGACGGTGGTCCATTGAAGCGTGACATCATCTCAGTCCTCGACATGAAGGATGACATAGAGACAATCATAGCGCATGCGATCAAGATGAAGAAGGACCTGGGGTCCACCAGGAAGGGGCCCAAGGCAGATCCGCTCAAGGGCAGGACCCTGGGAATGGTCTTCGAGAAACCCAGTCTGAGGACGAGGGTATCGTTCGAGATCGGCATGTTCCAGCTGGGCGGAAGGGCGATCTACATCAGCCCCGACGAGGTGGGCATCGGGAAGCGCGAGTCCGTCTCCGATGTCGCCAATGTGCTCAGCAGGTACGTGGACGCGATCATGTACCGCGCCTTCAGCAACAAGGTCATGCGCGAGCTGGCGACCCATGCCCGCGTCCCTGTCATCAACGGGCTCGACGACCTGGAGCATCCGTGCCAGTGCGCTGCCGACCTGATGACCATCCTTGAGAAGAAGGGGAGGCTCGCCGGTCTCCGACTCGTCTACGTCGGCGACGGGAACAACGTCTGCAACTCGCTCCTGCTCGGCTGCGCCCTGACGGGCATGAACATGAAGGCCGCGACCCCGAAGGACTTCAGACCCAACCAGGACGTACTCTCGAAGGCTCAGGAGATTGCCACAGCCAAGGGCAGCTCCGTCGAGGTGCTGTCCAACCCATTCCAGGCGATAGAAGGCGCAGACGTAGTCTACACTGACACTTGGGTCTCGATGGGGCAGGAGAGCGAGAGGGCGGCCAGGGAGAAGCTCTTCCTGCCATACCAAGTGAACGACAAGCTCGTCGAGGCGGCGGCGAAGGACTACATCTTCATGCACTGCCTGCCCGCGCACCGCGGACTCGAAGTATCAGCCGAGGTCATCGACAGCCCCCACAGCGTCGTCTTCGACCAGGCCGAGAACAGGATGCACGCGCAGAAGGCTATCCTCGTCGCGCTGCTCTCGAAGTGAGCTGGGACCCGACGAGACCGTCGAGGGCGGCAAGGAACTCGTCCCGCTTCTCGGCGGGGATGGTGGCTCCCGCCGCTATGTTGTGTCCTCCGCCCACTCCGCCCACGCTCTCCGCCGCTGCCCTCACCGCAGCTGAGAGGTCCATGCCTCTCGCGACGAGGTCCAGGGTGCCCCTCGCGGAGGCTTTGGTCTTGGGGGAGTCAGAGTAGCCGGTTGATTCCGCAAGAGCCACCATCGGGACGGTGCGATCCGCCCCCTCGCCCCCGAGGAGCATTCCGGCGACCGTGCCTACGATCGTGTCCTCTATCTCGTCCCCCGCGTCGAAGAACTGTATGTTCTTCATCCTGATTACGCCGCTACCCTTCGCCCACGACAGGGCCTTGCTCAGCGCCGACCTGTGGTCGCGAAGGAGCGCCAAGCCCTCGGCGAGCGCGGGCCCTCTGTCGCCGGCGCAGATGGCCATCCCTATCTCCGCCTTCCCGTGCCTTCCACATGCGTTCAGCAGGGTCGCGAACTCCTTTGCGTCGCGCACCGGGGACCCCTTTCTCTCCTTTGGGAAGACGTACACTTCACCGACGAGCCTGTCGATCACATCGGGTCTTCTTCTCAGAGACTCGAGATGGTCCCTCAGCGCGGAGATTATCGTCCTCCTTTCCGTCTCAGTCAGGTCGGACCAACTCCTCCAGGCATCCCCATCCTTCAGCTCGATTCCCAGCTCGAGGAGGATCCCGAGGGCCCCTTCTTCGTTCCCGCTTATCCTGGGGAGGAAGGGATCGCTCGAGAACTCCAGCATCTTGTGAACGGGTCTCGTCTCTCGGCCGAAATATCTGATGTCTTGGCTCGCTTCGATCATGCCCGCGCCCGCCGCGAGCGCCATTATGCTGCTGTTCGCGCCTTCGAGCTTCCGCATGCGCTGGTCTTGCAGGTCTCCGACAGCTCCGAGGACCGCGAGTGGCGAGAGGTCGATATTCTCTTCGCTAGCCGCGAGCGAAACAAGGAACGTGCACCCGGCCCCGCTCAGCTCGTTCGCCCCAGAGAGGCCGTGGAGTTGCGGGTTCACATGGACAATCGAGCTGAAGTCCGACAGCAGCGCCTGCCCGTCGGCCCTTCGCCCACGGTCCATCGACTCGACGACGTGGTGGTCCGTGATGACCGCAGACATGCCCTCTATCTTCGAAACCGAGCCGCTGCCGAGGTCGGTGAACCAGACGAGGCTAGGTCTCGCCCCGTCCAGGGATGCCAGGGCCTCGTCGTCGAGCTTCTTAAAGAAGTGGACGGTGTGCCTGACGCCCATCCTGTCGAGAGTGACCTTCGCGATGGATCCCGCGGAGATGCCATCGGCGTCTATGTGAGCTGCGACTGCCACATCGGAGGCCTCCTGGAGCACGGTCGCAGCGCGCAGGGCTGAGGACCACAGGCCGTCAGGAATGGATCCGAGGAAATCCTTCAGGTTCGTATAGCTCACCCGATGACCCCGGTCGCTCTCAGGACAAGGATAGTCACGATGACGAGGCCGATGAACACGATGAGCTTGGCCGACCGGCTGATGATGAATATGAGGCCGATGAACACGAACAATGCGATGATCAGACCGAGGAGTGCGTCCATCCCGTCTCCCCCTGAATCGCCGTCCTTGTATTCAACCCTTCAGTGAGCTCCCACTGCGCGGTCGAAGGTCAGCCACCTGAGGGACCTGTAGGCGTGGTCCGCGAGCAGCTTGAGGTTCATGCAGTCCGCTGCATTGTACTCCGTCAGCAGATCCAACGCGTTCTTCTTGCCGTGCCTCTCCCAGAGCCTCCACAGATACACGGCGTCCTCCCCCGTCATGTACTCCACCCTCCTGTCCCTCTCGATGGACATCTCGCGTTCGATTGCCTTCAGCCCGCCCTTCAATCCGAGTCTCCGCAGGCAGTGCTTCAGGTCCGCATGCGGTATGCTGGGGACAGAGCCAGGGAAAGCGCGCTCTATCATGGGCAGGTCGAAGCTCGACCCATTGAACGTGACGAGCATGCTGACGGAGGAGAGGATCGCCTCGAGGCTCTCCCGGTAGAGGTTGATTCCGCGCACGAGGGTGTGCATGCGCACTCCGTCGTACACGCCGATCACGGTGATCGGGGAGCTGGACGACACACCCGTCGTCTCGATGTCCAGGAACGCGACGGACCTTCCGAACTCCCTGAGGCATCTCCACTGTTCCCTGGGAGCAAGGCTCCGGCCGAAGAACGACGCATCGCCTTCTCGGAGCCTTTCCTTGGCCAGAATCAGCTTCGAGTCCATCAGGGCCTTCCTTTCCGCAGATATGCCCCGAATCCTGGGCTCGCCGATGAAGTCGTCCCATGTTTCGAGCCCGTTCCTCCAGAGGGTACATTCTCGCTGTGGTCCCACACCGTCCAGGAGCACATAG
>JBBIUZ010000050.1:0-9964 GCA_037439985.1 Methanobacteriota archaeon | reverse complement strand
GCTTGGTGATCTCCTCCTCCTTAATGGAGGTCATGGGCACGCCCGTCCAGCTGGTCAAGGCCTTCGGCGGCGAACCGGGCAACTTCCTCGATGCCGGTGGTGGCTCCGACCAGAAAAAGACTCTGGCCGCCCTTGAGCTCGTCAATGAAAATCCCCGCGTAGACGTCATCCTCCTGAACATCCTGGGCGGCCTTGACAGGCCCACGACCGGATCCGTGATGATCGAGGGCGAGAGGCTCGAGGAGCTTTCGGAGGATCGGCTGGCAAAGCTCAGGCTGGAGAAGATCGGTTTTGTGTTCCAAGACTACAACCTGCTGCAGGACCTTACGATACGGGAGAATATCTCGCTGCCGCTTCTGCTCTCGAAGAAGAGGGACGACGGGAGAGTAGACGAACTCCTTCACAAGTTCGACATCGAGGACATCTCCCGTGTTGCCCCGAACAGGGTCAGCGGCGGAGAGGCCCAGAGGGCGGCCATCGCAAGGGCCATGGCCAACAGCCCCAGGATAATCCTGGCGGATGAGCCGACAGGAAACCTCGATGAGGAGAACGCCGAGAAAGTGATAGAGGCGTTCGAACTGGCCAGAAGGGAGTTCGGGGCGACGATAGTGCTCACCACGCATGACAAGGGTCTGACCCGACATGCCACCGCGAGCGTCCAGCTGTCGGATGGGAAGGTCGTCCAAGAAAACCCCTAGGGGTCCTGCCGGCCCTGGCAGGACCTTCGTGAAGACGGACGCCTGGAATCAGAGGAACAACGTCGTGTTCTCGCCCACGATCAGCCGTTCCCCCCTCGGCAGCATGCCGTTGGAGGTGAGGATCCTCGAGCTCTTGCCGATCATGCTCCTGACGATCTTCCGCTCCACGTTGATCGTCGCGTCATCCATCACGATCGAATCGTCCACCTCGGCCGACGCGATCGAGCACCTGTCCCCGATCGCAGTGTACGGGCCTATGTAGGCGCTCGGGCCGATCCTGCAGCCCTCGCCGATGATCGATGGTCCTCGGACGACGGACCGCCCTGATATGACGCTCCCCTTGCCTATCCTCACGCGTCCGACGACCGTCGCCCCTTCCTCGACCTTGCCCTCGTTGTTGGCCTCGATGCCGTCCAAGACCAGGTGGTTGGCCTCCAGGATGTCCTCCGGTTTGCCAGTGTCCTTCCACCAGCCTTCCACATGATGCGGCACGACCTTGAACCCCGAATCGATGAGCAGGCTGATCGCGTCCGTGATCTCCATCTCGTTCCGCCAGGAAGGCGCGAGCTTCGGGTACACCTCGAAGAAGGTGGGGTTGAACGCGTAGATCCCGATGACCGCGAGGTTCGACTTCGGCTCCCTGGGCTTCTCGACCGTGCGGAGGACGCTCTTCCCGTCAGGCGAGAGTTCCGCGATGCCGTACCTCTGGGGCTCCTTGACGGGGCACAGGGAGATGACGCAGTCGGCCCTCTCCTGGGCCATCTTCTTGGGAATGGCCTTTATGCCGTTCTTCAGCAGGTTGTCCCCGAGGTACACGATGAAGGGGTCCTTGCCCATGAAGTCCTTGGCGCAGTTGACCGCGTGAGCGATCCCTTTCGGCTCGCCTTGGACGATGTAGGTGAGCTTGACGCCGAACCTGGACCCGTCCCCCAGGAACTCCTGGACCTTCTCCGGCATGACGTTCCCGAGGATGACTCCGATGTCCTTGATGCCCGCCTCTCGTAGGTCCTCGACGCAGTAGAGTATGTTCGGCTTGTTCGCGATCGGGATCAGCTGCTTCGGACCCGTGTGTGTCAGGGGCCTGAGACGGGTCCCGTACCCGCCCGACAGGACGAGGCCTTTCATGACTTCTTCACTTCCTGGTCTCGCATCGCCTTGAGGCCGTCCTCGAAAGAGACCATCTTCCTATTTAACAGCTTTTCGACCTTCGAGACGTCCAGGCACGAGTACATGGGCCTCTTGGCCGGGAGCGGCACGCTGCTCGACGGCGCCGGGAACACGAGCGACTTGTCAAGGCCGAACACATCGGCTATCATGTGCCCGCATGTGGGCCTGTCCAGGCAGTCAGGGCCCGAGACATGCCATATCCCGGACACGTCCTTCTCGAGCAGCTCCAGGAGCGTCCTCGATAGATCGTCCGCGTAGGTCGGGGATATCCACTGGTCCTCGAACAGGGTGACCCTCTGCCTGTCCCTGAGCTTCTTGAGAACCCATACGACGAAGTTCTCCTTGTCCTCGATCGGGTTCCAGCCGTACAGGACAGCCGGCCTCGCGATGACGGCGTCCGGCAGGGTCGACAGCACTGCCCTCTCGCCCGCGAGCTTGGTCGAGCCGTACACCGATATCGGACGCGGGATGTCGTCCTCCCTGTACTTCCTCGACTTCGTCCCGTCGAAGACGTAGTCCGTCGATACGTGGACGAGCTTCGCGCCCAGCCTCTTGCAGGAGCGCGCCGCGAGCTCCGGGCCCGTGGCGTTCACGCGGTTCGCCACGAGCTGCTTCTTCTCGCACGCATCGACATTCGTCATGGCGGCCGTGAGAATGACGCACTCGGGCTGGGTCTTCTGGAAGAGCCTCTCGACCTCATCCTTCGAGCCGATGTCTAGAGGCTCGAGCCGCCATGCGGTCCTGCCGTCGACTTCGGGGTTGTACGTTCCGACGACCTCGTATCTGTCAGCGGCCTGGACGAACAGCTTGCTTCCGAGCAGCCCAGAGGCGCCTATGATGAGCAGTTTCTTCAACCTGAGTGTCTCCTCAGCCCGTGATGGGCATAGACAAGTTAATGCCATCTGAGGCTTTTAACCTCAACACATGTCAGCCAAGTTGGGACAGGTCGACGGTGTGCGGGTCAGAGACCTCCAGCGGATAGTGGACGACCGGGGCTGGCTGATGGAGATCTTCAGGAGCGACTGGCCGGAGTTCAAGAAGTTCGGGCAGACCTATCTGACCACCTGCAAGCCTGGCGTGATCAAGGCGTGGCACTATCACAAGCTGCAGTGGGACCACTTCGTGCCCATCCGCGGCAACGCCCTCGTCGGGCTTTACGACGCCAGGGACGGATCGAGGACGAAGGGCGTTCTTCAGGAGGTCGAGGTGCTCGAGGGGGCGCCGAAGTTCATCGCCATACCTCCATTCGTCTACCACGGGTTCACGCCCCTCGACGACAAGGAGATATGGGTCGTGAACACGCCGACCGAGCTCTACAACTACAAGCAGCCGGACGAGTACAGGCTCGAATGGAACGACCCGGCTATCGGCTACTCCTGGCGGAGAAGGAAGTGAGCGATGAGGACACTTGTCACCGGAGGAGCGGGGTTCATCGGCTGCAACTTCGTCAGGCACCTCCTTAGGGAGCATCCGGAGAAGCAGGTGGTGGTTCTGGACAAGCTCACCTATGCGGGGAGGCTGGAGAACCTAGAGGAGGTCATGGACAAGATCATCTTCATCAAGGGAGACATCTGCGACAAGGACATCGTGAAGAAGGCGATGGAAGGGTGCGACGAGGTCGTGAACTTCGCCGCCGAGAGCCATGTGGACAGGAGCATATCGTCGCCCGAGGACTTCGTGAGGACCGATGTCCTGGGCGTGTTCACGCTCCTGGAGCAGGCCCGCAGGAACGATGTGAAGAGGTTCCTCCAGATATCCACGGACGAGGTCTACGGCTCGACCGCTTCGGAATCGTTCTCGGAGAGGGACCGGCTCGACCCGTCATCCCCGTACAGCGCGAGCAAGGCCGGCGGGGAGCTGCTTGCGCGGTCCTATGTCAGGACCTACGGGTTGGATGTCATGGTCACGCGCTCGTCGAACAACTACGGTCCGTTCCAGTATCCGGAGAAGCTGATACCCGTGCTCATCCTCAAGGCCTTGAGGAACGAGCCTCTGCCGATCTACGGGAAGGGTACGAACGTCAGGGACTGGCTGCACGTTGAGGACAACTGCAGGGCGATCGACCTCGTCCTGTCGAAGGGGCGACGGGGGGACATCGTCAATGTGGGCTCGGGGAACGAGGCCACGAACCTGGAGATCGCGAAGCACATACTGGGATTCCTGAACAGGCCCGAGAGCCTGATAAGGTTCGTCCAGGACCGGCCAGGTCACGACTTCAGATACTCCCTCAACTGGGACATGATCAGGAAGCTGGGCTGGAAGCCTGCAATAAGGCTCGAGCATGGGCTCAGGCGGACCGTCGAATGGTATGTGGCCAACGAGAACTGGTGGAGTGGCCTTGTCCGAACAGTCTAGCCGGGCACGGATGTACACAAATAAGCATGCCGCCTCGAAGAATAATAATAACGCCTAGCAATCACGAGGTGAGGCTTGCCCACGTCAACGGAAATAGGGTTTGTCGCCGGATTCGCCGTCTCACTGGCGATGACCTGGATCATCGTTCCCTGGCTCATCCCGAGACTGAAGGCCAGGGGCATAGTCGGGACCGATCTGAACAAGCCGAATCAGCCAGAGATAGCCGAGATGGGGGGCATTGCCGTGGTGATGGGGTTCTTCGCAGGCGTCAGCGTCATGCTGATGTTCGATCAAGTCACGGACAGGAACCTTCTGAACGTATCCTTCTCAGCGGTACTCGGGGCGGCTTTCGTCGGGATGATGGACGACATGTTCGATATCCGCCAGAGGCACAAGGCGATCCTGCCGTTCATCCTCGCCCTCCCGTTCGGGTTCGTGGTCAACCCAACCATCGTCATCCCCCACGTTGCCACTCTGAGCTTCGGGATATTCATGCCGCTCGTGGCCGCGTTCGCAGTCACGTGTGCCGCCAACGCCGCGAACATGCTCGAGGGGTTCAACGGGCTGGGCACTGGGCTGGGAGCGATAATGTCGTCGACGCTGGTAATCCTGGCAGTGATCCATGGCAGGATGGACGGCGTCTACCTGCTGGTGCCGCTCCTTGGAGCCCTGACCGCGTTCCTCTGGTTCAACAACTACCCGGCCAGGGTATTCCCGGGAGACACGATGATGCTGTTCATGGGCGCCACGATCGCGGTCGCAGGGATCCTATCCGAGCTGCAGGTCCAGACGGCATTCGTATTCCTGCCCATGATCGTGGAGTTCTTCCTCAAGCTGAGAGGCCACTTCATGGCGGAGAACTACTGCACGAATGCGAGCAACGGCCATCTGGAGTACCATGGCAAGATCGAGTCGCTGACTCATATCTTCATGAAGCACTTCGCGCTCAACGAGAGGGAGATGGTCTACATAATCTGGGGAGTCGAGATAGCCATCTGTGCGCTCGTGATCTCAACGGACATCCTCATCGTGTGAGCGATCCCGGGCCGGACACGAGCGCGAGAACCGCCTCGAGATCCTCCATGAGGCGGTCGCTGCCGCGGAGCCGCTCCCACTACCGCACATCCTCGTTTATGATGCGCATGTACTGCCCGATGTGTGCGGCGGGGCTGAACCTGCTCTCGTAGGCCTGTCTCGCCCTCCGGCACGACTCCGCCATGTCGTCCCTTCTCCGCCACAGGGCGACGATGGCCTCCGCCAGCTCATCCACCGCTCCTGCCTTGAAGACCTCCGAGCCCGATTCCGGACACAGTATCTCGGGCAGGCCGCCCTGGTCCGTGCCGAGCACAGGGGTGCCCATCGAGAACGCCTCGAGAACGGTGAGGGGTGCGTTCTCTGGCCATTCGGAAGGCACTATCATCGCCGTGGCACCACGGACCAGCTCCTCCAAGCGCGTTCTCGGAACGAAGCCCGGGATGTCGACCCTGTTCGTCAGCTTCAGCTCTGCGGCCCTTGCCATGAGCCCCTCCTTGAGAGAGCCCTCGCCCACGATGCTCAGCCTGAAGCCCTGCTGGTCCTTGGACCTCGCGAACGCCTCCAGCAGCGTGTGGGGTCCCTTGTGAGCCTCGATCAGACCTACGTAGACTACCGATCCGGAGCCCGCGGAGGCCTTGGGCCCCATGTCGGGCACGAAGTTCCTGAGGACATGGCAATGCAGCACGCCGTCCTGCTGGAGCCGGCGCGCCATGAATTCGCTCGGGCATAGGACCCTTGCCTCCGGTGGCGGCCTTATCACCCTCCACGGACCGGCTCTCCACAATTGCGGGGGCTTCCTCCACCGCATGAGGCACGTCTGACACATGAACGGCTTCATGCAGAAGGACATGCCTGGTCTGGCGAGATTGGATCTCGCGCACACAAGATAGTAGTCGTGGGCCGTGCAGAGGGTGACTGCTCCTTGTGGCACGAACGGCCGGCCTATCAGCCCTTTCGTGTTGTGCCAATGGACGACGTCGACGTCGAGCTCCCTTGTCAGCCTCCTGACCTCGTCCCGCATCCGGGCTGACCGATCGAACGAGAGTCTGAAGAGGACCTCCCCGCGGCTGCTCGCGGTGCGCGGCGCGTGCACGATCGGGCCTCCGTCTCGCGTAGCGGGATCCTGAACCCGCGTGCCCCTGACGAGCGCGTATATCGCGGGATCATGGAACACATGGACCTCGTGCCCCCTTCTCACCAGCTCCTCTGAGAGGTACTGGACCATGACGGCGTCGCCGCCCAGATGATTGGGAGGGTAGTGCGACGAAACCATCAAGAACTTGAGAGTCTCCATGCGATGCGAGCCCTTTGCTCTCAACGTCCCATGTTCTTATCATTCTTTCGTGCGGACAGCCTGCGGTCCTTGCGCTCTAGGAACTGGCCAACTGCGGGTATGTCGCGACCCATCCGATATCGGACGCCGACATGATCGTTATGCGGTCTCCCTGCGGGCCGCCGATGTACAAGACGTCGGAGGCCCGGATCAGATTGGTGTAGTTCGAGATGGGGATGAGGGGATGACCGTTGGGGAAGGCGTTCACGCCGGAGGTCAGGTAGCTGTCATCGAAGGCGAAGAACCAATGGTTCGGCAGAGGGACGTCGGTCTCAAGCGCGCCGACGAGTCCGGCTCCCGCGGGCATTCCGACCACCGCCGCGCTCACGTAGGCGAGCCTTTCGTCTGAGACCAGTGTCACGTTCAGCTGACTCTTCGAAAGCCATGCCAGCGCATCGACCTCGTACGATTGCGTATCATGCCTCACGCCGAGCATCTGCTCGCTGTAGTACCCGAAGGGAAACGAGATCGCCACAAAGACGATCATGAGCGCTGCAAGAACGGGATACGCCCTCTTCCTGAAGCGGACCGCCGAGGTGATTGCCAGCCCCATACCAATGAAGATGAAGACATCCACGGAGTCGAAAGACCGGTAGATGGTCCTCCCAGCACCCGCCGTGAGACCGGTCATGATACCGAGGACAATCACAGTCATAGGAGAGAGCAGGAGCCCCAGCTGCACGGCGCGATATCTCTCGACGAACTCGAACGCGTACTCGGTTCCATACCATGCGACTGAGACCAGAACGCCGAACGAGGCGATCAGCAGGAAATACACGGTCGGTGCGGCCGGTGTGTACGGGAAGAGGAAGCCGCTGTAATCGAGCACGAGCAGAACCGCGATTGCGATCCCCGGTGCCGGTGCGAATGTGAGTTTCGTGTGCTTCCGGACTGATTGCGGAAGAATCTGCAGAAGGGCGAGAGCCGCGAAGACCGCGAGGATCACTGGGATTGTCCTCATCGACACCACCTGCTGGAAGCTGCCCATGGAGGCCGCCGAGTAGTAGACGAGCATCCAGATGCTGGAAGCCACTACCATCACGAGGTCGTCGATGTGCCTGTGTCGGACCGAGCGTCTGAACAACGCGAACATCCATTCCAGCGCGACAGGGTATGCGACCATCAGTAGCGCGATCACGGCTATCAGATGATGCACGAGGGGAATCACGATCAGGATGGCCATGCACATTATCCTGAACCTGGCCTCGTCCCTCCTTACGAAGCCTATCAGTAGCAGCAGTATCATCCCGAAGCCGAACGCCTCCTTCCACACGGAACCGGTGGTGAACACGAAAGTGCCCATCAGGAGACCAGCCAGCGACGCCGCGATCCCGCCCCTCACATCGCCCGAGAACGTCCTCCCGAGGACATACAGACCTGATATGGTCAGGACTGACATGACGGCGGTAAGCACCTGACCGAACTCATACGTGTTGACGCCTAGCGCACAAGACGCGTATGCGATGACGATGTTCATCGCGGGTATAGCGGTGCTGTGCGTCGTTTGGACGATCCCGCTAGGGAAGACGTTGAAATGCCCCGAACTCAGAATCTGTGCGGCTATGCTGCACTCCGTGAGTCCATCGTTGTTGAAGGGATAGCTGCTGAATGCAAGCGGCCAGAGCCTCGTGAGGAAGGCAGCGAGGACGACGACGAGAAAGGCGAGAAGACCCAAACGATGCCCCGCACTGGGATATGGTGGTTCCTCGTTCGAGTCGTCCATACGACCCTCCGGATGAGGCAGGGAATAGATAACCGTTGTCCGGTCCCGTGCCTCGATGAGCCCGTCGCGCCGGGTGGCTGAGCAGGGGCGGATTTGCCCCAGCACAATCCGTAGCAGGTCATGCCGCCAGACCTGGCATGGATGAGCGTGCGGTCGACGATGCTTGTTTGAGATCACGCCAGTCCTCGACGGCCCGCGCAGCATGGTCATTGCGAGCGGGGGCAGAGGAACCTCCAGCCATAATTGTCGAAACTGCCCTCACATGATGTTCCTGGAGCATGAGCGTCTAGACTGGAAGCTGCACCATGTAGATCGCAGTGCCCTGGCTGGCGTAGATCTCATAGCTGAAGAAGGAGCCGCTCCCCGGCGCTGCCGTCTGAGAACTCCTGACTTCATTCACGAAGCTCGCATCACTCGGTCCGTACACCGTCGCATACTGGTTCGGCCATTTGTTGTCCAGGACAACTAGGATCTTGGGATGGAGCGAAGCATAGGATGCGTCCGTGCTACTTGTCGCATTCGTGACCGCTCTGACCCCATTGAGCATCAGATTGTAGACATACGTGTCGATGTCCGTTTCATGCGGGTAGGAGTACCAACGATAGAGGTTGACCGGAAAGGGCGCGCTTGAGAAGGTGACTTTGTTCTTGATATCCGCCGCCGTCATATCTCTGTCTATGGCGGCCTGAACGCCCGATTGAAGGAAGAACGTGCCAGAATAAGCACCCAGCTGGGCTTCCAGGACCTGCTCGTTGCTCAGGGCGTAGACGCCTTCTCCGTTCACCATGAGGTAGTTGGCATCGTTGAAGACCACGTCAGGAACGACGACCGTGTCCCGAGTGAGCTGCTCCACCTGATTCCATCTGTCCACGGACCACACGGCGAAGACCAGTGACATGACCATGAAGAGAGCGATGCCCGTTGCGACGGACCTTCTCCTGATCTTTCTGGAGCTGCGCAGATTCGCGACCCAATGCACGCCGAGGATCGTCGCGAAGGGAGCGACAAGCATCGACACGTATACGGAACTTCCAATGACCGGAATGAACGCGATCAGGAGGATTAGTGGAAACAGGCTCCTCACAAATGGGCGGGGGGTCTTGAGAGACATGCGCATCCCAAGGAAAGCAAGGACGAGCACAGGCCCCACTTGGTGAACGTAGCTCACCGCCAAGTTGGCCAGAATCGCCAGAAGCATGAGCAACACAAGGACAGTCAGGACCAGCGCTAGCCCAGCGTGGCTGACGTAGCTCACCGCGAAGTTGGCCAGAATCCCTATTGCGGGGAAGTCGATATTGAAGAACCCAGATTCGCCGAGGCCCTGGATCCAGTTGCCGAGGATACCGAAGTAGCTCAGGATGACAATCATCCCGACCAGCGCCGAGGAGATCACGGCGAACGCTCCGAGCCTCTTGCTTCTGCTCCGAAGCACTCTGGGCATGTGCCCTGCGGCGAAGACCGAGATGACGTATGCCGCGCCGTACGGAACGATCAGGATGGCCATGTGATGCGTCGCGAAGCATCCGAAGGCCACCAATCCAGAGCACAAGAAGAGCAGCCTGCTCCGCAAGAAGCCCGCTCTGAAGGCGGCTGCTATGAGCAGTGTGAGGAGCACTACCTCGAGGCCCCTGGCGCTTGCATCCCAGTAGGTGG
>JBBIUZ010000049.1:7603-10210 GCA_037439985.1 Methanobacteriota archaeon | reverse complement strand
CCCTCCGGTCGATGGGCGTCCGGCGCGGGTTCAAGCTGAGCGAGTACGGCGTCTTCGAGAGGGACTCCGGGAAGATGATAGCTGGGGCGACCGAGGAAGATGTCTACAGGGCCTTCGACCTGCCCGTAATACCCCCTGAGATAAGGGAGGATTCGGGGGAAATCGACGCGGCCACAAAAGGCAGACTGCCTGAGCTGATAGAGCCCGCCAGGATCCGTGGCGACCTCCACGTCCACACCAACTGGAGCGATGGCTCGAGCACAATCGGCGAGGTCGTGGCAGCCGCCATGAGGAAGGGGTACGAGTACATGTGCATATCTGATCATTCGCAGAGCCTGAAGATTGCGAACGGCCTGTCAGTGGACAAGCTCAGGAAGCAGATGGCGAGCGTCAGGAGGGCGGAGCGGGACGCTGAAGGCAAGATACGACTGCTCTGCGGGAGCGAGGTCGACATCAAGGGTGACGGTACGCTTGACTATCCGAAATCCGTGCTCAAGGATCTCGATGTCGTCATTGGCTCGGTCCACTCTGGGTTCAGGATGAGCAAGGATGGCATGACAGAGCGCATCGTCAAGGCCATGGAATCGGGCGTCATGGACATCCTGGGCCATCCGACTGGCCGTGTCATCGGGCAGCGCGACCCTTATGAGCTGGACTTCGAGAGGGTCTTCCGCACGGCGAAGGATGCCGGAGTAGCGCTCGAGTTGAACTCCTTCCCTGACAGGCTGGACTTGCGCGACGTGCACTGTCGGTTGGCCAAGGGCGCGGGGGTCAGGATTGCCATAGACACAGATTCGCATAACGTCAGCCATATGGACAACATGCTGTTCGGGGTCATCACGGCGCGGCGAGGATGGCTCGGGGAGCGGGACGTGCTCAACACGATGCCCGCCAAGGACCTCGAGGCCGCGCTCCATGGGGTGAGGTGATGGACGTGGAGAGAGAGCGTGCGAGGACGCGCATGATCGACCTGGTCCAGCAGATAGGTTACCATGATCGGAAGTACTACGCCGAGGACAGCCCGGTCATCTCCGACTACGAGTACGACATGCTCGTCAAGGAGCTGGAGCGGCTCGAGAAGGCGTATCCCGACCTGGTGCTGCCGGACTCCCCCACGCAACGCGTCTCCGGGATTCCACTCGAGGAGTTCCCACAGGTGGAGCACAAAGTCGCAATGCTCAGCCTGGCGAACTCGTATTCAGAGGATGAGCTGAGGGAATGGGACGGAAGGGTCCGCAGACTGCTCGCGGACGAGGAGATCGGGTACGTTGTCGAGCCCAAGATCGACGGCCTGGGAATCGCGCTCGTCTACCAGGACGGTCTCCTAGTCAGAGGAGCGACGAGAGGCGACGGAAGGACGGGGGAGGACGTCACCCAGAACATCCGGACGATCAAGAGCATCCCCCTCCGGCTGGATCCACACACTAACCTGAGGACAGTGGAGGTCCGTGGGGAGGTCTACATGCCTGTGGCGGGCCTCAGGGAACTCAACCGCGCCAGGGAGGGTGCGGGCGAGCCACTCTTCGCGAACCCGAGGAACGCCGCCGCGGGCTCTCTGAGGCAGCTCGACCCGAAGATAACGGCCTCGCGTCCCCTGGACGCGATGATCTACACGCTGAGCTGGGCGGGACCGCGAACGAGGATGCCCCCGACGCAGGAGAAGTGTCTCGAGGCCATGAAGCTGGCTGGACTCCGGACCAACCCAGACAACAAGAGGTTCGGCTCGATAGAGGAGGTGCTCGAGCACATCGAATCCTGGAAGGCTGGAAGGGAGAGCCTGGACTACCAGATTGACGGGATGGTCATCAAGGTCGACTCGATCGATCAGCAGAGGCGCCTCGGATTCACCTCGAAAGACCCCCGCTGGGCGATAGCCTACAAGTACCCGCCCCAGCAGATGACGACCGAGCTTGTGGACATCGCGATCCAGGTCGGCCGGACGGGGGCGCTCACCCCCGTAGCCGTCCTCGAGCCCGTCCAGGTCGGCGGTGTCACTGTCACGTCCGCGACCCTCCACAACGAGGACGAGGTGAGGAGAAAGGACCTCAGGATCGGGGACATGGTCCTCGTCGAGAGGGCGGGAGAGGTCATCCCACAGGTCGTGAAGCCGATCGCGGAGCGTAGGACGGGGCGCGAGCGCGAGTTCACGATGCCCACGACATGCCCTGTCTGTGGCTCGAAGGCCGTCAGGGAGGAAGGAGAGGCCGTCCGTAGATGCGTGAACGCCTCCTGCCCCGCCCAGATGAAGGAGCGGCTGATTCACTGGTGCTCGCGTGGGGCAATGGACTGCGAGGGGATCGGACCCGCGCTGGTTGACCAGCTGGTGGACCGGGGGCTCGTCAAGGACGTCGGCGATCTCTACTACCTCACGCAGGAGGATCTCAAAGGTCTCGAGGGCATTGCTGAGAAGTCCTCGCACAACATCGTAGAGGCGATCAGGGGCAGCCTCCAGCGCGACTTCGCACGCCTCTTGTACGCCTTGGGAATTCGGCACGTAGGCAGCACGACCGCGCAGCTGCTGGCGGAGGCGATGGGCAGCATGGACAGACTACAGAAGGCGCGCGTCGAGGAGCTGCTCTCGCGGATCGCCGAAACCGACGACCGGAT
>JBBIUZ010000049.1:0-7593 GCA_037439985.1 Methanobacteriota archaeon | reverse complement strand
GAAGGCGCGCGTCGAGGAACTCTCGGGCATAGAGGGGATCGGACAGGTCGTTGGCGGGGCGATACGCGACTTCCTCGACCGCCCTGAGAATGTGAGGCTTATCCAGAAGCTGCGCGATGCTGGGCTCAAGATGGAGGCGGGGGAGAGGAAGACTGCGGGCATCCTTGCTGGGAAGGTCTTCCTGTTCACGGGTGAGTTGGAGTCCGTGTCCCGTCCGGAGGCCCAGGCACTTGTCGAATCGCTCGGAGGCAGTATCGCAAGCTCAGTCACCAAAGCTGTGGACTACGTGGTCGTCGGCAAGGAGCCAGGCTCGAAGTACGAGAAGGCGAGGACCCTGAAGAAGCAGGTCCTGGACGAAGAGCAGTTCCTGGCGATGGTCAGAAGGAGCTGAGCCCATGGTTTGCCGGCTGGCCCGTGCTGCCGTTTCGGTGAGTGATAGCCGGGACGTACCATTCTTATAGCTATCAGAACAAGAACATCCTGCCAAGGAAGCATCGCCAGAGTGAGGACTGGAATGTCCGCCGACGTCGTCCAGGGGAAGAGCGTCCCCAAAGCAGATGTGAACCCCCAAAGCGATTATTATCGCAGGAAGCTTCAGAGGATACTCCGAGCGTCAGCAATCGACTCGCCCCACCTCTCGGGAGGCGTCTCCTCCGCAGAGCAGAGGAGGATGAGCGAACAGCGGAAGGCCGCGACCCTCGCTCCGAAGCTGGTCAACCCGACCGCGGTCCACGAGTACGAGTCACCACTCTATCAATGCACCGAATGCGACATGATTGTCAAGCGGTCCGACCCCTACTGCCCATTCTGCGGGGCGATCTTCGCCGACGTGCCATCGCAGGAGACGAAGGAGTCCGAGGAGGCAGAGAATGGATCGGAAGCCATCGAGAGACCGTCGAAGCGCGAGCCGATTATCAGGCCGGAGAAGTTCGACCTGTTCAGCCTCATAGAGGCGAAGCCGCTGTCGAAGGACATGCTGTATCAGGAGGCCCTGAAGGGGTTCACTGGCTCTGCGAGACTCCTCGAGGAGATCGAACGCATCATCTCCGACGTGAGCTCCCTGGGCACGAACACATCCAGGGCCCGCAGACTCATAGGCAGCGCCTGGGAGGCGTGCAGGGATGGCGACTGGAACCTGGTCTCCACCCTGGCCCACCAGACGGAGGAGATCATTTCGCCAAGCATTCCCGAGCTCGTGAGGTCCCAGATGGACAGGGTGCGGAAGTTGCTCACGGACGCGAAGAGCAGAGGAGTGGACATCTCGCCGTACATACTCCCGGTCAAGAGCGCGGCGCAGGCGCTTCGCGCAAACGACCCTGACGAGGCGCTTCGGATAACGAAGGAGCTTACGGACAGGTTGAGGGAGGATTCCATAGCCTGGAAATAGGGCGAGCCCGCGAGATCACGAGCTGGCCTGATACCCGTATCAGAGGGTTTTTATTCGGCGGACTCGGTGCTCGTAATGGATGCTGTCCGACCTGACGATTCTCGACTCTCTCGGATGGGATATGGTCAAGAAGGCCCTCAACCAGAGGGTGGTGGTCGGCCCGATAAGATACGTCTCCAGCAAGAGGAACCGTGTCTGGATCGTCGAGACAGACGTTCGCCCAGTCGTCGTGAAGAGGTTCCTGTCCGGCAAGTGCGGGAACGAGTTCGAGACGCTGCTCAGGGCCAGGGCCGAAGGCATCGACGTCCCTTTCCCGATAGCGCAGTCCGGCGAGTATCTGGTCAGCGAGTACGTTTCCGGGGAGACCTGCGATGTCGCGATAAATCACATGTTCGATGTCGCAGCCGTAGACGGAATCGGTGCGTGGCTCGCGCGGTTCCATTCGAGGCTGAGTGATGGGGGTCGGACGTGGATAATGTCCGACGCGGTGCCCTCGAACTTCGTCCTTTCAGGGGAGAGCGTGTACGGACTCGACTTTGAGGACTCGGCCGTGGGCAATCCCCTGGATGACACGGGCAAGATGGCCGCGTCGATCCTTGCCAGCGAGCCGTTCTTCACCCCGATCAAGTTCGACCTCTGCATCCGCATGCTCAGGAGCTACGAGCGCGAGTCACACGTGTCTGTCGAGGACCAGGTCAGGCCCTTCGTCTCGAAGCACCTGAGGATTGATGCGAGCAACAAGCCCCTTTTCAGGCGCACGATGCTCGAGGTGGCCAAGAGCATCGAGAACGGCTGGCCTAACCTCGCCTGAGTGCCTGCATCATTCGTGGGGGTCCGTCCCTCCGACCGTCAACGCGGCCTGGGCCGCTGCGTCCTCGGCCCTCCTCCTGGACCTGGACCGCAGCTCTTCGAGCTTCCTGGTAATCTCGGCGATGCTGTCGACCTGCTCGGCGATCACCTTCTTCCTCTTCTCGAGGTGATCGTGCATCTGCTCGACCCTATGCCTCTCCTCGGCGAGCCTGTCCATTTCGGACTCGAGGCCCTGGCGGTAGTGCTCAGTCTCCGCGATCTTGTCCTTGAGGCTAAGCTCGCGGGCGTCCAGGTCGGCACGCGCCTTCTCGATTGACTTCTCCTTCTCGTCCAACACCCTCTCCTTCGTCTCGAGCTCGGCGAACCTGCCAGCGACGTTCCTCCTCTCGGCCTCGAGCCTTGCCATCTCCTCCTTGATCTTGCCTCGGGCCTTGTTCATCTCTTCCTCGTGAGCCCGCTCCCTGTCCGCAAGCCCCTTCACGCGGAGGTCGAGGTTCTCATCTGCAAACGCGAGTCCCTCCTGCCTCCGCCTGAGGTTCTCGGTTTCCTCGCGCAGCTTGTCCTCGCGCTCCCCGATGCTGTGCGTTTGGTCTGCCAGCGCGGATTCCTTGGCGGCTACGTCGGCCCTGGTCCGCTCGAGCTCCTGCCTCGCCGAGAGGGCCTCCTCCTTCTGGGCCTCTGCTCTGGTTCTCGCCTCCTCGAGCGCCCCTTCCTTCGAGAGCACGGCCCGCTCCCTCTCCGCGATGACGCCCTCCTTCTCCGCCATTGCCTGGAGCGCCATCTCATGGGCCTTGATGGAGTTGAGGAGCCCGACTTCTCGCTTCTCGATGTCCCCTCGCCACTTGTCGAACTCCCTGGACATGCGCTCGAGCCTCGCCTCCGATTCCACGAGCTTGGCCTCCATGTCTTTCGCCGCGAGCTCGCGAGAGTCCAGACCAGCGGCCCTGGTCTTCAGATCCTCGTTGTCCCTTTCCATCTTCGCCAAGAGGGCCGCCATGTCCCTCTGCTGCATCTCAGCAGTCCTGTCGATATCCGCGTTTCTCTTCTCGAGGTCGGTGTTCTCGGAAGACATGAACCTCTCCCGCTCCTCGAGCTCCTTGACTCGACCAGCGAGCGCCTCGGCCTCCGCCGTCTTTCTCGCTCTCTCCTGAAGGGCGGCGTCGAAACTCCGCTCAACCGCGTTCAGTATCTCGTGCAGGAAGCTGACATCCTCCTCGCTGGCGACCCCTTTGCCGACCGCCACGAAGTACAGCCTGTCGCCTCTGATGACAGTAGCGGTGGACTTGCCAGCCTGGAACGAAGTCAGTGTCCGTAGGTCGCCCGCGCTCCGAATCGCTTGCTGCAGCTCCGAGAAGTCGACATCGGCCTTGTCGCTGAGGGCGAATTCCTTGACAAGTCCGCCAGTAGAGTCCACAAGGAATCCTTTCGAAAGCTTCTTTCCGAACATCGAACCACGTCCGATCGAGGAGCAGAGACTGTCCCAGTCTCGCAGAGGACAGGCATCCGGGAACCGATGCCTGGCAGATCAGCTCCCCTGCAGGTCAAGGGTCGTTATCCGGGAGGCCCGAGATAAACCTTTTCCGCCACCGAGTGCAGGTCTCTCCGGCGGCATCCGCGGATGCCCGTCATCTGAACCTCCTGAGCAGGGATGCGTTGGTCACGACAGAAACCGAGCTGAAGGCCATCGCGCCGGCCGCGATCACGGGGCTCAGGAGGACGTGGGCCAGCGGGTAGAGCGCACCAGCGGCTATCGGCACCGAAGCCGTGTTGTAGAAGAGTGCCCAGAAGAGGTTCTGCCGTATCTTGCTGAAGGTCCGCCTGCTCAGCCTCACGGCGGTGACGACCCCTCTCAAGTCCTCACCCACGAGAACGATGTTGCCGGACTCGAGGGCGATGTCAGTGCCCGTGCCCAGAGCGATGCCTATGTCCGCCTGTGCCAGGGCAGGGGCGTCGTTTATGCCGTCCCCGACCATCGCGACCACCTCGCCGGCCTCCTGGAAGGACTTTACCGCGCTGGCCTTGCCAGCCGGTGGCACTTCCGCCCTGAATTCGTCAACCCCCGCCTGTGCGGCGATGGCCCTTGCCGTACGCTCGTTGTCCCCTGTGAGCATGATCACCTTCAGGCCGAGAGCCTTTAGCTCGGACAAGGCCTCCTTCGCCTCTGGCCTCACCGTGTCCGCGACGCCTATGAGTCCGAGTAGCCGCGGTCCTTTCGCGCAGACCATGACAGTGATCCCCTCGCTCTCCATGGCATTCATCGTCTCGCCAATCGGTCCGAGCGAAACCCCGACCCTGTCCATAAGGCGGCCGTTCCCGATTGTGACCGTCTCGCCGCGAACGGTCGCCACCAGACCTTCGCCCGCGAAGGCCTTCGACAATTCAGGGGGATCGACAGCAAGACCAGCCGCATCCGCCGCCGAGAGCACCGCCCTGGAAAGGACGTGCTCCGAGCCCCTCTCCGCGCTCGCCGCCCAGGACAGGAGTTCTCTCTCAGCGACTCCAGGAGCGGGAACAACTCGGACGACCTGCGGCTCCCCCTTCGTGAGCGTGCCAGTCTTGTCGAATATGACCGAACTGAGCTCGTGTGCTGTCTCAAGAGCCGTCGCGTCCTTGATCAGAACTCCCATTTGCGCTCCCCTGCCAGTGCCCACGACGATGGCCGTCGGCGTCGCCAGTCCCAGCGCGCACGGACAGGCGATGACCAGCACCGCCACGAATACCGTGAGCGAGAAAGTGAGAGCGTTGCCAACGCCGAATGCGTGTGCGCCGATCAGGAACCAGTACCCGAACGCCAGTAGTGCGACGAGCATCACTGCGGGAACGAAGTAGCTGGCAGCCGTGTCTGCCACCCTCTCTATGGGCGCCTTCGTGCTCTGGGCATCCTCCACCAACTTCACGATCTGGGCCAGGGTGGTGTTCCTGCCGACTCTCGTCGCCTGGACCTTCAGGAGGCCACCGATATTCACGGTGCCCCCGGTAACGGCGTCCCCTACGGTCTTCTCACGCGGGACGGACTCTCCCGTCACCAGGGACTCGTCAATCGCGGACGACCCGGAGAGGATCTCTCCGTCCACGGGGATCCGCTCCCCTGGCTTGACGAGGACGATGTCCCCTTCCGCGAGCTCCTCGACACCCACCTCCGTCTCGATACCATCCTTGAGGGACACAGCTCTGGGAGGTTGTAGGCTCATGAGCTTCACTATGGCCTCCGACGTGGCCCCTCTTGACCTCAGCTCAAGGTACTTGCCCGTGAGCACGAGCGTGATTATGAGGGCGGAAGTGTCGAAATAGACGTTGTGAGAGCCGAGGGCAGCCGGGTCGACTGTCACGACGAGGCTGTAGAGCCACGCCGTCGTCGTGCCGATCACAACGAGCGTGTCCATGTTGGCCTTCCTGTTCCTCAGCGCCCAGTAGGTCCCCCTATAGTACCGGAGCCCGGCGTAGAACTGGACTGGTGTCGCAAGCGCCAGAAGCACGTAGTTCCTCAAGCCCTCGGACACGAGTCCCTTCGGCCAGAGGTCGTAGGTCATCATGACTACGACGACTGGGACAGTCAGGACCGCCGCGACAGCCAGAGAAGTGTAGGCTTCCCGAACCTCCCTCTGCCTCGCAAGCTTCTCCGCCATGACTCCGTGGACCTCGAGGACCTTGTAGCCAGACTCCTCGACGGCCCTCTTGAGTGCCGACTCGGAAACGGTGTTTGAGTCGAAATCAACAACTGCCTTGCCCAGGGCGAAGTTCACGCGCGCGTCCACGACGCCAGGAACCTCCGAGAGCGCGTCCTGGATCGTCATCGCGCAGGTGGCGCAGTGCATGCCACCAATCGTCAGAGTTGTTTCATCCTTTGCGACCTCGTAACCCGCCTCCTGAACTGCGCGCTCAACATCCTTGGCAGTTGCGAGAGAGGGATCGTAGGTGAAGGTCGCTTTCTCGGTCGCCAGGTTGACTCTTGCTTCTTCCACGCCCTTGACGGAGAGGAGCGCTTCCCTCACCGTGTCGGTGCAGGTTGCGCAATGCATGCCCTTGATTCTGAAGGTCTCTTCCTTCTGCGAGCCTGCGGATTTCGCCAAACGACGCTCCTCCTGTGCTATCGTCTTCATTCATTCGCCCACTTGATATCAGTTGTCCCGGCCATTCGGAAACTCTCGACAGGCAAACCCAGGCTCGCGCACGCATCCATGGACAACCAAAGCGCCGAAAAAGCCTAATGGTTCAGCAATCCTGGCCCGATTGTCCAATAAAAGGGACCATGCTTCCGGTGGCTGAAGCATCATTTATAACCTCGTCCAGGATTGACATGAGACGATGGCAAGGATCACGGTCAGGATGTTTGCGTCCATTCGCGAGGCTGCGGGGAGGGCGGAGTGGAAGCTGGAGGCGGCTGACCTGGACGAAGCATTCCGGTCCCTCAGGACGACTTTCGGTCGTTCCGTTGCCGCAGCACTGGACCGCAGGGCGGCCGATGCCGACAGCTTGGTCGTGCTGGTGAACGGGAGGAACGTTGGAAGGGCGTCTCTGGAATCTGTCGAGCTGCACGATGGCGACGAACTGGCCATCTTTCCGCCGGTGTCAGGCGGTTGAAGGCTCCAGTGCGAAGCCGGCTCCGTTCCTCGCGAGAGGCTTTATATCGGCCCACATTATAACGGCGCCCAGGAGTCTGAATGGAAAGCCCGCAGAAGCAGGCCGAGAAGCGTGACCGCGCCAAGACGACCATGACCATCCTCATCGCGGCCATCGTCGTCTCGGTCAGCATGATCGGTTACGTCCTGTACTCCAATTCGCAGGCGGTGAGGCCTCTGAGCCTGCCCAACATCAAGGTTGGGGACAAGGTTGAGCTGAACTACATCGGCCGGCTGGCAGACGGCAAGGTGTTCGATACGAGCCTCAAGAGCGTGGCAAACGACAACTCCCTCTATCCGAAATCGCTCACGTTCACCCTAAGGAGCAACTCGAGCTACACCCCCTTCAATATGACGGCCGGCAACTACGGCGCTGGCGGGACCATAAGGGGGTTTGCGCTGGGCGTCATCGGGCTTCACAAGGGCGACCACATGATCATCGATGTGAGGCCAGGAGAAGGCTACGCCGTCAACCCGTCGTCCGTACAGCCCGTCCAGCTACAGCAAAGGCTCCCAGTGATGGAGTCGCTGACCACTGCCCAATTCAAGAGCAACTACGGCGCGGATGCGATAGTTGGTCAAACCTACAGCCACTACTTCTGGGGTTGGGCCGTCTACGTCGTGAGCAATCAGGGCGGGGTCGTAACCGTCCGGCAGGAGCCGTATGTCGGCGAGGTCGTCTATCCGTACGGAAACCCAGCTTCTGCCACCTCGCCCGCTGGATGGGCTGTGACGGTCGAGAGCTACGACCCGACAGTCGACGGAGGCCTCGGATCG
>JBBIUZ010000048.1:3145-10335 GCA_037439985.1 Methanobacteriota archaeon | reverse complement strand
GGCAGCAGAGCCCCGTCCAGTACACTGAGTCAGGGGGAAACATGACCTGGTCGTTCAGCCTGACGGCGAATAACCTCACGTACATCCCGCTGTCGGACTACACGGGCCCGACGGGCGACAACGTTCTCAACAGCATCACCTTGACCTTCCGCCTCTCTGCGAGCATCGTGCAGGTGAACAACGTGTCCATCCCACAATGGCGAATCACCGTGCAGAAGGGCGAGTTTGGAATGATGCACTTCGACGTGACAAGCATGCCCGCCCTCACGATGTCAGGGGACCTGATATCGTACAGCACGAAGTGGAGCCAGACCATCGCGGGCTGGGACTTCGACGCCAACAACTCCAATCCCAGGCTTCTTGCGACCTTTGAGGCCATAGCAGGCAACTACATCAAGCCGATGGCGGCGATGACCTGGATGCAGATGAAGCTGGTCCAGGAGATGAACGAGGCTGGCAACTGCTCCGCGCGGGACAGCATGAGTGAGATGAGACTGAACGCGGCCACGGGAACCACCGCCCCACGGGTCCTGGACAAGCCTAGCCTGACATTCGAAGGTGAGCACACGGACATCGGGGCCATGCGCTGGGTCTCCAACGTGGCCGTGGACGGCGTCCAGAAACAGCTCTGCGTTCAGGTCATGGGAGGAGTCCCGATCCGGATGATTGGCATGGATGGTGCAACCTTCGCCGGGTTCGCCGTCCTAGGGGGCATATCCTTCCCGGGCGGCCAGCTGATCGAACATGACCCGGTATTCTCGTCCACTGCCCTCGTCAACATCGGGAGCGTGACGGCCACCAACGGGATTCCTGGAGCGCTATTCGGGATCGCGCTGGGCGTGGCCACGGCTGTCGTGATAGGCGTTGTGCTACTGGTAGCGACGGAGAGCAGGAAGCCGAAACAGCGCGCTCCCCAAGCGTACGAGCGGACCATGAGCTCCCAGCCGGGAGATTGGACGAAGTACTACCAGAAGAAGCAGTAGCAAGCGGGCTGAACCGAAAACCTCCATGCTGAAGAGGCTCTTGCGCCTCCTCCCAAATCCCTTTCCTTTTCCCGATACTCCGTCTTCGAGCCGCTCTCGCTAACCTCAGCGCTTCTTCGCGGCAAGTTCGTTCAGGGCCTTGAGCAGTCTCAGCGCCTCGTGCTTGGTGTTGTAGTGCACGAAGGTCGCTCTGACGAAGGTCTCGGTCCCATACGTCGCAGGCACGATGGAGTAGTAGTCCTCGGCCCCTACGGCGATGGCGTATCTGTCCCAGAGTTCCTTCGCGAGCTCGTGGTCGTCCCACCCAGCCAGCTTGAAGGAGAAGGTGGGGTCCCTGCCGGGCTTCTTAGCCACGCCCTTTGGGCCGTACAGCGTCAGCCCCGGGATGTACATGATCCCCGGGAGTCTGCCATACCCGTCGAGCACAATCCGGGAGAGCTCTCTCTCGTGGCCCTCAATCTGCTCCAACGCGCGTCTCAGGACAGCGGCCCTCTGCGATCCAGGTTTCGGCGCGACCCTCGAGCCCGGGTCCGACAGCCAGACTAGGTACTCAGCGACGCCGCTGATAGCGGCGAACATCGCCTGGTCCCTCGTGCCCTGCTCCCACTTCTCGGGACCGTGTTTCGGGGACGCTTCCACCTTGTAGGGCGCGAGCTTCTCAACCAGCTCGGGCCTAATGTACATGAAGCTCCCGTGGCGGGAGAACAGCTTGTAGCCCGAGAAGACGAGGAAGTCGCAGCCAATCTTATGCACATCCGTTGGGCCGTGCGCGATGTGGTGGACGGCATCGACGCAGAAGTACGCCCCTGCCTCGTGCGCCATCTTGCCGACTTCTGCCAGATCCGTCCTGCTGCCCAGGACATTGGACGCGGCCGTGACAGTCACGACCTTCGTGTTCTTGTCTATCAGGCGCTTCATATCCTCCATGTCCAAGAGACCGGTCTCGAGGTCTATCTTCGAGAGCCTGAACTCCCCTATGAGGTGCGTTCCCCCGAGCTCAGCCCAGGGGCTGACGTTAGCGTAGTGCTCATACCCGCTCGCGACGACGTTCCCGTCCCCCTTCAACGTGCGGCTGATGGCGTAACTGAGGCCGAACAAGAGGCTCGTGCACGACTCGCCCGAGATGATGGACTCCGGGCCGTCCGCCCTGAGCAGGTCGGAGACTGCTGTTCTTCCCGCCAGGATCGTGTCGGCGGCGCCCCTGGACTCCAGGAAACAGTTCCCGACGTTGGCGCTCCAGTCCATCCTCGCCCGGTGCTCCGCCTCCGCCGCTCTCCTTGTGACGAGGGTTCCTGCGCCGTTATCAAGGAACACCCTCTTCCTTCCGGACGGATCCGCCTGGACTGTCGGGAACTCCCTTCTGACCTTCTTGAGAAAACTCGGATCGAAAGCCATGCCGAGGAGAATGAATTGACCAGCTATAAGAATTGGTCTGGCTGGGAATCGGGCTTGGCATGCCAGGAGGACCTAGAGGGAGGCCCTCCGAGGTCCCTTTGCGTGCGGGGACCGGGGGTCTGCCACACCTCCGTGGACTCCTTCGAGGCGGAGAGCGACTGCACGCATACGCAGGACGCTCACTGGCACGAGTTGCGTTTGATGGCGCCCGAGGGACATGCATCTTGGCACGCGCAGCACTGGATGCAGCCGTCGATGTTGGGGCAGGTCGTCTTGCCTCTCACGAGTTCGTACACGCCCGAAGGGCAGATATTGACACACTGCTCGGCGCCAGTGCACTTGCGATAGTCCACCTCTATGGTGACGCCTATCTCCTTGCTCTCCCATTTCCTGACGTCCGCCAACGAACCACTTCCGGAGATTGGTCCGCACAGCGGCCAATCGCACTTATTGCTTTCCCCAGAAAACAACGCTTTCGCTAACCGAATCCTGAGGCGGGAACGTGGCCGCCGTACGTGAGCTTGCCAGTGGACCGCACCGCATCTGGACGGGCGCAACTGCAGACCGTCTTGATCGTCTCATTCTCGGCCTTCCGAGACGCTCCTCGTAGGTTGGACGACCGGTGTCGAACTTCTTGGCGAGCTTGGCGGTCGAGACCTTCCTCGGAGACTCCAATACGCCGCCGGGCTCGAAAGGGCATGCCGTCCGGGGAAAGAGAGCTGAACGCATATCTGGCAGGGAACACAGGAACAGACCCGCGGGTGTCCGAGGGGGCCAGCCGCTCTTCTTGTGCGGCACGGCACTGAAGGTTCGGGCCCGTAGCTACGTCCCCCAACATGGACGCACGGCCAGGCTAGGCTCAACGTCGTTTCCGTGATTGCGGTTCTCTTTCGTCCCAGAGGATCTGAAAAATGGGAAAAACAGCATAAGCCATAAGGCGATACGCCCTCCGGTGTGATACACCGTACGGGATGAGTCTGATGTCTAAATTCAAATTGGAAATAGTCCGCCCCGAATGCTCAGGATGCGAACTGTGCACACAGACCTGCCCCGACGTATTCCAGATGGACCCTGACGGGCTCTCGAGTCTCGTCGGCGGGAAGAGGATCGGGGACAACGACGAGCTGGAACTTGACGACCCGAAGTGCGCCCAGGATGCCGCATCCGACTGCCCGGTCAACTGCATCCACGTCTACGACAACGGCGCCAAGCTGATCTAGACCGAAGCCGCGCGCAACCTCGGTTGCGGCGAAGCGCCGGGGATTCCTCGGGCCAGCGGATCAGTGATAGGGATTTCCCCATTTGTCGAGGAAGAAGTTCTCCCCGACGGGCTTCCTCTCAGGCCGCTCGGTCTCCTGAGCCCTCTGCTTGTCCGACAACAGCGAGTCATCCTGGCCGAGGTATCCGACGATTACGAACGCGATCACGACATACTCCGGCGGGATGCCGAGCAGCTCCCTGGCCTTCGCCGGGTTGTATCCCGCGATGGGGTGGCACATCAGGCCCAACTCAGTAGCCCTGAGCTCCATCTGGCCGACCGCGAGTCCCGTCGAGAAGAGGAAGTAGTCCCGCCCTTCGCTCAGTTGGCAGTCATCTGGGGGCCTGGCGCTCACCACCATGATCAGGGGCGCGCGCGACGCCCACGCGTTGCCCCTCGAGAGGGTCGATCTGACCGCGTCCAGGGCCTGCGGCCCCTGGCAGAGCGTTATCCTCCAGGGCTGATTGTTGAAGCAAGACGCAGAGAGGCGCATGGCCTCGACCAGCGCATCCACCTTCTCCTTCTCGATCGGCCTGTCGGAAATCGCCCGCCTAGCACGCCTGTTCCGGATGGCCATTTCCACGTCCAAGTCCTCACCTGTGGGCCCACACTGCGACTCCATGGTATTTAGACTTACCACCTTTCAGCGCTGGGAAGGTTCACGCCTTGAGGCTCCTCCAGCAGATCTCGTAGCCGCTCTCCCTCCTGAGGGACGACACCGCCTGTAGTAGCTGCTCTACGGACTCATGGGTTCCCGAGAACACGATATTGACGCCCTTGCTCAGGGCACTCATCGCGGACTCGACGGGAGCATGGATCGTGAAGAACTCTCCGCTCGTCTTCATCAGGAGCGCCGAGCCGGTCGCGTCGCCGGCGACCACGAGCCCTGGCGAGAAGTCTTCTATGCTGTCCTTCATCCGCTCGATGTCGGCCGACTTCGAACCCCCCTCGAGCTCGGACGGGGCCTCGACGATGAGCAGCCTTCCCAGCTCGAGGTCCACTATGCCCTCCAGATGGCCGACGAGGACGTCGTCCCCTTCTGCCGCTGGCTCGAGGGCAAGTCCGGTCGATGACGACCTGAGGCCTGGGTACGCCATCAGCATCCCATCCTCCATCACCAGACCCACCGGCTGGTCCCGCTCGATCCGCTTGCCCGCGATGGCAACGGTCCTGTCTATGACGGCGATGCTCTTGAGGGTGGCGTCCACGAAATCCTTGAGCCCGGTGAAGTGTTCCTGGGCAGCCTGCATGCCCTTCCTGGTGGGCCTGAGGGTTCCCGTATGCTCTCTCAGCAGCCCCTGCCTCCTCATCGAGGAGATATACTGGCTCACCGCCTGCGTTGTTATCTCGAGCCTGTCCGCAATCTCCTTCATCCGGACGTAAGGCGATCTCAGGACCTCCACCAGGATGAGCATCTCCGTGTTCATCTTCAGATTCCGAAGGGCCCGACCGGTCACTTCACCCCACCCTCACTCTGGACATTGCCGCGAGCACCTCGTCGATGCTCTCTGATACCCTCGCGCCGCAGGACATCATATCGGCAATGAGCGCATCGGCCTTTCCTCCTAAGAAATCTATGCTCGGGCCGTTCCTCGAACGGACGACGAAGACATCCTTGCCCGACACGAGCGCGACCTTCGCGGCCTCGAGGTTCTTGAAGTTGCCCGGCCCGACAGGGAACGACGACACGACGACGAAGGAGGATTCGGATATCAGCCTCAGGTTCTCGACATGGGCCTCCTCGCTGATCTGCGAGAACGGCGCCTCGGCAACGACGGGAACATGGAGGTCGTTCGCGCTTACGTAGTCGTCATCCAGGACGTTTATCACGCCTGCGGAGACGCTGTAACCATGGTCGTGCATGGCCTTCATCAGCGGGCCGCCCGTGCCTCCGCCAGAGATCAGGTGCACCCTGGTCCCGTGCCGGTGGGCCGACGGGGCCGATGCCCTGAGCATCACGTAGACCGCCTCTGTGAACGGGTCCTTCCTCACGACCACCGTACACCGACCGAATCGCATCCGGGGTCAGCACTTCCGGGGGCGGGCCCACGGCCTCCAGCAGGCCGTCGCTCAGGAGGGCAATTCTGTCACAGTATCTCGCGGCCAGGTTGACATCGTGCAGCACCGCGACGACCGTGATGCCCTCCTCCTTGTTCAGCTTCCTGATCATATCCATTATCTCTATCTGCCCGCTGATGTCGAGGTAGACGGTGGGCTCGTCCAGGAGCAGCACCTTCGGCCTTTGTGCGATCGCCCTCGCTATGATCACCCTCTGCCGCTCGCCCCCGCTGAGCTCCGAGAAGATGCGCCCAGAGAACCGGAGCGTGTTGGTCCTGGCCATGGCCTGCTGGACGATGTCGATGTCCGTCCTCGTCTCTCCCGCAAGACGGCTCCCGAGGTGAGGTATCCTGCCCATCATGACGATGTCGTATACAGTGAACGGGAAGTCCGTGACGGAGACCTGGGGCACTACTGCGAACGTCCTGGCCATCTCCGCTGGCGAGAAGTCATTCAGCGGCTTGGCGTCGACAAGCACCATCCCGTCCTCAGTCGGGAGGTATCTGGTGAGGCACCTGAGCAAAGTCGTCTTCCCGGACCCGTTCGGGCCCATGATGCCCATGAACTCTCCTAGACGGACGTCGAAAGTGAGCGCTCTCAGCACTTGGGTGTTCCCGAACGAGAACTTCAAGTCAGAGACTGTCAGCATGGTCATCTCTCACGCCCCTTGCTGTTCTTGCGCAACAGGTAGAGGAAGAACGGACCGCCGCACAAGGCCGTGATGATCCCGACCGGGAGTTCGGTCGGAGCGATGACGGTCCTTGCGAGCGTGTCGGCCCATATCAGGAATATCGCACCCGACAACGTGGCGGCCGGGACGAGCGTCCTGTGGTTCGAGCCCACGACGAGCCTCGATATGTGCGGCATGATGAGGCCGACGAAACCGATGATCCCGGTGAAGGCGACTGCGGCTGCTGCCAAGAGCGCGGAGACGAACAGCATCAGCTTCTTCAGGGACTCCGGGTTCGCGCCCAAGTTATGTGCCGTCTCCTCACCCAGCAGAAGGGCATCCAGGTCCCGGCCGTACAAGAACACGACCGTGGCGCCAGCGACCACTGGGATGACGAGGATCTCCACGATGCTCCAGGTCGCCAGCGTCAGGCTTCCCAGGAGCCAGAAGATGAGCTGGTGGTACTCCTGCCCCGCGAAGTAGATCAGGAACGACACGATCGCGCCCAGGAAGGCCGCGACCGCGACGCCTGACAGGAGCAGAGTGTCAACATAGACCTTGCCCCTGACGGACCCGAGAAGGTACACGACGAACGCGGCTATCGCGGCGGACATGAAGGCGAACACCGGAGGGGCGAACACGCCCATCGTGATTCCGATTCCGAGAAGGCCTGCGACGGCGGCCCCGAGGGCCCCGCCCGACGACACGCCGATGATGAAGGGGTCGGCCATGGAGTTCCTGAAGACCGCCTGCATGGCTGTTCCCGAACAAGCGAGTGCTGCGCCGACCAGGCCGGCCAGGAGCACCCTGGGCAGCCTGATGTCCC
>JBBIUZ010000048.1:0-3131 GCA_037439985.1 Methanobacteriota archaeon | reverse complement strand
GTGGTAGCTCGAGCTGCCAAACATGGCCTCCAGAGCCTCCGAGAAGGATATCCTGTAGGGGGACCCCGGGCCGATGGGCCCAAGTGTCCCGACGAGCACCGCCACGAAGACAGTCATTGCCAGAACGGCTGCGAGGATGACTATGACGAGCACTCGCCTGGCCCTCAGAGGAACCGCGACTTGCCCATCATCCTCGGACGACCGGCGGTCAGTCAGGTTCTCACCCTGACGACGGGAACAGCTCGGGGTGTATTATCGCGGCGAGCTGCTCTAGCCCGTCCACGAGCCTAGGCCCGTAGCGGCTGACAATGTTGTCGTCCATGGAGTATATCCTACCGTGGGAGACGGCATAGGTCAGGTTCCATGCCGTGCGGTTGGCGATCTCGCCCGCTGTCGTCTGGGCATTCAATCCCACAGTGTACACGATCACCTGAGGGTTCTGGGCCACGATGAACTCCGAGGTGAGCTGCGGGTACTCGCTACTCGCGTTGGCCGCGATATTCGCGCCTCCTGCGAGGCGAATCATGTCGTCGCCGTAGGACCCCGGTCCGAACGTGTAATAGGGATAGTACTCGAGGTAGGTCCTTGGCTTCTCGACCCCACCGGCCAGGGTCTTGTTCGTCACCGCGTTGATCCTCGCCTGGAGGCTCGCGACCACATTCTGGGCGTCGAGAACGTGCCCTGTCAACCCTCCGGCCAGGGTGAGGTCGTTCAGCATCCCCTCAATCGTCCTCGTCGCGAAGATGAAGTACGGGACCCCCTGACGCTCAAGGGTGTCCAGCTGGGCCCTCGGCACCATGTCGCCGCACACGATCAGGTCCGGTTTCAGACTCATGATGACCTCCGAGTTCAGCGTGTACGACCCCACCTGGGGCAGGCTCTTCGCCTGGGCTGGATAGTCACTGTAGTTGTCTACGCCCACGACTTTGGAGCCCGCTCCGACCGCGAAGAGTATCTCCGTCGTGGATGGCGAGACCGAGACGATCCTCTGCGGTACGCCCCTCAGGTTCACCGTCCGGCCGTAATCGTCGACCACGGTGAAGGTCGCCTTCTTGACCATGCCGCCGACCGCGTAACCCCCGAAGAATCCTATCAAGGAGGAAACCAGTACCGCGACTATAAGCCACGCTTTCCAGTCCGCTGATCCCTTTGCGCTCGATGACATCGTACCTCTCCTTCCTGTGCTCCTGCCGGCGTATGTGCGTGACGGCAGGGCGCTCCTCTTCTAAAGCGTACTTGAAATGCTGAAAGCGTATTTGATAGTTTGCCCGGAGAGCAAGTGCATCCCGCCAGGCATAGCAGCTCGAGAAAGATAGGGATTGGAAGGTGTTTCGCAGACCAAGGACAGAGGTCCCGATCAGGCCGACTTCGTCACTTCCTCGACTGACGCCTCGAGGATGTCCATGGCCTGTTCGAGGATCTCGTCGGGCATGATCATCGACGGGTGCAGCCTGATTACGTTGTCATAGGTCCCGCAGGTCAGCATGACCATGCCGCGCTTCATCGCGGCCGCCCTGATGGCCTTCGTCTCCTTCGCGGCCGGGGTCTTCGCCCTCGGGTCGCTGACCATCTCGAGCGCCATCATGGCGCCCATGCCCCTGACGTCGCCGATGAGCGGGAGCCTGCCCTGCATCTCCTGCAGGCGCTTGGTCATGTACGCGTTGATCTTGGGCACGTTTGGAAGGCTCTTCTCGATTATGTCGAACTGGGCCAGCGCGGCCGCGCATCCCACCGGGTTCCCTCCGAAGGTCCCTCCCAGACCGCCGGACTGCGGAGCGTCCATTATATCCGCCCTGCCAGTCGTCGCCGATATCGGGAACCCTCCGCCGACCCCCTTCCCGCTGACGAGCATGTCGGGTTCGACGCCCGGCCAGTGCTGGACCGCCCACATCTTGCCCGTCCTTCCGGCGCCCGTCTGAACCTCGTCGTCGACGTATAGGACGCCGTGCTTCCTGCATATCTTGGTGAGCTTGGCATAGAAGTCCTTCGGGGGCACGATGAACCCTCCCTCGCCGGCGATCGGCTCCCCGATGATTGATGCGACCTTGCCCTCGAACTGCGGGCTGGACCAGGTCTCGTCAATCTTGTCCGCGCACGCGAGCGCGCAGGACGGATAGGTCTTGCCGAACGGGCACCTGTAGCAGTACGGGAACTCAACCTTGTAGGTCTCAGGCAGAGGGCCGAAGTTTGCCTTGTACGGCATCTCCTTCGAGGTCAGCGAGAGGGCCATCAGGGTTCTTCCGTGGAAAGCGTGCACGAAGGAGAACGACGCGGGCTTCTTGGAGTACGCCCTGGCAATCTTGACGGAGTTCTCGACCGCCTCGGCACCGGAGTTGAATAGGACCGACTTCGTCAGACCCGGGTGGGGCGCGAGCTTGGCGAGCTTCTCCGCCACCCGAACATAGCTCTCGTAGGGCGTGACCTGGAAGCACACGTGCAGGAACTTGTCCGCCTGCTTCTTCACGGCGGCCACGACCTCCTTGGGCCTGTTGCCGACGTTCAGGACGCCGATTCCACTGCCCATGTCGATCAGGCTGTTGCCGTCCACATCGTAGAACAGCGATCCCTCGGCCTTGTCGATGTACACGGGATGGCTTATCCCGACGGATTTCGAGACGTACATATCCCTGAGCTTCCCGAGCTCCACGGACTTCGGCCCAGGAATCTCGACACTCTTTATCAAAGCCTTTTTCGCGGCCATGTAGATACCTCGCAATTCATGCAACTAATAGCGCTATCGTTCGTGGATGGTTGAAATGGTTGAAATGATAGATATTCTTTTAGGACGCGGTTCGAGAGGCCGCCGGAAGACTGGCCGAGGGATATCTGCTTTTGGCCTTCAGGGAGACTACTGGTAGCTGACCTCGACATCCGAAGGCTGGGGCATGCTCTTCCGCTCGGCGTCCTTGTGTATGACCTTGAGCTGGGCCTCCAGGCGCTCGGCCTCCATGCAGAGCGGCTCGACGTTGAGGTGCATCCCCAGGACCATCTGGTCGATGGCGGCGAGTATGAGGGCCGCGGCCCGCGCGTCCGCCACGTCGGCCTTGGTCTCCGCGAGCAAGGTGACGACGTCCAGGCCCCTCCTCTTGCCCTCGTTCAGGAGCACGCCCGCGGTCCCCGAGATGACACCC
>JBBIUZ010000047.1:5250-10752 GCA_037439985.1 Methanobacteriota archaeon | reverse complement strand
CTTCCCTTCGAGCATGTAATGGGTGCAGACCTTGACGTCCCCGATCCCTCCGAGCACGTCCATCTTGGTGAGCGCTATTCCACAGAGGCCGCTCAAGGAGCTCGCATAGCTTGTGATGACGAGGTCCAGCCAGCCGCACCTCCTGGGCCGCCCGGTGGTCGTACCGAACTCCCCGCCCTTCTCGGCTATCCTCCTCCCGATGTCGTCTTTGAGTTCTGTGGGGAAGGGCCCCTCCCCGACCCTGGTGGTGTAAGCCTTGACGACTCCGAAGACCTCATCGAGCAGCAACGGGGATATCCCCGAGCCGGATGCGGCGTTGCCCGAGACGGTCGTGGACGACGTCACGAACGGGTATGTGCCGTGGTCTATGTCCAGCATCGTGCCCTGGGCGCCCTCAAGGAGCACCTTCTTCCCGCGCCGGACCGTGTCTTCGACCATCTCGCCCGTGTCCACGACGTGCGCCGACAGCTGCCTCCCGTAGCCCGTATACTCCTCCTTGATGGCTCCGATGTCCAGTCGCTCACCGCTCCCGTACGCATCCAGGGCCCTCTGCTTGAATGGGACCAGGAAGTCCAGCTTCTCCGAGAGCGTCTTCTCGTCGACCAGATCGGACATCCGGATGCCCGTACGGGCGATCTTGTCCGCATAGCAGGGACCTATCCCTCGCCCTGTCGTCCCGACCTTCGACCCTCCCTTGATCCGCTCTTCCGTCCCGTCGAGCATGCGATGGTAGGGCATGATGACGTTGGCGCGGTCGCTCACCTTCAGGTTCTTGATACTGACGCCCTGCGACTCGAGGTCACGCATCTCCTTGAGTAGCACGCTGGGGTCGATGGCCACACCGTTGCCGATCACCGCGACCTTGCCAGCCCTGAGTATACCAGACGGGACCAGGTGGAGCGCGAACAGCTTCTCGCCTATCTTGACCGTGTGTCCAGCGTTGTTCCCGCCGTTGAACCTCACGACCATGTGCGCCTCATTCGCGAGGAAATCGACGATCTTCCCCTTGCCCTCGTCTCCCCATTGAGTCCCCACGACCACGAGAGTAGGCATTGTATCGCACAAGCAATCCTGGTCCGACTTATAAAACGTTTGACCGTTGTGCTAGGCTCGCTTCGCGAATCCCTCGTAGGTGTCCAGAAGCTCGGACGCGGACATGTCCGTCTTGATGCCTTTCGGGTCGAAGTGGGTCCTTGAGCCCTCCGCGCCCTGTTCCCGGAGGTGTCTGATGAAGTCCACGAGCTTCGGCGGGGCGAGCTTCGTCCTCTGGGCAAGCTCGTCCATCCCGAAAAAGCACGGAGGCGTCCCCGCCTCCTCCCGCCAGACCTCGAGCATCCTCGCGAACCTGGCCGCGGTTCCGAGATCACCAGTTGCGTTCATTGACCGCAGCAGCTCTTTGGAGAAGAGCGGGCCGGCCCAGAGAGGCCCTGCGTCCCTCTCCGTCAGCCTATCGTGGGAGATCCCGCGCTCGAGACTCTTACTGTCGAAGCTCGCGTACGCCATCTTCTTGAGACAGGCATCCGCCCTCGCGGCGCCGTTTCTGATTCTCACGTAGCACCTGAAGTAGTGATCGGCATGGTAGCAGAGCATCGGCTCGACGGTACGGTCGTGCTTTGCCGCCTCCCTCACAAGATACCCGACGAGTATCCGCAGCCCGGTCTCGTGCGCGAACGGCGACTTCGCAGACAGGGCGCCGTACCTCCTGGCGCAGGTCTTCGGATAGGTTCCGTACAGAGGCGCCGTGTCGGTCGCAGTGATCGCGATCATCCCGCCGTTCGAGCAGCTTTGGATGGCAGGGTCGATGAAGTCTATCGGCGTTCCGAAGGGGTCGATGTCGACGTAGTCAAACCGCTCCTCGGCGAGGAGCGCCCTGAGGTCGCTGCATCTGACCTGGACATGCCCGAGGCTGTTCAGATCGGCGTTCTGTTTGATCAGCACCGCTGCGCGCATGTCCCGGTCGTTGAGCGCGAAGTCCGCCTTCACGCCGCACTCGTTGGCCAGCCTGAGCCCTCTCGCGCCAGTCGCGGCGAGCCCGTCGAGTATCTTCTGGCCCTCCCTGAAGGTCTCCCTCCCGAAGGCCACTGAGACGTCCCTTCCGAACTCCATCTGTCTGTTGTAGAAGACGTCTCCGGACTTGGTGCCCGGCCCCTTCCTGCAGAAACTGTCTGGCACGAGAAGGTCCGTCACGCCCTCTCTGACCTTCGTGAACCCGTCCGAGATCAAACGTACTCGCCCTTCATCAGCTTGATGATCTTGTACGGCAGAAGGTTCCTGTTGATAGGGGTGACTTCGAGTATCCTGACATCGTCCCTCCTCCTGATGTCCTGGAGGAGAGGGTTCCTCGACTTCTTGTGCAAGGTGAGTATGATGGGCTTGTCGACGTCCATCGCGTCCTTGACGGCTTTGACGAATCTCTCGGACTCGACCTCCATCTTGCCGACCTCGTCTATCACGATGACGTCGGCGTTCTTGCTCGCGTCGACGAGTGCCTCGACGCCTACGGTGTCCAGGCTCTCCAGGTTGACCCCGTACTTGCCGACATAGAACTTCGACTCCGTCTCGATGTGCGCGAAGACGGCCTTTCGCTTGCTTCTCCAGTCCATGACGTAGAAGCCGACCCTCTTGCCGCCCTCGACGATCGGCTCCGTCACCATCCCTCCGACCACCAGGCTCTCCTCCTCGAGCATCTCGATGACCTTCACGAGCGCCTGGGTCTTGCCGGCTCCGGGAAGACCTGTGATGCCCACCTTGATTCCTCTAGTCATAGCCTTGCTCCAGAGCCAGAGAGATGGGTCTCCATATGGCCATTCAAATATATTATAGATGTCATAAAACTTCAACGTCTCAGTTCAATGCGCCTGTTCTCACGCCTTCTCAATCGAGCTGATGTACATGAGAGGGTAGTTCATGTCTTTCAGGAACCTCATGTTCGCCCTCACTCGCGTCTCCTTGTACCTCACGACAAGGGTCACGTCCAGCATGTCCCCTGTGAGGGGCACGTAGTCGTACTGCCCGCGCTTGTCCCGCAGCTTCGACCTGTCTATCCTCACGGTCACATCCTCGACGAACGGCTGCACGCGGCTGCCCGCCTCGATCGCTCTCTCGAGCGTCTCCACGGAGCCGGTGCTCAGCGGCACTCCGACAAACTGGTGGTATATCGTCCCCAGCTTGATACCCGCCTCGAAGGCCGCCCGCTCGGAGTCGGAACACGAGAAATGGCTATCCGCTTTCTCCTCTCTCGCGTCGCTCATACAGAGGGCCTCCGAAAACGTACACCAGGGTCAGAGCCAGTGCGATGCTCGTGGCGGTACGTGAGAATGCTGTATATAAGGATTGGTCGTCGACTAGAAGCTGGCCAGCCAGCGCGGGGGAGATCGCCAGCAGGAGCGCAAGCGCGCAAACGGGCGCCATAGCGCCCACCACCTTCGGGTAGCGGATCTCAGAGGCCATCAGGAGGCTGGCAAAGAGGCCGAGCCCGAGAACGAGTGCCGGCGACGCCTGGACGATGAAATATTGGCGGTGCGTTCCGCTGGCGTCTGGAAGGGCTCCGAAGAGCAGGCACATGAGTACTACCACGAGCGCTCCAGCGGGCGCGGGCATCCCGATGAAGTGCGGTAGCTGGTACCCGCCAACGCTGAACCTCGCTAACCTGAAAAGCCCTGCGGCGAGGAACGCGATGGCGCACAAGAGCACCGCAGCGGACATCAATGTGGAGTCCACAGACGAGTGGAACTCTGCGTAGAGCAGGAGGGCGGGGGCGAATGCGAACGATATCGAGTCGGAAATCGAGTCGAGGACCTGCCCCATCGAGTGCTTGCTGCCGAACCTTCGAGCCATGTACCCGTCCAGCCCGTCCATCATCATCGAGAGAAAGAGCAGCGTCATCGCTCCCATGAAGTCCCGGTCGAGGATGAAAGTGATCGCGACGAACCCGAGGACGCCGTTCGCGAGAGTGAACAGGTCGCCAAGCGACACCTTGCTAAGGACGGCCATCCAACGCCTCCGCGATGCGCGTCGTTCCTGCTTTCAACCTCTGCCCGGTGGCCGCGGTGATTCTGACGCGGTCGGCTGGGAGGAACAGGTCGACCCTGGATCCGAATCGTATCAGGCTGAGTTTGTCCCCCTTCTGCAGAGTCTGTCCTTCCCTGACGTAGGGGACAATACGTCGGGCCACCGCTCCGACCATCTCGACGGCTTTGACGCTGCCGATGCCCGTCTCGAGCGTGATTTCCAGTCGCTGGTTGTGTTGCGACCTGCTCGCGAAGGCCGGGACATGCCTGCCGTTGATGGTCTCCGTCTTTCTCACGACGGCGTCCAGAGGCGCCCTCGTCACATGCACATTTCTGAGCGCGAGGTATATCGACACGAGTCCCCTAGAACTGTCTACCTCCCTGACGGTGCCATCCGCCGGCGCCACGATCCCGTCGCCGATCGTCCTCTTTGGATCCCTGAACATGATCGCCAGGAACAGCGCGAGACCTCCGAACCCCGCGGCCGCCTTCCACTCAAACGGGAGCGCGACCAACGCGGCCGCCGAGGCCAGCCCAACGAACCCTCGTCCACCCCTTGCTATCAATCGAGAAACCCCGCGTGCGTGTCGCCAGATAGGAGCCCATCACTTGAGAAGGAGCTTCGCATCCACGACGACCGCGCCCTTCTCCTTGACGAAGACGGGGTTGAGATCCATCTGGTCGATCGTGTTTGCATACTTCTCTCCCAATGCCGACACCTTCATCAGCACGTTCAGTATGGCGTCCCTGTCCACCTTTATCTTCCTGAAGCCCTCAAGGATCGGCGCGGCCTTGATTTCGCGGAGCATCTCCTCGGCGTCCTCTCTTCTGATGGGGACGACCCTGAAGGTGACGTCCTTGTAGACCTCGGTGTAGATTCCTCCCAGGCCGAACATGACCGTCAGGCCGAAGGTCGGGTCGTTTATCAGGCCGACGATGACTTCGACCCTCCTGTCCTGGACCGACTCCACAAGGAGCTTGTCGTTCGGGAACTTCTGCCGCATCATCCCGAACTCCTGCTCGAACTGGTCCTTGGAGATGTCGAGCACCACGCCCCCGACGTCGGTCTTGTGCAGGATGTTCGGAGAACAGACCTTGAGCACAACCGGGAACCTCAGTTTCTTCTGATCGACCTCCTCGAAGCCGCTCACGACCTGAAAATCCGTCGTCGGGATGGAGGCCTCCCTGAGAAGTTCCTTGACCTCGTTCTCGGCCAGCGATTTCCTTCCTTCCTTGAGCACGGACTCTATGATCAATCTGCCGCCTCCAGTTCGTCGAATGCCTTCATCATCTTTAACCCTTCCCCCGCCTCTGTACCGCCTCGCGCCCCAGCTCCGCCCCCAGCTTGAGCGCTCTCCGGTTCAGCTCGTGCGTGGCGGGCGGCACCGAATCCAGGAGCGCCCTCTCGAGGGCGTCCAAGGAGACCACGTCGGAGATATCCCTGAAACCCCACAGCATCACGACGTTCGAGACTATCCTGGTCCCCAGACCC
>JBBIUZ010000047.1:0-5240 GCA_037439985.1 Methanobacteriota archaeon | reverse complement strand
TCGGCGGCCCTCGTCGCGGATAGCTCGAAGACAACCCCTTCCGGTCTGTCGAGGACGAGGTCGGGGTCGATCACCACGCGGGTGTCCGGCCTCCTGTCTGTGATGTACCTCGCGTACGCCTGTTGGGACATGATTATGAGGTCGTCGGGAACCTCCACGAAGGGATACAGCATCTCGTGGTCCGAGATCTTGACATCGCACTTCGAATGCCCTCCCCTGGCAGACGGCCCGTAGGACTGGGTCTGTATCGCATGCTTCCTGGTCTCGCGCCCATCCGAGCCCGTGGTCCGGTCGTAGAGAGACGCCGCCCGAGCGAGGACTATCCCCATGAGTATGACGCCTTGACCGCCGAATCCCGAGAACCGTATCTGCCTATCCATGCTTCACCACCCCAACGAGCTCCTCATAGGACTCGCGGTTCCTGTCCACGAACTCGCCTACGGTGATCTGGCCAGCCAGGTTCAGGTCGAAGTGGTCCGCCTCGGCGGCCTTGCTCCTGTCCCTTCTCACGGAGTTCTCCTTGAACCAATCCAGGAGTTGCGTCGGATCGGCCATCTTGTTCCTGCGGCCGAAGTTGATGGGGCACTGCGAGACGGTCTCCACGAGAGCGAACCCCTTCTTCTGGAGGGCGGTCTTGATTGACTTGGTGAGTTCATGCACGTGCCTGGTCGTCCATCTGGCCACGTAGTTCGCGCCCGCTGCGACCGCGATCTCGGCGAGGTCGAACGGGTACTCTTTGTTGCCCATCGGGGTCGTCGTTGAGCGGAAGTCGTGAGGGGTCGTGATCGAGGCCTGCCCACCTGTCATGCCGTAGATGTTGTTGTTGATGCACATGACGGTCATGTCAAGATTCCTGCGGCAGCCGTTTATGAAGTGATTGCCGCCGATGGCTCCTAGGTCGCCGTCCCCAGTGAAGACGACGATCTTCAGCTCTGGGTTTGCGAGCTTCAGCCCGGTCGCGAATGCGATCGCCCTTCCGTGGGTCGTGTGAAGGGCATCGGAGTTGATGTAGAGCGGGACTCTCGAGGAGCATCCTATTCCGCTGACGAAGACGGTCTTGTCGAGCGAGAGCCCGAGACCGTCGAAGGCCCTGTAGAAGCAGTTCATGACGGTGCCAATCCCACAGCCGGGACAGAACACGTGCGGCCAGCGGTCCTTCCTGTAGAACTCGAACAGCTCCATCAGATTGCCCCCATTTCCCTCAGCTTAGCCCTGACTTCCTGGGGGGTCGGCGGGTCCCCGCCGAGCTTCTGGAGCGCCTCGATCCGTCTGCAGCCGGCCTCCAGCGCGACCCGCTTGATTTCCCCGTACAGCTGGCCGAGGTTCATTTCGCAGACAAGTATCTGATCGCACTTGTGTGCAACCTCGGCCACGATGTCCTCCGGGAACGGCCATACTGTCTTGAGTCTGAGAAGGCCCATCCGGTCGTCCTCCGCCGCGACCTCCATCGCTCCCAGCGAAGCCGACCCGTAGGAAACCACCATCGTCCTGGAACCGGCACCCATCAGCTGGTACCTGTCGATGTCTTTCCGGTTCCTGAGCACCTTGTCCGAGAGGCGTCTGACCAGTCCCTGGTGCACCGAGGCGTCCTCTGGCTCGATCCGCGAGTCTTCGGCATGCGTCATGCCCGTGACCGTAGCCTTGTGCCCCCTGCCGAATGTGGGAAAGGGCCGCACGAGGTCGTCCGGCACGTCGTAGGCCTCGTCGGAGCGCCTCACGCCGGCCTCCTTCCTGTTCACGAACTTGACCGTCTCGGGAATCTTCAAGAGACCCCTCATGTGCCCCACCTCGGCGTCAGAGAGCACGAACGCTGGCACGCGATACTTCTCTGAGAGGTTGAAGGCCTCGACCGTCAAGTCGAACATCTCCTGGACGGATGCGGGCGCGAGAGCAATGACCTGATAGTCCCCGTGGGAACCCCACTTCGACTGCATCACGTCGCCCTGGGACGCGCGCGTGGGCTGACCAGTCGATGGTCCGCCGCGCATCACGTTCACTATCACGATGGGCGTCTCTGTCATAGCAGCGTAGCCGATGGCCTCCTGCATAAGCGAGAACCCCGGGCCAGAGGTCGCTGTCATGGATTTTGCCCCGCCCCATGAGGCCCCTATCACAGCGGAGATGCACCCGATCTCATCTTCCATCTGCAGGAACACGCCGCCAGCCTCCGGGAGCCTCTTGGCCAGCTCTTCAGCAATCTCCGTCGAGGGCGTTATCGGGTATCCAGCGAAGAACCTGACGCCGGCCGCCAAGGCTCCCTGGACGCAGGCCTCGTTCCCCTGAAGGAAGTACTCTCCCGGTGGCATCTTCATCTCTTCGCCTCCTCTTCAGTCTCCGGCTGCCACGAGATGGCTTGGTCAGGACAGCTGAGGATGCACAGCTCGCACAGCAGTTTCCCCGAACGGTTGTGGTTGTAGCATTTCTCGGGCGCGCTGACGACTGCGTCGAAGTAGCCTGTCTCAGAGATGTCTGTGCCCTTCGAGTAGCACTTTCTGGGACAGATGTAGACGCAGATATTGCATCCTTTGCAGAACTTGGGGTCTATAACCGGTTTCATTCCCAATATTATTGGCCGCACCATATTTGAAGGTTCGGGACATAAAAGGATTTGCCGTGCAGTCGTTTGGCGAGGCGTGTCGGGCGCCGGCTCGTCAATCAGCTCTCTCCTCGCCGTCAGAGAGTGCAATTGCCCATGGATTCCCGCGGGTATGCTGTCGCGTGTCTGGAGGAAAGGATTAATACGCTCCTGTTGATAAACCGGGTTCGTGACCGTCAAGGACCTTCAGGAGCGTATCATCAGGCTGAAGAAGGAGAAGAACGCAATCATCCTGGGGCACAACTACCAGAGGAAGGAGGTCCAGGAGATATCGGACTTCCTCGGGGACTCTTTCGGCCTGTCGGTCGAGGCCTCCAAGACCGATGCCAGGATCATCGTGTTCTGCGGCGTGGACTTCATGACCGAGTCCGCGAAGATCCTCAACCCTGAGAAGATAGTCCTCCACCCTAACCTCAAGGCCAGCTGTCCCATGTCAGCGATGGTCGACGCGACGTCGCTGAGAGAACTCAAGGAGCACCATCCAGGAGCGCCAGTGGTTTCATACGTGAACACGTCCGCCGAGGTCAAGGCCGAGACGGACATCTGCTGCACCTCAGCTAACGCAGTCAAGATAGTTCAGTCGCTTCCGGACAAGAAGATCATATTCGTGCCGGACACGAACCTGGGTCTCTATGTCAAGAAGTTCGTGAAGGACAAGGAGATCGTCCTGTGGCCAGGCTACTGCCCCACGCACGTGAACATAACCGCCAAGGACATCGAGGAGCTGAAGAAGAAGCATCCGGACGCCGAGGTGCTGGTGCATCCCGAATGCTCGCCCGAGGTCATCGACATGGCGGACCATGCGTTCTCGACCGAGGGGATACTGAAGCACGTCGTATCCTCGCCCAAGAGGGAGTTCATCATCGGGACCGAGGGGAACATGCTCCATAGGCTCAGGAGCGTCGCCCCAGGAAAGGAGTTCTACACAAGCCCGCACGCCGTCTGCCCCAACATGAGGATGATCAGGCTGGAGGATGTAGTGGACGCCCTGATGAAGACCCAGTTCAAGGTGGAAATCCCCGCGGACATCATAAGACGCGCGCGGGTCCCGCTCGAGAGGATGATCGCGGCCGGCAGGTAGCTCCTTACAGGGAGTTCAGCAACTCGTACCCGGGCCCGACGATGAAGTACACTCCGAACAGCATCATTGTCAGGCCGCATGCCCCGAAGACGATATCGTTCACGAGAGGCGTCCACAGATGCTTCGTCCTGAACACGGTGAAGGATGTGAAGGTGTACCAGGCGAGGTCGCAGCTCCAGTGTACGATGGCGAAGACGACCACCACAATGGGGCCGAACCACTGGGCATTGTAGATCAGCACCGCCCCAACAGACGCCCACCAGAGGAGGAAGTACGGGTTGACCGAAGAGGTGATCGCACCCGCCCAGACGGAATCGTACGGGAAATACTTCTCGTCCCCGCCCGCGATGACCTTCCTCAATCTCACCATCTTGTACCCCATCTGCAGGAGGAACGCGCCTCCCACGAGCCCGACACCAAGCTTGACGAGCGGGTCTGAGAAGATGGTCCCGATGCTGAAGAATATGAGCGCCATGAGAGGGAACTCGACCAGACCGTGGCCGAGGGCTATCTTGACCCCGGCATGTTTGTCCTTGTAGCCTTTCGCCACGGCCGCTGCGAACAGCGGGCCGGGGGTCACGACTCCCGATAGCGAGATAAGGACGGCGAACCCGAAGAACACCCAGATGTTTGCGCTCAGCAAGTCCACGTGCATTTGTCAGTGCCTGCGCAGTATTTAACCCGTGCTTTTGGCGGATGCTCTCTCGCAGCACACATGAAATACGTTGAGCGAGATTCCAGTGGCGTGATGACAAGAGGGTCAGCTGAGGTTCGCAAGGGCCCGTGATGAACCCTATGAGTGCTGAGAGCACCCGGACTGGATGGCCTTCATCGAGGTCATCCAGCCACCACCCACTCCGTGGCACTGCCAGTGCACGTTCTGGACAAACGGGCCGCACGTGTTCCGGGCGGCGCAGTCCAATCGGTCGCAGCCTTCGAAGCCGTTCTCTTGATACTGGGGCTCCGCGGCTCTGCCCCTCACGTCGAGAGCGTCACGACGTAGTCGATGAACTTGCTTAGGGGCATGCCGTCGTGCCATCGCATGATCAGGTTCCCTTCCTTCGACGGGCATATCTTTGGCAAGCGTTCGTACACGACCTTCATCCGTCCGGAGAACTGGCCGATGTCCAGGGTGAACACCCTCCAGGCATCCCCCCTCTGGCGCTTATACCTGAAGGCGTAGACTGGCATCAGGCCAGCTCGCCTGCAGTCGTCCATCATCTCCTTGGCCTGGATTGCGAGCTTCTCGCTCCTGCTGAATCTCAGCACGTCGTCTACAGAGCTCTTCACCTCGATCGGGAACGATATGCCTGTCCTTATCGCGACGAGGTCGACGCCGAGGGACCCGGCGCCCCTTATGACCATGAACGGGCGCTCCTTGATCCTCAGGTACGCCCTCCGCTCATCGTCTGTGCATGTCTTCGTGACCCGCGAGAGCACATCGTCATCCGCCTTGAGAATCCCTTTGAGCTCGCGCTCGAAAATGCGTCCCATCGCCTTCGGACAGGTAACGTCCGCTGTCCCTAAATCATTTGTCGTTGCCTACAGGTGGCCTAGGGGACC
>JBBIUZ010000046.1:0-10789 GCA_037439985.1 Methanobacteriota archaeon | reverse complement strand
ATGACACAGACTGGGAACACGAAGAAGGTTGCGGAGGCAATCTACGGCGAGATCAAGGTCGATAAGGATATCAAGAGGGCGAAGGAGATCTCAGACCTGGCGGGCTATGACCTAGCGTTCCTTGGGTTTCCGACGCACCAGTACGGCCCAGACAAGAAGGCCAAGACGTTCCTCGAAAGGACTTGCACCAACGGACAGAAGGTGGCGCTTTTCATGACCCATGCCGCCCCAGAGAATGAGCCCGAGGTGCGTGAGTGGATGGAGAAGTTCAGGAAGGCCGCATCCGGAGCCGAGATAGTCGGCATGTTCGACTGCCAGGGGCAGCTGTCCAAAGGCACCAAGCTGATCATGAAGATCGTGAGCAAGAAGACCCGGGAGGAAGCGAGTCAGGACAATAGCAGGGGTCAGCCCGATACTGCCAGGCTCGAGCGGGCCAGGGTCTTCGCGAGGGAGATGATGAGCGCGTTCGCTCCCGGGAAGTAGGAACATCGGGATCCGCTGGACTCCACCGTCCAGGTGACCTGTCCCATTGCATTGATGCAGCTGAGAATGCGCTCCCAGTTGACTGTGCCGGCACCGTTGCCTGGCGCCAGTCACCCAGTCAACACGGCCCCTTCCTAGAACCCTCCGAACACCTCGCTGATGTTCTCCGTGTACTCGCCGCATACCTTGACACGGACTTGACGGGCGCGGACATCTCTCTTCTCGGTGGCCTTCCGATGCCGGGCCGCGTGATGGCAGAATTCACCTGTCGCAGAGGATTGGCCAAGCTACACTCAGGACGGACCGAGTATCGCGCTGGTGAACTTCTCGACGCTTGTCTGCCACCCCTCTTTCAGTGGCCCCTTCAGCGTCGCGCCAACGACGAAGAACATCTTGTCGGCGACCTTGACCAGCCCCTTCTCCTTCAGAATGCTCTCGAGAAGGGGTATCGTCTGCCTCCAGCGGACCATCTCATCCTCAGTCGGCACCTTCCCAGTCCTCTTGTTGGGCATGGGCTCGCTGTGCGTCGCGAACACAGCATACTTCGTCCCCGACGGCAGCGAAACCTTCTTGACGAACCGGCGCATCTTCCCGAGCGGCTTGCCGAACCTAGTGGGCGAACCGAACACATACAGGTCCGCGGGGAGCAGCTCCCTGGGATTTGCGTCTCGGACATGGTGCACGCCCGTCTGATTCCCCCCGGCCTCCAAGACCCGCCGCAGCTCCTCCGCGACCATCGCTCCGTTCCCGAACTTCGAGGCGTGGTACATCTCGACCCTCAATACACCCACGGTCATGAATAATGGGGTTTGCCTCTCTTTATGATGTCTCCGACCGACGAGCAAGCCCCTCCCCGCGCACGACCCTGGGACGGGATGCCACAGCGCGTTATCAACCCTGATAGACTGAGGCTTTGCGCTAGATTAAATACCTCTGGCCACTGTATCACACCCCTGCAGTTCCCGGAGGGCGCGTGAGATGGCGACTGTTACGAGACGCGTGTGCGTAGGTCTCATGGTAGCCGGATTGACCCTGATTTTTCTGTCGATGGCTCTTGCCATCAGCATTGGCACGAGGGCCGGCGGTATCGCCGGCGTGTACACCTCCACCACGCCTGGCCAGGGCTACACGGACGACACCTACCCGGCGAAGTTCATCAGTGACGCGAGGCTCACGCTCAACGTCGATGGCACCGGCTCGCTCTGGATTAGTTACACGAATGTCATCGTCCACAAGCCAGGATGGGTCGATCCCGCGACCCTGATAGGCACGAGCGAGACCGTGAGCGTAAGCTACAGTGTGTCAGGCTCGAGCGTGACAATCACGATTCATGCCCCAGGCGGCGGTAACTACCCTCTCACAGTGACATGGTCCGGCAACAGACTCTACGGGAGCGGCCAGTACACTGACTTGAGCAACACGATCAACAGCTGGACAATGGACGTCACGATGGGCGGCGGCACCATGGGCTTGTCGGGTCTCGGCGGGCTGGCAGGCGCCGTCGGACTGGGCGGATTCCTGGCAGGCTTCGGCGCCTCGATGCTGCCTCCGCCCAGGTACATGGGCGGCTCAATCATACCGCCGTCCAAGACGACTCTGGGAACGCCGTACTCCATGACCCGGTCAATCGGTTCGCTGGCCAATCAGACTGGTACCGATGTCACGAAGCCGCTTCCGGACGTGCCCCGGATGCAGTTCGGGTCTGGCCCGATCCAGTTCCCGAACGTGGAGATGGGCCAGGCGACCGACGTCCAGCCGACGAACATCCAGCCGACCGATGTGCTGGCGAAACGCTTCTGCCCGGACTGCGGCGCCATCCTGACATACACGGCGGCCGGCTGGTCATGCCCGATATGCCACCGTCCTCCTCCAGGAGGCCTGGACAAATGAGCAGAATGACATATCCCGTGCAGTACGGCCAGGCACCGGCCTTCAACCAGATAACCAAGAGGATGATGGCCGATGCCGAGAGGCAGTTCTCCGTCGGAGTGTACAGGGCGGTTCAGAAGGCGGCTAGAGCCATATCCATCGCGTGCCTTGTGCTGTTCATACTGAACGCGTTCGTCCTGTCCGTCATCGTCACTGACCAATTCACGCTCGATACGCTGTCCATGATGATGTCCATCTTCGTGGCCGTGTTCGGGTTGATGGCGCTGGGGATGGCGGCGAACAGCCTTGTCGTGCTGAGGAAGGTTGTGGATGCGATGGCTGAGGGAACGGCGGTCGAGGTGATCGGCCCGGCGTTCAGGACCAGCATGGCGAAGAACGCCCAGGGTTGGTCCGTCGGCCCGGTCTCGATGATGGCCACCAGGGAGGGCGCGAAACTGCTTTCTGAGGGCGCTCCGACGAAGGTCCTGTGCGTGCCGAAGCTGAAGGCTGCGATAGCGATCAACGATGTTGGGCTCAAGGATGGGATGCGCATATCGTTCCCGCCGAACCTGGAGTCGATGGCCGTGCAGATGGCTCCACCCGCAGCGCCCTATGTTGGAATGCTCTCAGGACCGCCGCAGGCTGCGTACAGCAGGACCCCTGCAGCTCAGCCACGGCCTCCACAAACCGCCGCCGAGGAAGACATCCCTCCGCCACCGTCCGACTGAGCGCAGGCGCCTTGCAGGCCTGGTCAGGACAGAATCGATGCTGTGGGGAACAAGAAATCGCACGCGGCGTCCACGGATGCCGACCAGGCAATCGCCCAATGAGACGCCTTCTGCATACCTCGGACGAGCGCTTGAGAGCCGCCGTCCTGCGCTCGCGTCATACAGATGTGATGTGCGAATCGAGGCCGCCCAAGGGCACGTATTCCGCCGGAAAGGACACAGGCAGGGAGAAGATAGCATCGGCAACGCCGGATGCGAGAGGCGGAGACGATGAACGATGTCATGAAGGCCATTCGAGAGAGGCGTTCGGACAGGGGGGCCTACGATCCTGACCGCCGGCCGACTAAGCACGAGCTGATGCAGGTCCTGGAGGCTGCTAGGTGGACGCCCACACCCCACAACATGCAGAACTTCGAGATTGTGGTGGTCGACGACCCGACAGTCGTGAATAGGCGCGGGACTATCAGGTCCCGGACATCAATAGAGTTCCTGCGGGAGAACTACGAGCTGCTGTCGTTCTCGAAGGAGGAATGGCAGAAGAGAAAGGTCGGGATACTGGGTTCAGGGTTCCCTCCTGCGTTGAGAGACCCCGCGAAGTTCGATCAGATCACGCGGGACAGCCCGGCCTCGCCCCTGAGCGAGAGGATGAACTGCAGCCCTGTCCTTCTGATCGTTATCTACGACCCCGGGAAGAGGGCGCCCGCCTCGGAAGGAGATACGCTCGGATTCATGGGCCTCGGATGCCTCATGCAGAACCTGTGGCTGTCGGCCCACTCCCTGGGGCTGAGCCTGCACATACTGAGCACGTTCGGAAACGCGGCCGTCGAAAAGGAGGTCAAGAAGATGCTCAGGATGCCTACGCATTTGAAGATAGCCTACGCGTGCCGGCTAGGACACCCCCGGGCGAAGCCCAAGGAGCTGCTCAGGGTTCGGCGGGACATCCGGGATTTCGCTCACCATAACATGTACGAGATGAAGGGGGTCGACCAGGCATGAAGACGAGCGGGAACACCATACTGATCACTGGCGGTTCGACGGGAATAGGCCTCGCATTCGCCGAGGCCTTCGTGAGGGAGGGCAACAAGGTGATCGTGTGCGCCAGGTCGGAGAACACCCCGAGCGATGCGAAGAAGCTGCCCGGACTGGTCACCACGAGGTGCGACCTGTCAGCGGAGGACGGCCGAAAGGCCCTGCACGAATGGACACTCAAGAACCATCCCGATGTCAATGTACTGATCAACAATGCCGGCATCCAGAGGATGATCGACTTCAGGAAAGGCCCGGCGGACCTGATCAAGCACCGGCAGACGGATGGCGAGGACGAGATCGAGATCAACTTCAGGGCGGCCGTGCACCTGACCGCGCTCTTCGTGCCCGACCTCTCGAAGAGGAATGAGTCGGCCGTCATGAACGTCTCCTCAGGTCTGGCCTTCGCCCCACTGGCAATCATGCTGGTCTACTGCGCTACCAAGGCCGCACTGCACTCGTTCACCGTGTCCTTGAGGCACCAGCTGAGGAACACATCCGTCAGGGTGTTCGAGATCATACCGCCGATGGTTGACACGAACTTGGACAAGGGGGTCAGGGACACGAGAGGGCAGAGGGACCGGGGCATCCCGCCTGGAGTGGTGGCCGAGAAGACCCTCAAGTCGATGGCCACGGATGAGTGCGAAATCGTCGTCGGGCAGGCCCAGAACCTCGTGAACGGCTCCAGGGCCAACTTCGAGCAGCTGTTCGCGAACATGAACAGGTAGAGCAGGCCTGCGAAGGGGAGTCGGCCCGGAACGGCGTTGATGGAATCTGCCCAGCTAACGTCTCCAGGATATTCAGACAGGAATTGAGCAAGCCCCGAAGGCGTCTTCGCAATCGATGGTCCCCGTCGACTCCTACTGATGGGCCCGCGCCTCGTCGAACTCCCTGACCTTCGCGGACGCGGTTGGCGTCAGCGGCCCTCCGTGCCCCGAAAGCATCGATTCGAAATCGAGGGACTTGATCCTCGCAATCGACCTTCTAGCGGCCTCCTGGTCGACCGTGAACCTCTCCGGGGGAGGGCTGACCTTCCCGTTCCGGAAGGTGAGCGCATCGCCTGTGAACAGCACCTTCCTAGAGCGGTCGAGCAGCGCGATGCTGCCTGGCGTGTGCCCAGGAACGTGCACGACCACCAGGCCGGCCACGGCGTCTCCTTCCTTGAGCGCGAGGTCGACCTTGACCTTCTTGGCCTTCGTGAGAGGCGAGAGCAGGGAGGCGTCCCATGGTGAGAGCCCACTCACCCCTCCCTTGGTTCCGGGGGCCCGCTTCGTGCCGTCGATGAACCCCGCATCATCCTAGTGGGCAGCCACCGTCGCGCCGGTCAGGTCCTTGAGCTCGCGCGCGCACCCGACATGGTCGACATGGTAGTGCGTCAGGAAGGACTATCGTCTTGAACTCGGATGGCTGCCGGTGGAGTTCCTGCGAAATGTAACGGACGATCTTCTCCGTGTTCCGGGGCAGGCCAGTGTCGATCATCGTCAACCCGTCGCCGACGATCACTTAGCAGTTGCCGTTCACGCCCTCGATCCAATGAATGTCCTTGACTATCTCCATCCGACATCGACTCCTGAGCTAGGGGTAGAATGCCTGGTCGGGTAACTGTTGCGCGACACCCTTCCGGAGGGCGTTATCGCCCCGGGAGTATCTTGGTCCGCTCCTCCTTCCCGCGAAGGATGGAGAGCACTAGCGAGACGATGAGCAAAGAGGTCGACGCAAGCAGGGCGGAGTGCATTCCCTGGACGAACGCCGTCGAGTACGCGAGGGGAATCCCCCCAACACCCAGGAAGACCTGGAAGGCCACCTGGCGGGGTATCGACACGGAGGCTGTGAGAAGCGCGACGGCGAAGCTGCTGATCATGCCCAGGTTGGACAGCGTCCGGAGCAGGCCCGAGCTCACGCCGTACGCCTTCGGGGGCGCGCTCGCCATCACGGCACTGGTGTTGGCCGGGAAGAAGGAACTCGTGCCCGCGCCCGTCAGGACGGAGCCGAGGACAATCGTGTAGATGGATGATGTCATGGTCAGCGTGGAGTACACCAGTATCCCGCACATCTGTAGGAGGAGGCCGACTGACGCTATCACGCGCGCGCCCCATATATCCGACATGCGGCCGGCGAACGGACCTATCAGGCCGCCCAGGGCATACCCGGGTATCAGGAGCAGGGAGGCGTCCCATGGTGAGAGCCCCCTCGGTCCCTGAAGGTACATCATGACCAGGTATATCACTGCGAAGCCCGCGAGTGCCTGGAAGAACGCGGCGAAGGTCGAGGCGGTGAAGACCCTCTGCTTCAGGAGCGAGAGGTCCAGCAGCGGAGAGGGATACCGGCGTTCCCAGAGGGCGAACCCGAACAGTAGCAGCGCCCCGACGGCAAGCTCGGCCGCGTACTCTGTCGTCATACCTGACCCTGTGATGTCTGTGATGGCCACTAGAATCAGCAGAAGGCCCGTCCCGAGCATGGCGATGCCTGGAAGGTCCATGGAGGACTTGACCCGCGGCGAACGCTCCTGGAGCAGGAGCACCCCCGCAATCGTCGCGACCGTCCCTATCGGCAGGTTGATGAGGAATATGTACCGCCAGTTGAGGAATGTCACGAGCGCTCCGCCAACGATGATGCCCATGACCGCGCCCGCGGCCCAGCCAAGACCAGTATAGCCGAAGGCCTTCCCCCTCTCCCTGTCGGCGAACGTGTCGGCGATGATCGCGCCGCTGTTCGAGGAGATGAGCGCCCCTCCAACCCCTTGGAACACCCGAAAGGCGATCAGCTCTGACCCGGAGGACGAAAACCCGCAGAAGAGGGAGCCGATGGTGAACACGGCGAAGCCCGTGTTGTACATCCTGACCCTCCCGAGCATGTCCCCCAGCCTGCCCACCTGGGTGCCGAACACGGTTATGACGAACAGGTATGCCATCAGCACCCAGATCATGCCTATCATGTCCGAGTGGAGGTCCTTCATCATCACGGGCAGGCCGAGCACAATCGCAGTCGTGTCGATGGCGCTCATCGTCACGCCCATGAGTATGACCGCGATGGCTATCGAGCGGTACCGCTTCTCGGCGGCAGGCGGAGGCGCGAATAGGGGATGCACGGTCGACCGGGTAGATAGAGGGCGGTTATAACCCTTACCACACAACCTGTACCGGCCATCGGTCTGGGGCTGCTCCTGAGACACTCCCAAGAAGCGGAGCTGGAAATGATAAGTACTGCGAGGACAGTAACCCTCCCGTTGTGCCGAAATGGAGACAATCAACGAATACATATTCTCGGTCACCAGTAGACTCGTAGATGGCGCCCGGAAGAGAGCGCTCGTGGTCCGCCTCCTGGGCGGAACGGCCATAAGGATGCGCTGCCCGACCGCCGCGGCCCATCGGTCCCTGGCGAGGGTCGTTCCTGACATAGACCTTATAACGAGGAAGAAGGACGGCAGGAGCCTCTCTGAGCTGCTCGTCGAACTCGGGTTCGAGCCCGTCAAGATGTTCAACGCGCTCCACGGCGACCGACGCATGCTGTTCATGGACAAGGGGAAGGAGCGGCAGGTCGATGTCTTCCTCGGGATCTTCGAGATGTGCCACACGTTCGACTTCTCGAAGCGGATGGCCGTCGACGAAGTGACCCTTCCGCTAGCGGACCTCCTGCTCACGAAGCTCCAGATCATCGAGATAAACGAGAAGGACTACAAGGACATCGTATGCCTCGTGCTGGACCACCCGCTCTCGGAGACGGACGGCGACAAGGAACGCATAAACGCTGCCTATATCGCCGACCTGTGCGCCAATGACTGGGGGATCTACCGCACCATCACGAGGAACCTGGGCTGGGCGAAGGACTTCGTCCAGAAGATGGACTGGGAGCCAGCGAACAGGGACCTGGCCCTCCAGAGGCTCACGACTCTGATCGAGATGATCGAGAAGGAGCCGAAGAGCATGCGCTGGAAGGTGAGGGCCAAGGTCGGCGACAGGGTCATCTGGTACGATGCGCCCGAGAAGGTCGGCAGGATCTCCCTGGATCAGCCGCCGACGTAGCTCTTCGCGACCGCCTTGACGTAGTCCTCGGCCTTCTTCGAGACGTCCTTCTCGAGCGGTACGGGAGTGTGGTTCTTCAGTATCCACTTCGCCTTCTCCCTGGCGGCGTCCGCGATCCCCCTGCTCCCAGCGCGCTCCCAGGCCTCCCTCGACGACCTGTTCATCAGCTGCGGGATGAAGTGCTCCTTGCGGAACATGCGCGTCGTGAACAGAGTGCCCAGATAGGAGGCGGCGGGGCCGACCTTCGCGATCTCTTCGACTGCGAGTGACTCCTTGTTGACCTCTATGCCGTCGAGTGCCCGCGCCACCATCCCGCACATCTCGTTGTCCACGACGATCTTCTCGTAGGAAGTCGTGATGCTCCCGTCGATAGACCCTGCGGCGTCATAGATGAAGTTCATTCCGGCCAGGCCCGCCATCAAGAGGCTGATGCCGCCCTCGATGCCCGCCTGGACATCGACGAGCTTCGAGTCCGTATTCCCGCCTGTGCCCCTGCAGGGCAGGCGATAGAACCGCGCAAGTTGCGCGGTCGCGAGGTTGAACAGGCCGACCTCGGGGCCCCCTAGGGCCGTCGACCCAGTTTTCATGTCCATCACAGCTGAGACGGTGCCGTAGAACACCGGCGCGCCCTTCTTCGCGAGCTGGGCCACCATGATGCCCGACAGGACCTCGGCGTTCTGCTGCACGAGGAGCCCAGCAAGCGTAGCCGGGGCCGTCGCCCCCGCGAGCGCCTCTGGCGCAAAGAGCACCGGCTGGTTCTCGCGCGCGTACACGATCGCCCCCTCGATGAGCTCCTTCGAGAGCTGCATCGGGCTTACGGGGTTGACGAACCCGAGCAGTAGAGGCTCCCTCCTGAGCTCCTCTGCGCCGGCCCTGATGATCCTCCCTAGCTCGATAGTCTCGTTTGCCCATCTCTCGCCGTGTGTGTACCCGTCCGTCGTCTTGACGGAGTTCTTGAGGTTGGCCCAGAGCGCGTAGATGTGCATCGCCAGAGGCGGAACATCCATGGGCGTGGTCATCATGGCTATGTGGTGTATGTTCTCGCAGTAGTCCCCGATGAGGGCCATCTGCTCGTTGTCCGTCTGCTTGGCGAGCCGGATCCTGCCATCGATGTCCTGCACCTTGACCCCCTGGCCGCAGAGCGAGAAGTGCACTCTGCTCTCCCCCATCGTGAGCTTGTAGCTTGGGTCCCTGCCGTAGTACTCGAATGACGATGGCGCCTTGCGCACGGTCTCCTTGAGCAGGCTCTCCGAAACCTTGACCATCATAGTCTTCTTGTCCACGGCGGCTCCTGCGCCCTCGAAGAGCTCCAGAGCCTTGGGGGACCACACCTTGACCCCCAGACGCTCCAGGACCTCGACCGTCGCTCCGTGTATCTGCTCGACCTCGCTTCTCGACAATATCTCCAGCTGGCCGCCGACCGGCTCCCTAACCTGCAGAATGATGCCCCCTGTGGCGATCCGCCGTGCCCGACATGCGAGAAGGACGATATCAATGTGTCACCTAAGGCCGGGCTGCCCTCCGATGAATGCACGCCGGACGCGCCGTCAGCCCTGCGTGAACAGGTGGCTCTTGACGCCCTTCTTGTCCATGTTCAGGAGCACGCCCCTGACGACACCCTCGCCGTACTCGCTCCCCGGGTTGAGGCACAGCGTCCGCCCCAGGATGAACGACGCCCTCGATTCGTGTATGTGCCCGTGGAGGCCCAGGAGGGGTTGGTACCTAGTGATGGCGTTCCTCACTGCAGTGCTGCCGGCGGATACCATCTCGGTCGCCCCTCCAGACGTCCTCGCCTTCAGGTCCTTCGTCACCTTCGGGGCGGAGTCGAGAGGGGTGTCTATTGGCGGGCAGTGCATGTTGAAGATGCAGTTCTTCATGTCCTGGACCTTCGACGCCATGTCCTCGATCTTCTTCGCGAGCTCCTCCTCCGATGTATCCCGGGGGCTGTTCCAGGGCGTGGGGTTGCTCCATCCGCTGCTGATCATCTCGTGGTCGCGATCGATGAGGACGACCTTGCCCTCGGGGTTCTTCACGTATCTCGAACGGCTCAGGACCTCGTCGATGATGAATCGGTCGTCGTTCCCGGGGGTTATGAAGCACTCGATGCCCTTGGGCTCGAGTCGCTCCTGGGCGATCCTGAGCCATCTCTCCATGGTCTCGCCCATGAGGGCGGTGAATAGGTTGTCGACCTTCTTCGGGTCGTTGTTCAGCCGGTCCATCTCCTCCTTGGTCGTGAGGTATGGATAGTACCCGGAGAACCGTATGTTCTTGATGAGGGCGTCGCACTCCGCCTGGGTGCGCGTGCTCTGGATATTCCCGGCGAACTCCGCGATCCTGCATCCGTCCTCCTGCTCCACCAGAGGTATGATCATCTTGCCGGTCACGTCTCCGCCCAGGATCAGGACGTTAGCCCCATAGAAATCGGCCGCGTTGATGAACTTCATGAAGCATCTCTCGGATCCATGCACGTCCGTCGTGAAGAAGACCACTGTCAGCACTGACACGCTCCTTTCTTCCGACCGGCATTCCCTCTGGACTAATAATCCCTTTTGCCCGACCCGAAAAGCCCGATGGCCCGACCTCCATGAGAAAGAATCAAAAGGTAAGGGGATGGTATGTTGAAGTGGTCCCTCGCCGATATCGAGTTGGTGAACAACGATG
>JBBIUZ010000045.1:0-11407 GCA_037439985.1 Methanobacteriota archaeon | reverse complement strand
CGCCCAGTTTCCCCAACCAGTGAACGTGTCTGTCCTCCACGCATATGTCTGGTTCACATACGCGAGTATGATATACCCTGCGTCCCTGTAGTTGATGAGCTGGCAGTTGTCGACATAGACCTTCCGCTGCGACCGGTTCATCGTCTCCACCGAGAGCGTGTAGTTCTGGTCGTATGCTGTGCTGTTGTAGCAGTTGTCGCTCCAGCCGTTGATGGACATTGACGACTGGACGAATAGCTGGTAGTTCGGATCTATGTCTGCGCTCCAGTACCAGAGCATCAAGTCGTACTTGTAGTTGTATACCACGGAGCTGAGCGTGGCCTCATCCACAAGGTCCAGCTGGAGTTGCACCCCAATCCTCGCCCATTGGGTCATGAGATAGGTCGCTATGTTCTTCTCTTCGGGATACTCCGTCCTAACCATAATGTGGAAGCTGAGAGGCGTGCCTGCAGTCACCCAGCCGTTCTTCACCGCCGAGCTGTTCGCGGTAGCTATCCTCACCGTGCGCTGGGAGTTCCACGAATAACCCGCATTTTGGAGTGTTTGGTTCGCTAGTGTGTAGTTCAGAGGGAACGTCTGGGCCTGAGTGAGATTATAATGCCAGTACGAGTTGACTGGCGGTATCAGGGTCGAGCCGGGCTCGGCCATGCCGAGATAGTATTGCTGGCAGATGAAGTTCTTGTCCGTGGCCATCGCGAGTGCCTGCCTCACGGCCAAGTCAAGCCTCGCCTGGTTTCCTCCGGCGGCGTTCATATTGACCCCGATTTCGGTCCAGTACTGCGTGATCTTGGGGCCGCTGTAGGTCGCAACATTCTTCAGCGCCCCGCTGGCGACGTCCTGCCTGAGTTGCAGGTACGTCTGTGGCGGGAACGAAGCGGCGTCGATGTCTCCCTTCCGAAGCGCCAGGGCCATGGCTGTCGCGTCATTGTAGAAGACGAATTGAATCTGGTCGAAGTGGATCGTCTTTCCGTAGTCCTTCGCCCAGTGGGAGTACGGGTTCTTGACAAGTGTGATGCTACTGCCGCTTACCCAGTCGGAGTATATCGAGGATGTGGCCTTGAATGCACCCGTCGTAATCATGGGCACGGACTCGTTCTGAAAGACGCCGGACCAGTTCAGACTGATGTAGGTCGGGTCGAGCGACCGTAGCTTGTGCGCCGGTAGCATGGGTATGGATGTCAAGTAGGCATACGCAGCGGGCTTGGGTGCGAGGGTTACAGGGTCCCAGAAGTGCACCCTGACGGTATAGTTGTCAATCTTCTCTGCATAGTGCATCCAGTAGGTATCGGGTTGGTACGCCGGGAGTGTTGAGTAATTCCACGCGTTCATGTTGATATTGAACACGACATCGTCTGCAGTGAATGGCACGCCGTCGGTCCAGTTCGCGGTGTGCGTGAGATTGTATTGCCAAACGGACCCATATGGTTCGCCGCTCACCTTAAGTTCAGGATCAGAGGTGGGCACGATCCATCTGCTGAGGGCGAGGTCCGGCGTCGGGTTCATCTTATTGTCAATCACCTGGAGTGTGTCATACACAAGTCCCCAAAAGACATAAGCAGCGTCATTCTTGCCAACAAAAGGGTTCAGGCTGTCGACCTTCTGAAGGAACCCTATGCGTAGCGTGATTGGCGCAGTTGAGCTCGCGTGGACGTTCTCCAGAACGCCCGTGAGTCCCGCTATAGGAACTGCCATCACTGTCGCACTGATGATCAAAGCCCACATAGACAAAAAGGTACGAAGTCTTCTCTTCAACTTGTGTTCCCCCAACTTCCTTCCTGGATAGGCCTTCTTGGACCCTTATGTTCTATTCCAGATGCGGATCAACCCGCCCATTTCATCCGTGCGCTTTCCTCTTCGCATGTTTCTATGGCGGGGTCTGCGGCTAAATGGCATGTTCCGTATATGAACATTGCCATGAATGTTGTGTTGACCGCAAGACAGACTGGGTGGGGCGCCCATCTCTTGATTGGAACACCAAGAAGACAGGTCGGCCCCGTTGATGATAGGCTGTGATAGGCTGTTCTTGGATAAGTAATCACGTGGCTTCTCCCGCCTTCCAGTGTCGGGATGGGATGCATGGGTGAAGACCGTCAGGAAGCGGAGCGAGCACAGCGGACGCATGTATGCCAGATACAGGAATGGATACTGGCCGAGGTACAGGAGACAGAGGAAGCAGAGGTTCCAGAGGGCCATAGGGACGCTCAGGTCGAGGCTGGAGAGATGCCCGGACCCCTACCCCGTCAAGCGGGAGCGCACCGTGGGAAGGCCCCCGATGCCCCCGAAGACCATACTCATCGCCATCATGCTCAAGGTCATGCTGGATCTCTCATACCTCGACACGCAATCCTTCCTCAGGTGGAGCACCAACGACGGCGTGCTTATGGATGTCCCCGCCGCGAGCACGCTCCAAGAGCACATGGCGGACATGCCCCTCGAATACCTCCACGCCATGCTCGTCGAGTGCTCCTCCGCACTGGAGGGACAGGGCACCACCGGACTCATGGACGCCACCGGACTGAGCGCTGAACAGTGCGCGAAGTGGGGGCCGGCTAGATGCTCCTCCAGAAAGGCGGAGAGGATGTTCGTCAAGGTCCACCTCGCAGTGGACCTCGGCTCCAGGGCGGCAGTGGTGAGGATCGCGAGCAAGGGGCGGAAGGGAGACCACGCCTTCGGGCTCAGGATGCTCGCACACCTCGGCAGGAGCATGAGGGCCAAAGGGTTCGAGAGGGTCCTCGGGGGCTCGGGCTACCTGAGCAGGGTCATGGCCACATCGGTCGAAGAGCTTGGAGGGGAGCCGGTGATCAAGATCAGGAGCAACATCACCGCGAGGGCCGGGACACACCCGGCCTTCAGGAGGATGGTGCGCCGCCAGAAGGAGCGGCTGGAGGAGTTCGACGCCATCTACTGCTGCTATCGGGTGGTGATCGAAGGTGTCATATCCGCTCTCAAGAGGCTCTTCGGGCGCACGGTGGCCTCGAGGAGAAGGAACGACCAGGATGTGGAGGTGCTGTGCAGGCTCATGCTCTGGAACTATGGGAGGATAGACCTGGCCTGATCTTGCGGTGGGCACAACCAGCGCAAGAAGCTTCAAGTATAGGTCAGCAAATTCCTGGCTAGCCCCGAGCAACGCTGACGGCCAATTGCTGTTCGGTGGCTCGACGAGGTGGGGACGTGTCGACAGAGGAGAGTGTTCTGAAAGAGCTGCAGAATGCAATCTTGGAGTATGATTCGAAGAGTGCCGTGAGTGCGGCCAAGGCCGCAATCGCCGCGGGAATCGACCCGCTCACGGCCATCGAGAAGGGCCTGGTGCCAGCCATCGAGAAGGTCGGGGACCAGTTCGAGAACATGGAAATATACCTGCCTGAGCTGATGCTCGCGGGTGACGCGATGAAGTCGGCCCTCGTGCTGCTGCTCCCGCTGCTCCCCAAAGGATCGAAGGGGACGAGGGCGACCGTGGTCATCGGGACCGTCCAGGGAGACGTGCACGAGATTGGCAAGAACATCGTCGCCAGCTTGCTGATGGCGGGCGGCTTCAACGTGGTCGATCTCGGAGTGGATGTGAAGACGATGACCTTCGTCGACGAGGCGGACAGACGCAACGCGCAGATCATAGGTGCCTCCGCTCTCATGTCCAGCACGATCGGGTCGCAGAAGGACATCATCGACTACCTGGCATCAACCAAGAAGAGGGGCAAGCACGCTGTCCTCGTGGGCGGAGGCCCGACAACTAAGGAATGGGCCAAGGAGATAGGCGCGGACGGCTGTGGTATGACCGCCGTCGAGGCCGTTAAGCTCGCGAGCCAGATCGCAAGGAGGAAGTGATTCACATGGTCCAGCTTCTAGACGTCATGGACAAAGCACTCAACGGCAAGCCCATGAACGAGACTGACTACCAACTCAGGAGCTTCGCTCCGAAGGTCCAAGAGAAAGTCAGAGAGCACGGGATCAGGTTCGACCCCGAGAATCCGCTCCCCCAGGACAACACGCTCGTCGACGAAGTGTTCGAGGCGGCCATGGAACTCCTGATAGACGTGGGCGCGTACTGCACTACCTCTGGCAGGGTAATCTCGTTCACGGAGCATGAGATCAAGGAGTCGCTGAGGGAGGCGCCGAGTGAACTCCAGTTCGGAGAAGGACGGGACAGGAGGACCCTCATGGCCAGAACGGTGGGCGACAAGACGCCGCCTTGGTGCCTTCTCGGGGCTGGCGGCGGGCCGTGCTCGAGCGACCGCTCGTTCCTGACGCTCGTCGAGGGCTATGCCGAAATCCCGGAGACGAACGCAATCACCACGCCGGCCATCACGCGAGTCGGCGGCATGAGAGTGAGACCGGCCTCGCCGCTGGAGATCCTGGCCGCTCAGAGGAATGCCGTCCTCGCCAGGGAGGCCTGCAACAGGGCAGGCCGGCAGGGCATCCCTATAATGAACTCGCTCGCGACAGCCGAGTCGGACATCGCGTTCGCCGCGGCGCTTCACCCGAAGTTCGGGATGAGGGACTCCGACGGCTACATGATTTGCTGCATGGACCCGATGAAGGTCGATTTCGCCAGGCTGAACAAGGTTGCTGTCGCCCTCTCGCTCGGCGGGCACATCGGGATGTGCTTCGGACCGCTCCTGGGTGGCTACTCGGGCGGGCCAGAGGGCACCGCAGTGTCGAACGTGGCGCACCACATGATGGGCGTCCTCGCGTACCAGTCCTCTTGGCTGCTGCCGTTCACGATACACCTTCGGTACGTGTCCAGCAGTCCGAGGGACATGCTATGGGTCATCAGCGCGATGGGCCAGGCGATCAGCAGGAACACACACCTACTCAGCCTGAACCTCAACTACACTGGGGCCGGGCCATGCACTCCCATGTGCCTGTTCGAGACTTCCGCATCCGTGACCGCAGCCGTCACCGCGGGCCTCTCGATCGAGTCGCTCGGGGTCGCGACGAACAAGCATGAGGACAGGACGACCCCCGTCGAGCCGAGGATATCGGCCGAGGTGGGTCACGCCGTCGCTGGGATGAAGCTGGTCGATGCCAATGATCTCGTCAAGGGTCTGCTGAAGAAGTACGAGTCGAAGCTGAAGGAGCCGCCCATGGGCAAGAGCCTCTACGAGTGCTGGGACCCCGAGACGAGGAGGCCCTCGAAGGAGTACCAGAGAATCATCCGGAGGTACAAGCAGGACATGAAGGACCTTGGGATCGAGCTCAGGCCCGAAGCCTGAGCACCTTCCCAACAGCCCGCCAGTCCTGCCGCGTTCCAAAACCGTGTCCGTCGCGGCCCGCGGAAGCCAGACGGTGGAGGCCCCGTGCGAGCGCGAGCGGAGTCAACAGTATTATATAAATCCAGGATGTCTATATGTTCTAGCGGATGGGATGCAGCAGTGCCGCAGACATCTAGTCTAGGCAGTGTCATCGGGGCCAACCTGCGACCAGGCAACGTCTATCTCGTCGAGGAGAGACGCCCCTCGAACACTTTCGCGCTCTACGACCAAACAATCGCGTCCGGGTATGCTGGCATGATCATCACCCGCGATTTCCCCATGAGGCTCGCGGAGGAGCAAGATGTCAGGGGTAGCAAAGTGGTCTGGCTGACCAACCTGGTCGGCGAGGGACGCATGAACCCGACCGCCATCGGTCTCCTGATGGGGCAGATCAGAAACTTCATCGAAGCGAACCCCAGAACCGTCGTCTTGATCGACGGGCTGGAGTACCTGGTATCGCTGAACACATACGACCGCATGCTGCAGTTCATGCACCAACTTAGGGACATTGTCGTGACACACGAGAGCATATTGCTCGTACCGCTAGACACCCGGACGCTGGGGCAAAGGGAGGTCGCCATGCTCGAAAGGAGCATGGAACCGATAGTCCCGAGGTCCGAGGCCGAGGGTGCCGACGAGTCGATGATTCACCACGGCGAGGAAGGCGTGCTGAGACTGCTCGACGTTGGGTCTAGATAGGTCCGCCCACAGGGTTGGAGTGCCCCGGCAGTTCATCCCTTTTCCGGTTCAACCCCGAGCACACTCTTGAACCATTGCACCATATGTCCTACATCTGGAAACACTGCGACAGACCCGGCCGCCCTGAGCTCCTCGGGCGGGACATCTCCGGTCTCGACGGCGACAAATGGGACGCCGGCATCGGCCGCGCATCGGGCGTCGATAAGATGGTCGCCGATGAAGAAGGTGTGCGCTTTCATGACCCCCATCCTCTCGACAAGCCTCAGGTAGGAGCCAGGGTCAGGCTTCGCCCTCGTGTGTGAGTTCCTGCACTCGGTCGCATCGACCAGGCCTGCCAGGCCCGCACTGGACAAGGCAGACGCGACATACGCATCGCATCCCCTGGTCAGGATGCCGACCTTGACGCCCCTGGAGCGCAGGAGCTTCAGCAGATCCGCGGCTCCGGGGAGCGCACTGGTCTCCGAGGCCCTCTCCAGCTCCACTTCATCCATGATGCGGTCGAACTCCGATGCCCTCCTCCTCCGTTCCTCCTCCGGAATGCCTGTCGCCCGCATCCTCTGACCGTACCTCGCCAAGATTGTGACAATCGTCTCGTCTGGACTGTACATCGAGGGCGGCTCCCCGTACGACACGATCTTGTCGATGACCATCTTCTTGAACTTGCCGTAATCGACCGTGGAGAGGACCAGTGTGTCGTCCAGGTCGAAGACGACTGCATCTATCTTCCTTGGGAGTGCGACCTGGACGTTGTCCACAAGTACCCCTCGGTCTCTCCGGTATCCGTAGCCAGGACTTAAACCATGATGAGGATGATGGTTACCAAGTCTGATACCGGCGTCAACATCTATATGAATCGATCCGAGGTATGACGAGTCGGAAGATTGGAGAAGGAATCAGGGTTTTCCTTCGGGTTTCGGCTCAGAAACTCAACCCCCTTTCCCCCCAGCTGACCGGACCTGTCCTCCTTCAATCTCCCTTCCCATTATCATGCCGCCACACGATAAGCGGTGCGGGGCTCGCGGGGCCGGCGGAAGGGGGCAGCCACTTGAGCCGGAATGGATGCCTACCCCTTCAGCTCCTTCTCGGCCCGCTTCACAATCGAACGAACCCCCTTCGCCACGTCCCTGTCAAGTGGCGCGGGATTCGCCTTCGCCTCCTTCAGGAGCGACTTCACCTTGAGGTTGGCCTTCTTGACGAGGTCGACCGATCCTCTCCTGACCCAGTCGTCGTATGGGCCGTACTCGAATATCGTCGGCTCCCAGACATCCCGCAGGTGCGTGAGCGTGTGCCTGTGGGTGAGGTAGGTGCCGCCAATCCCGACCTTCGATATCAGATCTCGGGCGAGGGTCTCGTCGTTCACCTCTATCCCCTTGGCGATGTACAGGATCTCGGTCACTATTTCATAGTCCAGCATCAGCTGTTCGAAGGAGAGCACGGTCGAGGCTTCCAGGAGCCCGAACCCGTTGCACATGTCTGCCCCTGCCTGTGCGGCGAGCAGGGTGGTCAAGGTGTGTTCTGTCGCAGCCTGGCTCCCCGGAGACAGCGCGTTTGTCCCGAATGTCCCGGCCTGGGAAGGCAAACCATAATGCCTTGCCAAGTCAACTATCGCGGCGGTGAGCAGGACGGACTCGGGGGCGCCTGAGACGTACCCTCCGGTCCGCGGTTCCATGGTCGACAGGACCGAGCCGTAAATCGCGCGCGCACCTTTCTTCGCGCACTGCGTCAGCGTGAGGATCGCCATGATCTCCGCGTTGCTCAGAGCGAGCGTTCCTGCGAGTGTGATCGGGCCCGAGACGCCCGCCTCGACCATGCTCATCATCACCACGGGCACGCCGGCCTTCGCGAACTCCATCGTGGCGTCGCTGCCACCACCGTCGAGGTTCAGCGGGGGGACGGCACAGATGATTGCAGCCAGGTTCGGCCTTCGCGCAAGACTGTCCTCTCCGCCCGCGACAGCGGCGGCCATCTCGATCTGGAGCCTCGCCTCCGCCCCTGTCGTCGTGGACTCGGACATCACGAACTTCTCCGAAGTCGAGAATGCGGCCTCGATGCCGTGCAGGACGTGGGCATGGAGCGGAACATCTTGAGGAGCGAGAGACGGGGTCATGTATCCCACTCCCGGCAAGACGTTGCTGAGGAATCCCTCGTCGACGATGTCCTGCTTCCTCGCGGGCCTCTTCTCGCCCGTTTCGAGATCGTAGGTCTGCACGCCGCAGCCATCGTAAGTCATGTACAGGTTCGAGCCATCGAGCTTCAGGTTGTACCTCGGATTCCTGGCTCCGAGCTCGAGCTCCTTTGGGACGTTCCTGAGCGATTCCTCCACCAGGCTCCTCGGGATCCTGGCGACCATCCTCTCGCCGTCCACGGCCGCGCCGTGCCTCTTCAGAAGGCCCAGCGCGGCGGCGCTGTAGATCCGGATTCCGTCCTTCTCGAGCACGTCGAGGGAGGCATCGTGTATCCTATGGAACCCCTCGTCGTCTATCAGCTGCGCCCCTTTCTTCCTCGCGTTCAGTTTCCTAAAATCCGCAATCATTCCGTTCCCCAACTGGAGGGGTATCGGCTCGACTTTTAAGAACTTGTCGAGCAGTTGGAACGCTTTGCCATGCAAGCGAGACGCAGGCCTTGGCCAGCTGGACAGAAGTGGCTAAATACTGCGATTTCGTTCCGTTCCCCATAACTTGGTAGACGAGGACCTTTTGGACAGGGTTCAGCCACCACGCGATGGAGGGGGGCTTCGTCCTTGAGTACAGATAAACCGAAGCGGTCGGCAGACCCGGAGATGGCCAAGCTGAAGGCGGAGATAGTCAGGCTAGCCAAGGGGGTCAAGGGCCAGATGGGGCTCTACATGAAGCACGTCGAATCAGGAAAGGAGATTTCCATCGACGCTGACAAGATATTCCCACTCGGGAGCGTCTTCAAGATAGCTGTCATGATGGAAGTGTTCAGGCAGGCCGACGATGGCCTCCTCGACATGAACGAGAAGCTGAGGCTGGAACCGAAGAACCTCTGCATCGGCTCCGGGATTCTTCAGTACCTCTCGCCGGGGCTCGAGCTCACGATCAAGGACCTTCTGACGCTCATGATCATTGCGACTGACAACACAGCCTCCGAGATGCTCTGGAAGCGCGTGGGAATCCAGAGGGTGAACATGCTGATCCGCGAGCTCGGCCTTGCCAAGACTTCGATATACCTCCCCTGGAGAGAGGGATTCCTGCTGACCATGGGAAAGGGCCCGTACAAGGACATGCCCGCCCAGGAGGCTGCCCGCCGGTGGAAGGGCCTCTCCGACCTCGAGCGGATGAAGATACTCAACGACGTCGACGCGCAGTATGCCAACATATCCATTGAGGACTTCCGCAGGGAGTACGAGAACCTCTACGGGCTGAGGGAGGAGAAGAAGTTCAAGACGCAACGCGAGTACGACCAGGTGTTCGACAACCTCGGAACCCCGCGCGAGATCGGCGTGATGCTCGAGAGAATCCTCAGTGGGGAGGTCGCATCGCGCGATTCCAGCAGCAGCATGATGACCATGCTCATAAGGAATCCCTCCTGGTCCTCGTCTCCTCAGCTCCTTGCGGACGAGATCGTCGTGGCGGGGAAGACGGGCATAACTGCTGGGACGGCCAACAGCGCGGGCATCATCTTCATCAGCTCGACATCGCACATCGTCCTGTGCATCTTCTTCAAGAACCTGACAGAGAAGAACCCTGAGAAGGCGCAGTTGGCCGAGGCGCAGATTGCGAGGCTCTTTTACGACCACTTCGCAAAGGTCAGGAACGGCTAGTCCGACGCGTTCGCACGTCCGATCAGTGGCCCGTGTCCACCATTCTCAAGAACCCGCGTGAAAGGCGCGCGTTATCTCGACCACACAATCTCCTTGTCCCTCAGCTCAGCGGCGAGCCCTCCCTTCCGCGTCATCTCCTTGCGGGGCACGCACATGGGGGCGATGGTGACGTTCGTCTCCGATTTCACCTGTGACGCTGTCACGGCGGACGACTCCCTTGCCTGTGCTTCTGCGACAACCATTTCGTCGTAGATCACCGCCACATCAACCTCCTCGCCGGGCGCGTGTTCTCCCCTTCCGATGCTCCCGAAAAGCCGGCATTCCATGAGCCAGCTGTTCTTCCCCAGGATTTCGGCATACCGTTTCGCGGCTGTTCTCTGTGGATCGGTGTCCGGGATCAACCGAAGGGTCCGGAGCATCTCATGGTCGTCCGAAAGGCGGATGCTGATGGAGTTGCCGACTGTTCTTGTTCTCACGACGCCTGCTGCCTTCAGTTCTCTGACCCCCCGCCAGGCGGTCATCGCGGGGATCTTCGCAACCCTGGACAGTTCGTTGATCGTGAAATCGTTCTCTGGAAATGCCTTGAGAGTGCGAATGACCTCCACACGCCCCTTCCTCGCCAGTATCTGCAGCATCTCGCGGGAAATCAACGGGACCATACCTCTGATGATATGACCATATCGCTTGCGGTATAAAACCATGACGCTTGAGTGCGGCCAGATGTCGGTTCTTGTTGAAACATTAGTTGGATGGGCCCGCGGTTCCAACGCCGCGGTCGAGTAGCTACTCAAAGAGGCATGGCGCCGTAGTCGGCGGGTTCCTATGAAGGAAACATATATCGTCGCCATCGAGGATTCGAGGCGGGTTCCAGGAGGCCATATGGACAACGGGGATATCGCGGATGTCTTCTATGAGGTCGCCGACCTGCTGGAACTCCAGGGCGTCGCCTTCAAACCCATCGCGTATAGGAAGGCTGCCAGCAGTATAGAGCAGCTGGGAGAACCCATACAGAAAGTCGCTCAAGAGGGGCGGCTGAGGGAGATACCAGGTGTCGGCGAATCCATAGTCAAGAAGATAGAGGAGGTCCTCCAGACGGGCAAGCTGGCGTACTTGGAGCGGTTGAGAGCCGAGGTACCAGCCGGCCTGAAGGAACTCGTGTCAATCCCCGAAGTCGGTCCCAAGACGGCCATGACGCTCTACAAGGAGCTAGGTGTGGCCAGCGTCGACCAGCTCAAGAAGGCCCTCCTCGGCCACCGCCTTCGCGACCTGAAGGGGTTCGGGCAGAAGACCGAAGAGAGGATCCTGAAGGGCATCCAGGTCCTGGAGTCCAGAGGCGGAAGGATGTTGCTGGGGGAGGCACACCCGGTCGCGAACGCATACGTGGAATACCTGAAGTCCTCCGGGGCTCTCAGGTTGGTGAGCATCGCGGGCAGCCTGAGACGAGGAAAGGAGACTATCGGGGACATCGATATCCTTGTAGGCCATGACGAACCTGATGCCGCCATGAAGGTCTTCACTTCGTACCCAGAAGTCGAGGAGGTCATCATGAGCGGCCCGACGAAATCCAGCGTGCGCCTCAGGAGCGGTCTCCCAGTCGATGTCAGGGTCGTGGCCGTCGGGAGCTGGGGGGCCGCGCTGCAGTACTTCACGGGCTCGAAGGAGCACAATGTAGCCC
>JBBIUZ010000044.1:11149-11461 GCA_037439985.1 Methanobacteriota archaeon | reverse complement strand
CGCGAGAGCCAGTACCTCCGATTTCAGGCCCAGGTCTGCGATCATCTTGACGGCTCGCCTATCCTGGTGAGACGCGGCTGGGAACCCCGCCTCTATCTGGGGGATGCCTATTTCGGAGAGCTTCGTCGCTATCTGCACCTTCTGCTCGGGAGTGAACCTTGTCCCGGGCATCTGCTCGCCGTCCCTGAGCGTGCTGTCGTAGATGGTGATTTTGTCTGGCAGCTGCGCTCGCGCGATCTCATTGTAGGGGCTGACCGCCGAGAAGTCCATTGCAGCGAAATCGGGCCGAACCCTATAATAGTATCTTGCTGC
>JBBIUZ010000044.1:10840-11139 GCA_037439985.1 Methanobacteriota archaeon | reverse complement strand
GACCAGAATACGACGTGCGGCCAGCAGGCACCACTGGCATCCTAACCATAAAATAGAGAGTCCGGCATTGTTCGCACGGAATGCCGGGGTGACAGAGCGGCCATGTGGCGGACTGCAGATCCGCAAACACGAGTTCAATCCTCGTCCCCGGCCCCTTCTCGCGTCCGTCGAAAACGCCACACGCACCGCGCGCGTGATAGATTTATAGAGTAGTTTCGTGTACGTCTTTCTGGGTGCGCCAGCAGGCAGCATAGCCGATGGCGCGCCACGTGGGAAGTGCAGTACACGAAGACTCCGTG
>JBBIUZ010000044.1:10213-10830 GCA_037439985.1 Methanobacteriota archaeon | reverse complement strand
CAAGATACTGCCAGCACTCAGAGCGGCCACGGTGAAGGAGCTCTCCGGCAGATACCATATGAAGCAGTCGGAGATCGCCAAGAGGCTGGGGATCACGCAGGCCTCGGTGAGCCAGTACCTCAATTCGACCAGGGCCGGAGGAACGAAGATAAGCGAGACTTTCCCGAAGATAGCCACATATGCGAAGGACATCGCGAGGAGCGTCGTCTCGGGGAAGGACAAGTACGAATGGCACGGTGTCCTGTGCCTGGCATGCAACGACATCAGGTCAGACAAGAAGTTCTGCGAGATGCACGGCTGCGACATATGCAAGGACCGCGACCAGGCGCTCGCAGCCAGGTTCCCAGGCAATGGGCATATATAACACCGTTTTCCTAGACCCACCGACGAGGTGTCATTGATGGCGCGACCAAGAGCGATGGACAGCGTGCTCGATGCCGTCGGGAACACGCCCCTTGTGCGGCTGAACAAGCTGCTGCCAGAGGGGGCTGCGACAGTCTACGCAAAGCTCGAGTCCTTCAACCCGATGTCCTCCGTGAAGGACCGCGTCGCAAAGGCTTACTACCTGTGCCGCATGGCCGAGCACATGGACGCGCTTTTCAACCGCCGCTCCTCGG
>JBBIUZ010000044.1:1176-10203 GCA_037439985.1 Methanobacteriota archaeon | reverse complement strand
CCATGGTGGAGGCGGCTGAACGGAAGGAGAAGATCGACAAGAACACCACCATAATCGAGCCGACCTCGGGCAACACCGGAATAGGGCTCGCCATGGTCTGCGCCGTGAAGGGATACAAGCTCGTGCTGACGATGCCCGAGACAATGACCGTCGAACGCCGGAAGCTGCTGGCAGCGTTCGGAGCGAAGCTTGTGCTGACCCCGGGGGCCGAGGGGATGGACGGCGCGGTGAGGAAGGCGGAGGAGCTCGCCAAGATGACCCCCAACAGCTTCCTCCCCCAGCAGTTCACCAACAAGGCCAATCCCTGGATCCACGGCAAGACGACGGCGAAGGAGATCCTGAGGGCGCTGGACAAGGTGGACGCGTTCGTCGCGGGCGTGGGCACAGGCGGGACAATCACGGGTGTCGGGAGGGCGCTCAGGAGGAGGAACCCGCAGATCAGGATAGTGGCCGTCGAGCCAGAGGACTCGCCTGTACTGTCCGGCGGAAAGCCCGGCCTGCATGGGATTCAGGGGATAGGTGCGGGGTTCGTGCCCAGGGTGCTTGACACAAAGATGTACGATGTCGTCATAAGGGTCTCCGTCAAGGATGCCAGGGCGACCTCGAGGAGGCTCGCGAGATTGGAGGGCATCATGGCGGGGATATCCTCCGGGGCCGCGACTTTCGCCGCACTCGGGACCGCGCAGGAACTCGGCAGGGGAAAGACGGTCGTCGTCGTGCTGCCAGACACTGGAGAAAGGTATTTGAGCACTGACCTGTTTGCAGAGAATCCGTAGCCATGCAAGGGAAAAAGAAGAGCGATGTGGAGACCGTCCTGGAGCGAGATCCCGCTCCCAGGAGCAAGGCCGAGGCGTTCCTGTTCAGCCCAGGGCTCCACGCCATCAGGTTCCACAGGGCGGCGCACAGGCAGTACCTGAGAGGGCACTACAAGACCGCCCGGGCGCTCAACTACATCTCGCGGGTGCTCACGGGGGCGGACATCCACCCCGGGGCGACCATCGGCACTGGCTTCTTCATCGACCACGCGACGGGTGTGGTCATCGGCGAGACCTCCGAGATCGGGAACAATGTGTCGATATACCAAGGCGTCACGCTTGGGGGTGTTAGCACGGAGAAGAGGAAGCGCCACCCGACGATAGGCAATAACGTGGTGATCGGCGCGGGCGCGACGATCCTGGGGCCCGTCACGATTGGGGACAACGTGCGGGTGGGTGCGGGGTCGGTCGTGGTCAAGTCGGTCCCGCCGAACTCGACGGTCGTGGGCGTTCCCGCGAAGATCGTCCAGAGGACCGGGACGACCGCCATCGACCTGCACCACGAGGAGCTGCCGGACCCAGTCGTGAACGCGTTCATTGACATGTGCCACAGCCTCTCCGAGATGGAGTACAGGCTCGAGCAGATCGAGAAGAGGCTGGGGATGGAGGTCGTGAAGCCTTCCGCCCCACGCATCGCGCGACCGGCCAGGTCCCAGGAGCTCACCTACCCCGTCGAGGAGAAGCATTAAGAGCTCTCGGATTATTCGCGTCGTGATGGCCAATGGCGCTGGTTTTGTACAACACCCTGTCACGTGAGAAGGAGGCCTTCGAGCCCCTGCACGACCGCAAGGTGGGCATCTACGTGTGCGGCGTCACCGTCTACGACCAGTCGCACCTGGGCCATGCGAAGTCGGCGATCAACTTCGACATCATCGTCAGGTACCTGAGGCACAAGGGGTACAATGTCAACCATGTCACCAACTTCACCGACGTCGACGACAAGATTATAGAGCGCGCGAGGCAGACAGGTATCGAACCGCTCGAACTCGCACAGGAGGTCATAGACAGCTACTTCAGGGACATGGACTCGCTCAAGGTGAGGCGCGCGAACGCCTATCCGAGGGCTAGCCAGACCATACCCGAGATCATAGCGATGGTCAAGGGTCTAGTCGAGAATGGCTACGCCTACGAGTCGAACGGCTCGGTGTACTTCGTAGTCAAGAACGCCAAGGAGTACGGCAAGCTGTCCCACCAGATCCTCGACCAGATGGTCCCGGGAGCCAGGGCAGAGCCCGGAGAGGACAAGAGGGACCCGATGGACTTCGCACTCTGGAAAGCCGCCAAGCCGGGTGAGATATCTTGGGACAGCCCATGGGGGAAAGGCAGGCCGGGCTGGCACATCGAGTGCTCCGCTATGTGCCTGAAGCACATCGGCAAGACGGTGGACATCCACGGCGGAGGCACGGAGCTGATCTTCCCGCACCACGAGAACGAGATCCTGCAGTCGGAGGCGTTCAACGGCACGAGGTTCGTCAAATACTGGATGCACAACGGCCTGCTCACCATCGACAAGGAGAAGATGTCGAAGTCCCTCAAGAACCACTTCCTCATCCCGGAGGTGCTCAAACGGTACCGCCCGGAGGTGGTCCGGTTCTTCATGTCGAACGCGAGCTACAGGCAGCCGCTCGACTATGACGAGTGCTCCCTCGAGGAGTCTCGGAAGGCGCTCGAGCGGCTCCAGAACGCGTACGACGCGATGAGGTCGGCCGAGAAGGTCGCCGTTGGGGAGGACGACGCTGAGGAGTTCTGCGCGAGGTGCTGGAAGGAGTTCGAGAAGCGGATGGACGACGACTTCAGCACAAGAGAGGCGATCGCAGCGATGTACGACCTCGCGAGAGAGGCGAACAGGCTGTGGAGCGACGGGAAGCTCAGCATGAAGGGCGCGCGCAACGTCCTCTCGGTGTTTGACAGGTTCAACGGCATATTCGATGTCATCGTCGTCGAGAAGGGCGGGGAGGACCTCTCCTCCAAACTGATCGACCTCCTGCTGCAGACGAGGGAGGAGGCCCGGCGAAGGAGGGACTTCGACCAGGCAGACAGGATAAGGAAGAGCCTCGCGGCACTTGGCATCGAGATCCAGGATACGCAAGAAGGCGCCGTATGGAAGCGAAAGTGAGGCCCGAGGTAGCCCGCAGAAAGGCGGAGCTGCTCGCGGGCGGGCCCGTGAGGCTACCGCATGACTTCAGGATACCATTCCCTCCGAGCAGGTCGACCGCCGGCCCGGGAGCGGCATCCCAGCCAGGGATTTCGCTGTCAAGATTGGCGAGGAAGCCGGCGGGGTCGGTGTTGGTGCCAACAAGCTTGCGGTCCTCGCGCCAAGAAAGCGATATCCAGGCATGCCGGGGAGTTCGAGCTCCGAGAGTCGAGCGGGAAGCTGCAACTCGTGAGGGATGGCCGCCCGTTCATCGAGGAGGTCGTGCTCGTGCCGACGCTCCTCCATGCCCCCAGGCAGGCGTTCGTCAACCTGGACCATGCGTGCGTCTTGGGCTGCAGGTTCTGCGCGTCCCCTCGGCTGAAACATGACGCGACCAAGAACCTCACCGACGAGAAGGTCATGGCGATGATCGACGAGGCGTCGACAAGACCGGGCTTCGAGTCCATCTCCTTCACGAGCGCGGTTCCCAGGTCACCTGAGGACGCGGTCGACCGCATGGCTGGGCTGGCTAGGAGGGCCAGGAACCGCTTCCCGAATGTGCCGATAGGGGTGGAGCCGTATGCGACGAGGCCCGACCTGGTGGACCTGCTGAAGGAGTCCGGCGCGGACGAGATCAAGCTCAATATCGAGACCTTCGACAGGGACGTGTTCGAGAAGGTGTGCCCGAAGAGGGACTACGACACCATCCTCCACATGATCAACCATGCCGGGGAGGTCTTCGGGAGAAACCGGGTGTCATCAAACATCATCTTCGGCCTCGGCGAGACCGACGAGAGCGTGCTCGAGGGGGTCAAGGTGCTTGCGAACATGGGCGCTGTGGCGACGCTCAGGGCGCTCAGAAGAACTGAGTACAACACGGAGGAGCTCGAGGCCGTGCTCGGACATCTCGAGCCCGTTTCGGCGGACCGGATGCTCAGGCTAGCCAGGGAGCAGAGGAGAATCCTGGAAAGATACGGCCTGACCACGCTCCGGTTCAGGACGATGTGCCACACGTGCCTATCGTGCGATATCGTGCCATTCTGGGACGTCTGAAGCGTCACTTGTGCGTGAACACGCACGTCACGAATGGGATCGTCTGCTCGACCATCGCGTACGCGAATCGCTCGAGCTGCACGACCTTCGCCTTGGCGTCGGCTATCCCCTTCTCCGCAAGGCCCTCCCTGACGGTCCCGTCCGTCATCAGGACCTTCGCGGCCACCGAGTCGACGGGCACCCAGTGGATGATCTGGACGCCCCTTTTCAGGACCCCGAGGTCGTTCCCAGCATACCGCCAGCCGTCGCCGACGCGTTCGATGTTGCACAGGTCCTTCAGGCGCAGCATCCTGGGTTGCGTTTCCAGGTCATGGCGCTCGACGTACACCTCCGACTCAGATCCCACCACCAGCTCCCTGAAACCCCTCTCGGGATGCTCCGGGTGCAGAGGTGCTTTGGCCACCAGCTTCGGAGCGCCCTCGATCCGGATTCTCACGGGGTCGTTGACGAAGAAGTACCTGTTGGCGCCGTCGTCTATGAGTTCGCGGTTGAACGAGTACAGCGTCTTCCAGGAGAACTCGATGTCTACCTCCTTGATCCCCGTCTCGATCCAGTATCGCCTGAGGGCCTCGGGCCGCAGGCCACGCCTCCTCAGCGCCCTCAGGGTTCCCAGCTGCGGATCGTCCCAGCCAGAGTACCGTCCCTCCCTGATCCCCTTGGCCATCTTCGATGTCGAGAGCTGGGCGTCCTCAATTGACACCCTGCCATAGTGGATGTACTCGGGCTTCTTCCAGCCGAAGTGGTCGTAGATGTACATTTGCCGGTAGGTGTTGTTGAGGTGGTCCTTGCCCCTGAGCACGTGCGTGAGATCGAGGAGATGGTCGTCCACCGCGACGGCCAGGTTCATGAGCGGATAGACCCTGTACTTCGTGCCTGTCCTTGGATGAGGTGTGTCGTCAATCCTGAGGCCAACGAAGTCCCTGATCGCCGGGTTCGGATGATGCAAGTCCGTCTTGACTATCAGCGACGCCTCCTCCGGCCTGTACGACCCGTCGAACATCTTGTTCCACCTGACCACCTGCTCGCAGAGCGGCTGCTCCCTGTGCGGGCATGGCATCTTGCGGTTCTTAAGCTCGCGCCAGACCTCCGGCTTGCACGTGCACATGTAGGCCTTCCCCATCTCCAGGAGCTTCCTCGCGATGTCGTAGTATATCTCGAACCTGTCGCTCTGGATGATGGCCCTGTCGATCCTGACGCCGAGCCATGCGAAGTCCTCGGGTATGGTCCGGTACCCATCCGGGTCTATCCTGGCTGGGTCGGTGTCCTCGAACCTGTCGTAGCAGATGCCGCCATAACGCTTCACGTACTCGTCGTTGAGGACGGCCATCCTGCTGTGGCCGACGTGAAGCGGCCCCGAGGGATTCGGGGCCATGCGCATCCTGACCTCGCCCTTGACGTTCCTGAGGTCGGGCAAGCCCATCTCGCGGGCCTTCGACTCCTTGACCAGTAGCTCGGGGGACTCGCTTTCCAGGGCCTTCCTCTGGTCCTCGGGCTGCATGCTGTTGATCTCGGCGACCATCCTTCCAGCCAGCGCGGTCACATCGCGCGCTCTGGACCTCAGCTCCGGATTCTCCGCCATGACCTTGCCCAGCACGGAGCCCACGGTCGCCTTGCCGCCGAACTGGACCGCGTTCTGGAGAGCATACTTCCTGATGACTAGCTCGACGTGCACGGACGACTCGATTGACTAGTCGATATAAAAAGATATGAGGGCCCAGGGTGCGCCCCAGCGCGAGAAAGGAGACGAAGAAGGAGATTAGAAATACGGATTAGCTCATCCATCGGCCAGGTGCTCAGTTGTCCATTAGAGAGCTACTCGGTCAGTTCGAGGAAACCGCGGTCGTCAAGGGACACATCTCGAGGGAGCTCGAACTCACCAAGATACTCCGGAAGGAGACGACGAGGCCCGTGCTCTTCGAGGACCTGGACGGACACAGGGCGGTCGGGAACATGTGGTCTACACGGGAGAGGATCGCCAAGGCGCTTGGCACATCGCCCGCGGAGCTCACGACGAAGATGATGCTGGCCATGGACTCGCCTTCCCAGCCTCAGGAGATCGAGAACGCCCCCTTTGAGAAGAACATCCTCACGGACTTCGACCTTCGCGAGTCGGCCATACCGAGGTTCTACCCGACCGATGGCGGCAGGTTCGTGACTGCTGGGGTGGTCGTCACGGAGTTCGAGGGCATCAGGAACATGTCCTTCCACCGGCTGATGGTCATCGGGAAGAATAGGTTCGCCATGAGGGTCGTTCCGAGGCATCTGTACGCGCTCCACAAGAGGGCGTTGGCGAAAGGCGAGGATCTGAAGGTGGCCATCGCCGTCGGCCTCTGCCCGTCCATCATGCTGCCCGCGGCCATGAACCTCGAGCTGGGCAAGGACGAACTCACTGTGGCCAGCGCGCTGAGACAGCTCTGCCTCGGGGAGCCCGTCGATGTCAGGAGGATAAAGAACGGCCTGCTCGTGCCCGCGTTCGCCGAGCACGTGTTCGAGGGACGCGTGGAGGTCCACGACGAAGGGCCCTTCGTCGACATAACGGGGACCGTGGATCCAGTCCGGAAGCAGCCAGTCGTCGAGATCGACAGGATATACCACAGGGACGACCCGATACTCCAGCTCATCCTTCCAGGGGCCGATGAGCACTATCTCCTGATGGGGATGCCCCGGGAGCCCGTGATCCGGAAGGCGGTGGGGTTCACGGTGCCCGAAGTCCATGCGGTGCGCCTGACCGAGGGCGGCTGCTGCTGGCTGCATGGGGTGGTCTCGATCACGAAGCAGAAAGAGGGGGACGGGGTCAACGCAATCATGGCGGCGCTGGGCGCGCACCCGTCGATGAAAATGGTCACGGTCGTCGACAACGACATCGATGTCTTCAACGACAGGGATGTCGAGTGGGCCGTCGCGACGAGGTTTCAGGGCCACAAGGGTCTCGTGGTCATCGAGAACGCCCGCGGAAGCAGCCTCGATCCGAGCGCAGACGAGACAACGACGAAGGTCGGCATAGACGCGACGAAGCCCCTCGGAGGGCAAGGCTTCGACAGGCCGAGCGCTGCGTAGGCACCGGACAGGTAAGGCCGTCTGAAAAGTGGCCCGCAAAGGATTATATACAGTGGCATCCTAGGCGAACCCGAGGTTATCACATGGTGACCGTGACTCCGAAGGCCACAGAGACGATCCAAGCGATCATAGAAGAAGCCAACAAGACAGACCCCATCAGGATATTCTTCGCGGGCTACTCCTGCTCTGGACCATCCTACATGATGGCGTTCGATAAACAGAAGGAGGACGACCTGGAGATCAGGAACGATGGGTTCAAGCTCATCTACGAGAGGGGCATCGAGGAGGAGCTGAAGGATGCCATCGTCGACTCCGTTGACACCCCCGAGGGACCCGGCGTCGTTGTGCGCGTCAAGTCGACGGGCGTATCCGCCTGCAGCTCGTGTGCGGGCTGCCACTAGGTTCGTCGACCCTGGAAAAGATTGATACGCCCTCTCAGTTCTCTGAGGCTCGTGTTCCTCGAGCACGAATTGATAAGGCCTGGCACGGTCGAGCAAAGGGATTACCAGACCAACATAGCAGCGGCGGCGTTGCGCGAGTCTACGCTCGTCGTGCTTCCGACCGGCATGGGGAAGACCGTCATCGCGCTCACCGTCATCGCGGACACGCTCCTCAGGAAGGGGGGCAAGGTCCTCTTCATGGCCCCCACCAAGCCCCTGGTGGAGCAGCACTCGTCCTTCCTCAGGCAGCACCTGCTCAGGTTCGAGCCGATCGTGTTCACGGGGGAGGTGTCGCCCCGGGAGCGGGCGGAACAGTGGGCGGGCAGCCGGCTCGTCGTCTCCACCCCGCAAGTCATACAGAACGACCTCGAAGAAGGGCGGGTAGCACTCGATGGGGTCGACCTGGTGGTCTTCGACGAGGCGCACAGGGCGACCGGCGACTACGCCTACGTGCCCATCGCCAGGGGGTACTCGGAGACCGGCGGGCTCGCCCTCGGCATGACCGCGTCCCCTGGCTCCGATGTCTCCAAGATTGCCGAGGTGTGCGAGAACCTGGGCATCACCAACGTCGAGATTCGCTCGGAGCTCGACGAGGACGTCGTGAAATACACTCAAGACGTCCAGACCGAGTACGTCGCGGTGAACGTCCAGGGCACCACCCACCTGCTCGACGCCGCGAGCAAGCATGTCGAGCGTCACCTTTCTGCTCAAGCAGATAATGGACGAGCAGACAGCAAAGCTCAGGGTCTGGGGCTTCCTGGATCCTAAGAAGCCCGTCACGACCCGCGACCTCCTGGAGACGGGAAACGTGATCAGGGCGAGGCTGAACTCCGGGAGGAAGAACTTCCAGCTGTTCAGGGCGGCGAGCACGCAGGCCCAGGCGATGAAGGTCAACCACGCGGTTGAGCTGGCCGAGACACAGGGCAGGGGCGCGCTGGAGAACTACTTTGACAAGATCGTCAGGGAGGGCTCCGAGAAAGGGGGCTCGAAGGCCTCCCGGGACCTCGTCAAGGATGCCAGGTTCCAGCAGGCGAGGACGCTTGTCCACAGCATGCAGAAGGACCATCCCAAGGTCGAGAAGATCATCCCCGTCCTCAGGAGCCAGTTCCTGTCGAGGCCCGACTCAAGGGTGATAGTATTCACCCACTACCGGGATACATGCGAGATGATGACCCAGACGCTCGAGAAGGTCGAGGGGTTCCGCCCCGCGAGGTTTGTCGGCCAGGCGACTAAGGGCAAGGACCTGGGCCTGAACCAGAGGGAGCAGAAGGAGATCATAGAGAAGTTCCAGAAGGGGGAGTACAACATCCTGGTCTCGACATCCATAGCCGAAGAGGGACTCGACATCCCCTCGACGGACCTGGTCGTGTTCTACGAGCCCGTGCCCTCGGAGATCAGGACGATCCAGAGACGGGGTAGGACCGGGAGGAGACGCGCGGGGAAGGTCATAGTCTTCGTCACCAGGTCCACCAGGGACGAAGCATACCTGTGGTCCAGCAGGAAGAAGGAAATGCAGATGCGCAAGGCG
>JBBIUZ010000044.1:0-1166 GCA_037439985.1 Methanobacteriota archaeon | reverse complement strand
AGCTGGATTCGCTGAAGAGGAGACTCAGGGCGCGAAAGGGCCTGCCGGAACAGCCCGCGCCTACCCGGGCGCCTCTCACGAAGGTGCAGCTCGAAACCATGATGAGGCCCGAGACGCCCAGAGAGGAGCTCTCGAGGACGATCTCGGAGAAGAAGGGGCAGAGGTCGCTTGTCCAGTTCCCAGGGAGGACGGATGTGCTGGTGGTGTCGTCCAGGGTCGGCCGCGCGGGGCTCGGGGACGCCCTCGCCCGGCAGGGGCTGACGGCTGAGGTGCGCGAGCTCGAGGACGCGGATATCCTGATATCGAAGAGGGTCGCCGTCGCGTTCAGGACCGTCGGCGAGTTCATCGCGGGCATATCGGACGGGTCGATGCAGTCATGCCTGGCGAAGCTGAAACACGAGTACCTTCACCCGATCCTGATCGTTCAGGGGAAGGCCGAGGGCGAAGGCGTGCAAGCGGGCAACGCCGCCGTCTACGACGCCCTGAGCTCGCTCCTCTCGGAGTATCACATGCCAGCCCTGTCCACGTCGGACGCGGACGAGACGGCTTCCGCGGTGGGCTCCTTGTTCAGACAGGAGGAGGCGAAGCGACAAGGCAGCTGGAGCTTGCAGACCACTCTGGACGTGCCCAGCAGGCAGATGTTCCTGGTGCAGGGGCTCCCGAACGTGTCGGCCACGCTCGCCCAGCGGCTCCTGGAGAGGTTCGGGAGCGTCAAGGGCATCGCCGACGCAGACGTCGATGACCTTATGAAAGTCGACGGCATCGGCAGGGTTATCGCGGAGGGCATCCATACCGTGCTGAGGAAGAGGTTCGGAGAGAGGAGCGATTAGATGGCTACCGAGAAGTGCCCGCTGTGCGACAGCCCGTGCATCATCAAGATCATCTCGACGCAGGACGAGAGGTACTGCGAGGTCGACGTGTGCAAGATGTGCGGCACGATGTACCCGCGAGGAAGGACGGTCGTCAGAGTCGAGCCCAAGGAGTCCGCGAAGAGGGTCAAGGGCCCGCGTAGGAAGGCCGGAAAGAGGTAGGCTGGACACATCCGCGTGGGAGACCAGGACCTCGGACGGAGCCTGTTGCAAAAGCCGACACGAGCTATGGTGGTCGATTTCCGCATTCGAGGTGGTCAACAAGGACGGGGCCTACCCCGTCCTCGCTCATGGCGT
>JBBIUZ010000043.1:0-11641 GCA_037439985.1 Methanobacteriota archaeon | reverse complement strand
ACAGTGTGTCCGGGCGTTCAGTGGATCTGCCCAGCGTGTCGCTTCTCGAGCAGCATCTCCAGGTAGGTCCTCCGCTCCAGCTTCTCCAGACCGAGCTCCGCTTTCGCAAGCTGGGACAGCTTCGCAGCCCTGGCGGGGGCCTCGGTCAGGGACTCCAGCTCGACGTACTCACCTAGGTCCTCGACGTTGTCGACATCCACCCTCAGCTTGTCCAAAAAGTAGCTCGACCTGTTCTTCCGAACCACACACAGCTCGCTGAATCCGAGCCTCTCGAGGATCCTCTGTGCTGCTAGGGGGTTGTCGATCCCAAGCGTGATCTCCTCGCGGGCCTTCGCAGACTCCGTCTTCATCCGCGCGCCCTTGTAGGTCAGCTCGGCCCCCTCGCCAGTCTTCCTCAGTCGGAGCGCCTCGTCGGACTGTCCGAAATCCCTTGATGGATGGGCGAAGTACAGGTCCTCGAGCTTACCCTCGCGGACCTTCTCGGCCCCCAGCCGCGCCAGGGCCGCCTCGACCTTCCCGTTCCCAGGGGACACGAACTTGCACTCTACCTCGATCACGACCCATCCGTAGACACACTGACTAGATTAACCTGTCCGGAGCCAGCGAACCTCTCAGCGAACCCCACACCAAAAGGTATAAGTCCCGACTTGGAGATAAATAGCCCCCCGAGGGACGAGGTGGATTTCATGGAGCAACCCGAGCGTGCAATCAAGCTCCGGAGGGAGGAGCTTGTCGAGATAAAGAGGCTGTATGAGACAGTGATGACTTTCGCGTCCCACGGGATGTTTTACAGAAGTGGCCGTATCATCGGCGACAGGCTGATAAGAAGCGCGGGCACCGACCTGAACCGGATAAGAGATTCGCTCATCAGGGAGGGCTGGGTCTCCGACATCAGTTTCGAGGGCGACACGATAACTGCTGCCGGCTCAGTCGAGACATCCAACTCCGATTCCCCCACATGCCACATGCTGAGAGGGATCCTGGCAAAGGTGTTCGAGGAGCGCACGGGAAAGGACGTGTACTGCCACGAACGCAAGTGCATCTCGAAGGGAGACGAAAGGTGCGTGTTCGTCATCGACACGGAGGTGCTGTGACATGACGAGGAAGACCACGGGCATCCCGGGGCTCGACGGCATGCTTCAAGGAGGCTTCCCGTTCCCGTCCGCGATACTCGTCGCAGGGGAGCCGGGGACGGGGAAGACGACTCTGGCCGTCCAGAGCCTGTTCCACGGGGCGCGGCAGGGTGAGAAGGGACTGTACATCACCGCGATCTCGGAGCCGCAGTGGCTCGTCCAGAAGTTCCTGTCGTCGTTCTCCTTCTACAACCAGGAGATCGTCGAGAAGGGCACCGTCAACTTCATCGACATCGGTCCGACCCTGATGAAGAACCCGAGCGACATGCTGACGATAATCAAGAAGAAGATCGAGCAGCACCAGCCTCAGAGGATCGTGATTGACCCGATCACCCCTATGACCGACATGCTACAGTGGAGGGGGGAGACCAGGGAGTTCATGCACGAGCTGTTCGCCTACCTCAAGGCATTCGACTGCCTCACGCTCGTCACGGCCGAGCTCAGCTATGAGGACATCTCGCACAGCCAGGAATCGTATATGGTCGATGGCGTCGTGATGCTGTCCTACCCGGAGGAGGAGAAGGTCAGGCGCAAGTTCCTCGAGGTGCTCAAGATGCGCGGGACGAAGCACACGACCGGCCGGCAGCTCATCGACATCACCGACGAGGGCCTTGCGGTTCAGGCTGGTCTGAGGTAAGTCCTGACATGAACGGCGAGGAGGTGCCGCCTTTCAAGAGCGGGAACTCGTACCTGTTCGTCAACAACGGGGTCAGTCGGGCATACGAGTATCTGAAGAGGCTTCTGGCAGAGGGAAGGCGCGGCCTCGTGATCACGCGCATGCATCCAGCAAGGGCGCAGCGACTCTACGGCCTGGACTGTCCAATCATGTGGATCGCGAAGTCGTCCAAGTCGACAGGCGGGGCCATCAGCCTCGAGCCGACCAGGCTCATGAAGATACATACCACCATCTCCGATTTCGTCAAGGCCAGCCCGGGCTCAGTCGTGCTCCTTGACGGGCTGGAGTACCTGATCACTGAGAACGGCTTCGGACCGGTCATGAAGGCGATTCAGCTCACGAACGAGGAGGTCGCGATGTCTGGATCCTCTCTCCTCGTCCCATTGGACCCTCGGACGCTCGAGACGCAGCAGATGGGCTTTCTCGAGCGCGAGTTCTCGCTCCCCGAGGACGGGCCTCTGCAGGGATCGACGGACCAATCAGGCACGGACTAGCATCTTTTTCTGGGCAGACGCCCCTCAAGGTTCGGTGCCGCGTATCAACGACCTCGGAAAGATCCATGTCATCACGGGGCCTGGCAAGGGCAAGACGACTGCCGCGTTCGGCCTGGCGATGAGAGCGTCCGGGCACGACTTCAGGGTGTGCATCATCCAGCTCATGAAGACCGGCGGGGTTACGGGCGAGGCAGTCGCCGCCGAACGGCTGAAGAATGTGCGGGTCATGCAATTCGGGACGGGCAAGTTCGTGGACCCGAAGCATCTGACAGGCGGGGACCGCGAGCGCGCCAGGGACGCCTTGGTCTATCTGAAGAGGATAATCGCCGAGGGCACCTGTGACTTCATCATCCTCGACGAAGTGAATGTGGCCGCATCGTTCGGACTAGTGAAGGCGGATGAGGTCCTGGAAATACTGGGTTCCCGAGGGGAAGGGGTCGAGGTGGTGCTGACGGGCAGAAACGCCCCGCCCGAGTTCGTCAGGCGTGCCGACTACGTCTCGATCATCGAGAGCGCGAAACATCCGTACGCCCAGGGACTGAAGCCCAGGAAGGGCGTCGAGTGGTGAGCCCTCACCCAGTCTTCTCCCTGAGGAAGAGCAAGTACCGCACCTCCTCGGCCGTGAGGACGGTGTTCCTCTTCAGGCCTTCGAGGTCCCCATCCCTGAGCATCTTGAGGGCCATGGGCTGGCATCTGGTCATTCCAAGCACGCGCCTGAGGGCGTCCTGCTCGATCCGGTCGTTCCCGAGCAGCTTCTTCGCGCTCTCCTGGTCCAACCCGGCAATCTTGAGCTCCTCCACGATTCCCGAATCGACCTGCGGTTTGTGATAGAACCTGTCGTATACCGGCATCTCCTGGCGCGCGGTCACGATCAGCTTGGCCCCGTCGGCAAGGTCGACCAGCGACGAGAAGAGTTCCACGATCTCTTCGTCGACGGAGAAGTAGCCGTCGAACACATAGAGCGCCGTCTCGAGCCCGAGGGCGTCGGCCAGCGTTTCGACGTCCTTGCTGACCCTCTTACCGAACCCGACAATCCTCGAGCGCAACTCGCCGGTGCTTGTCCGGCGGCCCAGGTCCACCCAGAGAACGTCCAGGTCTTCCCTTGTTTCCACGAACCTCCTCGCAAGCGCCGTCGTGCCATATCCCCTGTTCCCCAGCAGGACGAGCGCGCGTCTGGCCGATTCAACGAACGCATCGATTGCGCGCAGCTCGGCCTCCCTGCCGTAGAAAGCATCGAGATGAGGGGCGTCCTCGAGGCAGCGCATCCGTGGCTTCCCCCGCCCGTCGATCACGATGATGCCGTCAGTCATCTGCGAGATCGCCGCCATGGTCTTTCCCCTCCCGAGCAGGGCGCCCATCTCCCTGCCCGTCATCTTGGTGAGTCCTCCGTCCCTCATGACCGTAAACACGAGGTCCTGCGCGGCCGCCCAGAAGTCCTCGGCCTTCCCGAGCCCCTTCTGCGTGACGGAGTAGACGTTCATCCTTCTCTCGCGCCCTCTGACTCTGGAGGTGAACTCCTCGATCAGGCCGTCCTTCACGAGGCCCTTGACCGCCCGGGGCACATGCGTCCTCGATATGCCCACAGCGAAGGCGATCCCTGCCTGCGTGCTCTCGGAGGGGAATTCGTCGGGACGCACATCCGTCGCGAGCTTCGACAGGTGAAGGAGGACCCTGTCGTTGACGTTGATTTGGCCGGACTCCTGCATTGTGGTTTCTGATGCGACTGCTCCTTATTTAACCGTGGTGCTCCCGCTCCTGGCCTTGGTCGTAAGTCCGGCTGGTAACTGGTAACCACCGCAGCACGTTTAAATACGGTCCGGGTCATGGTTTCTACAGTCACAAGAGAGTGTTCTCTCCCCGAGGACTGAGACCGTGAATTTCGAAGTGAGGAAGACGAAGCATTGGTCGAGCAAGAGCGGGGTGTCCGAGGTCATCGGCAACATCCTGATTCTTATGATAACGGTCATCCTGTTCAGCAGCATCATGGCGTTCGTGCAGACGATGCCCGTGCCGCAGCAACAGGTCCACGCGACCTTCTCCGCCGGAGTCACGTTCAGCGATAATGGCACCAAGGCGGCCATCTCGATCACTCACGCCGGGGGCGTCTCGCTCAAGGCCTCGCAGACCATGATTCTGATTGACAAGGACTCCCAGGCGATGGGGTACAACTTCACCAGTGACCCCAGTATGAGCGGCGTTTCAGCATGGACGACGGGCATGACTTGGTCCAAGCAGATAAACGGGACCACATACTCGAGCGTCATAACCGTTACCGTCGTCGACCTCTCCAAGAAGGTGGCGGTCTGGACGAGCCAGGTGACGGGAGGATCGGGGCAGAGCCCGCCCATCATCGGGCAGAGGTGGGTTGACTCGAACAACGCGACTCCCACGCCCGATCCGGTTCTTGAGTGGGACAACTTCTCGTTCTATGTCACGATCACCGACCCGGACAACGACCTCAACAACAGCCAGATCTGGATAAACACGCAGCAGCTCCAGGGGAACCTCCCACAGTATGCGCAGAGACCGTACCAGAACGTCAGCGGGGATGTCTACCGATGGGACTTCTGGAATGTGAGGGCCTCCGGCCTCAGCGCCCAGATCCTTGACGGCGCTACGATTCTGATCCATGCAGCCGACAAGAAAGGACATGCTTCCGAGTCGACGTACAAGATGAGCATCACCAAGCTGCCAGTTCAGCCAGTGTCTGGCCAGCCTACGTACTGGAACACGAGCGGGCTGCCTTTTGGTGATGCTGGCTTCCCGAGCTATGTCGACAACAGGTACGATACATACGGGTGGGGCATATATGGCGAGCTGAAGGTCAACGGTGTGGGAACCGGACAGGCGAACACCGCTGACAAGAGAACGACATTCGTGAAGGACGAGAGGATCTTCATCAGGGTGGCCAGCACGACAGGGAGCGCCAGCGCGCTGAACAACATCTTCGGGCAGAATACCCTTGCCATAGTGGATTCCAGAACAGGAATGATATACTCTCCGAACTACACAGGGAGCAGCAATACGAATCCACCTGCTCCTTTCTATCCGATATCCTATTCGGGGAATGCCTACATCTATGAATGCCAGTTCAGCACGTTCGGTCTGCCGCCAGGCAGCTACACGCTGACGATGACGCTGAGGAACACGCCCGCGGCAGGAAAGCCCCAGGCGAGTTTCCAACAGACAGTGACGATAACCGTGACCCAGCCGGGCAATCCGATCCAATTCACCCCGAAGATAACGATGTCAATGCTGCCCGACTACACCGGCTCCTGGGGCAACAAGAGCACGCCTTTCCAGGTCTCATCGGCCAACATGTACAAGATCTATGTTTCGGTCCTGGTCCAGGACGCGACATATCCGCCTTCACCAAGCTGCGCCGATGTGAGGATAGTGGACATGACGGGCACGGCGGAGTTGTTTGGCATGCCCCCCGCTGGGAACATGATCAGCAAGGTCATGAAGCTCGATGCGAACCACTACAACTTCAGCATTGACTTGCGCTTGAACAACGGTGTACTATGGCGGGCAGGCACGAACTCCTACACGCTCATCATCACGAACTTCAACGACACCAATGAGGGGCTGTACTCGCTCTCGGCCCAGGTGTTCATTGCCGGCGCTGGCGCAAGAGCGGACTTCATTGAAGGAGCCACCGGCATGGGCTCAGGCAATCAAGGCAACTTCGAAACGAGGACTTACCTCTACTACACTCAGAACAACAACTTGTTCTCGACCCAGGAGCTGTTGACAGAGTGGATTGTTACGGGGGGCAATATACCTGACTACAGCGTGACGGCGATGGCCGTGGGTGACGTCAACGGTGACGGGCACAAAGACATTCTCGTGGCCCAGTCGACAACAAACCAGCTGTACCTACTCACGAATACTCTGAACATCTATGGCATTTGGCAGTCGGCAAGCGCCATCAACCGCCCTGACGGGCTTAGTAAGCCCATTCAGTGGATCGCGTTTGGAGACATATATGGCGACGGCCATCAGGACTTCGCGTATGTCTCGGAACCGACGAGCAACGGCGTACCCACCTCGTCCGGAACGATTGTGATATACAACACGACGTACGGGTCGACGGGCTGGGTATTCAACCCGCCATCAACGATCAAGTGGACCGGGGTGGTCAGCAAGATCTCGCTTGTGGATATGACAGGGGACGGGAAGGCCGATCTCGTCGTCCTTGCCGGCGGGAAGCTGTGGATATACGACCTGAAGTACTTCTACGACCCCACGCTCAAGCCGCAGATGAGCGCAGGGCTCTTCTCGAAATCCACGGGGACATCTACCGTGGACTTCGACATCGCCGACGTGAACGGCGACGGTCATCCGGACATCGTGACTGCCGACAAGTCTGGGGCGGCGTATACCGGCAGCAGCAGTTCCGGGGTGAACGTGAACTACTTCACGATAGGCCCGGGCGTCAAGCAGATCCTCCAGAACACGAGCTACAACTCCGTGGGGTACAAAGTCATCGCAGGCAAATGGTCCAACGGGACGATCCAGGCGACTGAGACCGCTGGTGGGGCATGGATCGCCTTCCAGGAGAACGGCACGGCTGGCGGGCAGACCTCCCCCCTATCGAGCTCGGTGAAGGTGATGATGAAGTTCCAGACGCTCGCGAACACGCCAGATCAGCAGCTGAGGGTGACTGCCAGGATCGGCGACTTCAGCGGGAACCCGCAACCGGGTGAGGTCTTCTACGTATGGTATTCGGTCGACGGGAATGTCTTCGTCCCAGTGATGACCCTCAACAGCACCACCTGGACCACCTATGCGTATGCGCTTCCGTCGACGGTCATGAACAGGCAGATCTATGTCATGATCACGGACTCGCTCTCGACCGATTCTGGGAAGTACACCTCATATGTCATGATCGACCAGCTGGCCGTCTACACCAAGTTGTTCGTCGGGTACACGGGGCATAGCGTCGTCGCGGACAACTCGCTCATATGCGTCCGGGCTGCCGCTATCGATGGACCTCCGACTGCGAGCGCTCCATACCTGGAGATAGTGGCTGCGAAGAACTCTCGCTGGGATGTGTACACGTGGACGGGCTCGGTCTGGCAGGTCATGCCTGGGCAGCCTGCGTCGGACTCATCCATGGCTGTGACCGCCTCGGTCAAAGTCAGTCATTTCACCGGCATCGCTCCGACCCTGTTCGGGGCTGTCGACGTCAACGGCGATGGTTTCACGGACATCATCGTCGCGAACTACACTTCGACTGGCAGCGGTTCCAATGGGTTCCAAAACTCGTTCCTAGGGTTCTACATGAACCTCTACTCGGGCTCGTCCACGCACTGGAGATACTATCCTGTGATCAGCTGGCTGGTACCCTACACGTCTGGGAACAACGGGGGCCTCGGGGCATGGCTGGCCATCGTGATTGCGACGGCACTTGACGGTACTCCCTAGCGCGGCACATGCTCTGGCAGGGGAAAGTCAGGCGCTGCCCCAGCGGGGGCACTACTGCAGATGAGGGGATGCCTTCTCCAACCCGCTCGTGACAAGCTCGGCGACCTCGTCGGCACGCTCCAGCTCGATCACTGCCAGGACGCTCCTGGAGCCATCAGCGAGTGCGAGGACACCGTTCGCCATGGCGGTCGCGCGCTTCTCCTCGATCGCGCGGAACCCCTCGAGGTTGTTAACGACCCTGTCCCAGCTGCGAACGAACTCCTCCGGGCCTTCATCGCTGAATCGTCTGCGCTTCATCAGCCAGGTGCGCGTCGAGTGCCTGAAGAGGGTCGTCCCGGGCACCACCGCGCAGTACAGGTCCGAATAGGATTGTTCGTCCAGGTCTACCGGGACTAGTCGTATGCCTCTGTGGTCGGCGAGTTCGAGAGCGGCCACATAACACGGGGGCGGCGCGGCGACCTCGCCAAATCTGCTCAGGCCGTCGGCGTATATCTGCTCGTACCTGGACAGGTCGGGCACGAAGTCCTCGGGCATGTTGCGCAGCCCCTCGAGCTCCTCCTTGGATATCGAGATCGCCACGACATCGGGCTCGACCACATCGAAGGCGGACTGCACCCTCTCCACCTCGCTCTTGAGCCCTTTGATGACCCCGAGGAGGCTCACAGTCCGGCCGTTCGCCCCGACCGTCTCGAGCCTCATGCCTTCAACCTCTTCTCGCGCTGCAGTATGAGTTCCAGGACGTCATCCGAGTCGTCCGCCCTGCGCAGCTCGTCCTTCGTTATCAGCGGGGTCCCGTCGATCTCCTCCACGGATGTCTTCTGCCTTACGAATATGACCGACTTCTTCTCCGTAACGCGCGATATGTTCCCGACCACGCGCGCCTTTCGGGCGGTGATCTTGTCGTCGTCGCCTATCCCCGTGAGCAGCATCAGTTCGTCCTCACTCGCGAGCGCGTCGAAGGGGCACCTTATCGTGGGCACGACGGAATACCCTATCTCCTTCAGCAGCTCGAACACGTCTTGGTTCAGCTTCTCGAACTTCTCGAAGGTCTTGAGTGTCCTCGCCGCCTCGGCGGAGCACGAGAACGGGTCGAGCGGGACAACGATCGGTTCGTTGAGGAACTCCTCGATCCTGGAGGCGATGTCTATCATGGCGCCCATGCCGCTCTCGTACATCTGGATGGCCTTCCTCGAGACGCCCGCGATCTCCGCCAGCATGCCCAGGGAGATGTTCCTCTCCGCCCTGATCCTCCTCAGGGCCTCGCCGTCGAGCTGCACGTACAGCCCTCCAGGGACCGCGTAGACGAACGGCGGGACGCCCTCGAGCATGTGCTCGTGGAACGTGGCCTCTGAGATGATTGAGATGCTGAACCGCGAGTAGAGTATGCCCTCGCGGAGCTTGCCCGCGCTGGAATGCAGCCCTATGACCATCGGCTTCGCGTCCAGGCAGGTCGCGAGAACCCGCATCTCCTCGGCGTCGTCGGACGAGAGCGAGTCGATGTTCGATAAGGCCTTGATGATCAGGAGCTGCTTGTCCCTCCGCGCGATGATGTCAAAGCTGATGCTCCTAATGTTGTGCGGATCGGACACGAAGAAGCCGGCCTTTGCAAGCGTTTCGCGGATCCTGTCAATCAGCTCTTCCCTCTTCACTGCCATCTTCGGTACCTGCGTTTCATTCCGTCATGCACGCGCGCCATAGTCACGGTCGCTATCGGTACATGGTGCCGAGCGAGACGTTCTCGTACTTCTTGAGGTCGCCCTCGCTCATCGGCTCCACGTGCTCCATAGCCTCTTCGAAGTACTTCATTTCTACTTTGGTCCTGCTGACCTTGTCCTCGTCGAGATCGCCCCCGCCCAGCACGTAATCCCTTATGGACAGCATCACAGCCTCGTTGCACACGGCCGCCATTTCAGCGCCTGTGTAGTGGTCCATCCTCGTCGCAAGCCTGTCAAGGTCGATATCCTTCCCAAGGGGCTTCCCTTTCGTGTGTATCTTCAGGATCTCCTTTCTTGCTTCCAGGTTCGGAGGACCGATGAAGACGAGTCGGTCGAATCTCCCAGGCCTGACCAGAGCGGGGTCCAGCATATCGATCCTGTTCGTCGCCGCGATGACCGTCACATTATGCAATGCCTCGAGCCCATCCATCTCCGTCAGGATCTGGCTCACGACCCGCTCGGTCACCCCCTGGTCGTTGGCCATGCCCCTGACAGGGGCGATGGAATCGATCTCGTCCAGGAATATCACGCATGGCGCGGCCTGACGCCCCTTCCGGAAGATTTCCCTGACCGCCTTCTCGCTCTCGCCCACCCACTTGGACAGCATCTCGGGCCCCTTGACGGCGATGAAGTTCGCCTGGCTCTCGGTCGCAACTGCCTTCGCGAGGAGCGTCTTCCCCGTCCCAGGGGGTCCGTACAGGAGCACGCCCTTCGGGGGCTTGGCGTCCATGTGCTTGTAGAGCGCTCCGTACCTGAGGGGCCATTCGACGGACTCCATCAGCTCCTGCTTCGCCTCCTCGAGCCCTCCCACATCCTCCCACTTGACGTTGGGCGTCTCGAGCAGGACCTCTCTCAGAGTCGAGGGCTGCAGCTCCCTGAAGGCGTCCATGAAGTCGTCCATGCCCACCTTCAGGCCGTTGAGCGTCTCAGCGGGGATGGTCTCGTCCTCGAGATTGATGTCCGGAAGTATCCGTCTCAGGGCGCGCATCGCGCCTTCCCTCGCGAGGGCCGCCAGGTCCGCGCCAGCATAGCCGTGTGTAATAGTGGCGAGCTGTTGGAGGTCGACATCGTCCGCCAGAGGCATGCCCCGGGTGTGTATCTGGATTATCTCGAGCCTGCCGTCCTTGCTCGGGATCGGCAGCTCGATCTCCCTGTCGAACCTCCCGGGCCGTCTGATTGCGGGGTCGAGGGCGTTCGGCCTGTTGGTCGCGCCGATTACGACCACCTTGCCCCTCCCCTCCATGCCGTCCATGAGCGCGAGCAGTTGCGCAACCACCCTGCGCTCGGTCTCCGCGGTCACTTCCTCCCGCTTGGGGGCGATCGAGTCGATCTCGTCGATGAATATGATGCTGGGGGCGTTCTCGGCCGCCTCCTTGAATATCTCCCTTAGGCGCTCCTCGCTCTCCCCGTAGAACTTGCTCATGATCTCCGGACCGCCGATGGAAACGAAGTTGGCGCTCGTCTCGGAGGCCACGGCCTTGGCGAGGAGCGTCTTGCCGGTCCCAGGGGGGCCGTGCAGGAGCACGCCCTTGGGGGCATCCACCCCGAGCTTCTCGAACAGCTCGGGATGCCTGAGCGGCAACTCGATCATCTCCCTGACCTTGTTGACTTCCTCGTGCAGCCCGCCTATGTCCTCGTAGGCCACTTTCGGGCCCTTCGCGACCTCCTCCTTGGCGGGCCTCTCGCTGAGCTTGATCTCCGTGAAGTTCTGGATGATCACTACCTCTGCGCCCGGCGCGATCGTCTGGACCATGAGGTCGAACTTTCTGCCCATGATGTTTATGTCGAGCAGATCCCCCTTCATCACGGGCCGCCCCTCCAGGTTCTGGGCGAGGTACTCCTCCCCTCCGAGGATCTTCAGCGGCTGCGTGGGGGCGAGCATGACCTTGGTTGCCGGCTTGGGCAGTGCTTTCCTGATGCCGACCTTGTCGTCGATGCTTACCCCGGCGTTCTTCCTTATCGTACCGTCGATCCTCACGGTGCCCCTGTTCTCGTCTTCGGGGTAGCCCATGTAGACAGTGGCAGCGGTGCTCTTCGTGCCCTCGATGACGACCGTGTCCCCCTGCTCGAGGGACAGAATCTTCATCAGGGCGGGGTCCACCCTCGCTATCCCCTTGCCGTCGTCCGCGGACTTGGCCTGGACGACCCTGAGTATCTTCTCCTTCTTGTCTGTCATTGTCGGCACCTTACTGT
>JBBIUZ010000042.1:0-11848 GCA_037439985.1 Methanobacteriota archaeon | reverse complement strand
CTTGACACAGGGTCTGCTCGGCTCCAGGATGGGATGACTCTGCGGTGCGGGGTGGCTGGAAGGCGGACTGGGACAGACCGGCTTGCGTTGTGAGACGACAGAAGAACGCCCTGAGGAGCGCGGGGCGCTCCTCAGGAGACCGAAGTGCACCAACCGCACTTGCACAAGCCACCAGCACGCGTTCGAAGATCTCGAGGAAGCTTGGTCAGCCCCTAGAAACTCAATTCCTGCTAATTGAGCAAATAGCCAGGTGGGCCCGTCGCGATTTGAACGCGAGTCACCAGCACCCCAAGCTGGAAGGATACCAAGCTACCCCACGGGCCCACAGGAGAGGCACGGACTGGAAGGCGCCGACGGCGGTTCAGTAGGGCGCGACCTCGTCAATAAGGTCTGCGTGGGTCAGCAGCATCCTACGGCAGCAGTATCTATCGAGCTTGAGCGAGTCGAGCACGTCTTCGGGTGGTTCGCCGAGCTCGACCCTCTTCACGAAGTCCTCGAACGCGCTGCTGATGACCTTGCCGCACGTGAAACACCTTACTGGGATTATCATTCACATCACCTGTACGATTTCTGGTGCTTCTTCCTCGCGCCCCTGCCCTCCGGCTTCTTGGGGAGCTTCCTGCGCGGGTCTGATACCAGGAGGGATCTGTCATATAGGAGATACATCTTCTCGAGGTCGTCGTCCTCGAGGAACTGCACGAGGCCCTTGGCGAGCGCTGTCCTGGACGCCATCGCCTGGCCCATGACGCCTCCGCCCTGCACATTGACGTCGATGTCGACCTTGGCCGACCTGTCGCCTGCCAGCGTCAGAGGCTCCATGATCATGACCCTCGCCAGCTTCGGCTCATGCAGCTCGACGGGCACGTTGTTCACCCTCACGAGCCCCTTGCCCTTCCTGACGCTGACCCTCGCGACGGCGCTCTTCCTCTTGCCGCTGGCAACAACAACCTTCGCCATCAGGCCACCCCTTGACGCGCGCCAAGTTCCTTGGATATCTCTCCCAGTCGGACGTACTTGGACAGGTACGGCTTCCTGGCAGAATCCAGGGTCTCCAATTTCGCATTCTTGAACTCCTTCGGGAGGCCCAGGTAGACCGTGAGCCGCTTCAGCGCCGCTCGACCCGCAGGCTTCCTGTACTCGACCATCCCGCGGACGGTGCGCTTCAGTATCATGTCTGCCGTCCTGGGATAGAACGGGCCCTTCGCCTTCGTCTGGCTGCTGGCCCGGTTCCTCCTGTGTCTGTAGAACTCGAACAGCTGCGCCCTCCGCCCAGATATGACCGCCTTCTCAGCATTGACTATGACAATCTCCTCGCCACCGCGGAGCCTCTTCGCGACATGGGAGCATAGCCTCCCGAGTATCAGCCCGTCTGCATCTATGACGGCGGGCATCTTGGTTTCTAGATCCACCATCTGCTCACCCCATGATCCTCACTTTGGAACCCTTTGGGTTCTGAGCCACGAGTTCCTCGATGGACATGCTCCGTCCGCCAGCCTTCTCAATCTTGTCCCTCGCCTGCACTGAGGCCCTGTAGGCCGCTACGGTGACCTTCTTCTCGATCTCGCCCGCGCCCAGCAGCTTGCCAGGTACCACGACGATCTCGTCCTCGTCCGCGTACCGGTTTATCTTACCCACGTTTATCTCGGCCCAGTTCTTGGCGGGGCTTTCCAGTCGCAGAGCGATGTCTCGCCAGACAGGTGCCTCGTTGACCCTTCCGACATCCTTCAGACGCTGTATGAGGGTGACGAGGTTGGGATTGGACTTCCTGCTTCTTATTCCCATTCTGACTCCTCCGACATCAAGAGAGCAGGCGAGCTAATGTGAGTACCGTTTATAAAGATTTGGATGCGCCATCACTGCTGGCCAAAGAGGCCTGGCATGCTCCCGGGGCATACTATTGAGGGGATTATGCCGAACGGCCTGCGCCAGGACGCGTGCCGAGACGATACGTCCAACAGATGATATATATGCCGAATAGTATACACGGAAAATCCCGCATCGTCCGAGAGGTTAGATGATACGTTTCGGTCCCGCTGGCATCCCGCTCTCATGCAAGGGGCGCACCCTGAAGGACGGGATTGAGGATGTGCACAACCTCGGCCTCACGGCCCTTGAGGCTCAGCTCGTCCGCGCGCATGTCGCAGAAAGGCCGTCCGAGCCCGAGGAGATTGGCCTCAAGCCCGTGGACCTGGCCAATGACATGGTCATCGAGATTCTCAGGAAGAAGGGGAGCAAGGACGAGTCAATCTCGGACCTGACGGAGCCCATCAGGAAGGGGGACATGCTTGTGTCCCTCACGAGCGGCATCGCCAGGAGCTTCCAAGAGCTGAGGCAGCTCCGAGCGATGGCAGACGAGCTAGACGTGACGCTCTCTATCCACACGCCGTACTACATGGACCTCGTCGGGGAGGGCGAGCTCTCATTCAAGAGCATGGACTCCATCCGATGGGCCGGAATAATGGCCAAGGATCTCGGGGCCGAGGTCGTGGTCACGCACATGGGGCTATACGGCGATGTGACACCCAAGACTGCCCAAAAGAGGATTGCTGGGCGCATCGGGGAACTCGCGAAGTGGTACAGGAGGCACGGCATCGCATCGTCCATCGGGCTCGAGCTGAGCGGCCGGCAGGAAATCTTCGGGTCGCTCTCGGAGGTCCTCAAGACTTGCAGGGAAGTCCCGGGCACGATTCCAGTGGCGAACTTCGCCCACTACCACGCCCGCGAGAACGGCATTCTGAGAGAGCCGAAGGATTTCGACGCTCTCCTGGACAAGGTCTGGGAGCACACGGGCGGGGCGTTCTACACGCACTTCTCGGGAGTGGAGCATGAGGGCGGGAACGAGAAGAGGTTCACGTCCATCAAGAAGGGGGACCTGAGGTTCGAGCCCCTCGCGGAGGCCATAGTCGTGCGGAACCAGCCCATGACGATCATATCGGGCTCCCCCCTGCTGGAGCACGACGCGATGTACATGAAGGTCATACTCGAACGCGTTCTCGCTAAGAAGGTATCCAGGGAGACCAAGGTCGTCGCCAAACCAGAGATGGTGGCGAGACCTGAGAAGACGACGAAGCCGGTGAAGAAGGCAGTGAAGAAGGAGAAGAAACGCAGATGAGGGAAAGCGTCGGCTACATACTGAAAGCGATTGGAAGGACCTTCGAGAACGACATCGAGCAGACGGAGAAGTTCGTCGACCACATCCTGGGGTCTAGGAGGATATTCATCTACGGCGTCGGGAGGTCGGGGCTCATTGCGAAGGCCTTCGCGATTCGGCTGGTACAGATGGGCCTCGAGGTCTTCTTCATCGGTGAGACCATCACGCCCATCGTCGAGGAGGGACACCTCGTGGTCATCGTGTCATACACCGGCGAGACCATGTCCGCGATCCAGACGGCCAACATCGTGAGGAGGGTCGGGGCGAGGGTCGTGGCAATCACTGCCAACGACCACTCGAAGCTCGCGACGGCCTCAAACGTCGTCATCCACATCGAGCCTCCGAAAGACGATGAGCACAAGAGGCTCGCGCCGATGGGGACGCTCTTCGAGGACGCCACACTGATCTACCTTGACGGCATCGTCGCCACGCTCATGGAGAAGCTCGGGATGAGCGAGGGCGCGATGCGGAGAAGGCATGCCATCTGGGTCTAGATCGGCTTCTGCTGCTCGGGGGAGCACGCCCCGCCCGCTGGCGGGTATCTCTCGCGCTGCCTGCGCATCACGACGAAGACTGCCACCAGGGCCACGCTCGCCATCCCTCCGCAGACGGCCATGAGGAGCGCAAGATGGCTCTGGAGCCATCCCCGGACATCGACCGCGAATCCTCGCTCGTCTATGCCGAGGGACGATTCCTGGACGATGGTCTTGGTCTCGTTCGTCGTGAAGAACGCCTGGTGCAGGAACAGTCCCGCGCCATCGGTGTAGTAGGACGAGTTCATCGGGACGATGCTGGCGTTCCCTCCCATGCCGTTTGTCGGCGCCGAGCTGAAGTGATAGAATGCCTGGGCCATGCCGTCCTCCTTCGCGATGCATATGTCCTGGGTGGGCCTGTTAGTCTGGATGAATCTGCGAGTGAAGTTGGCACCGAAGGCGGTCTCGTCTATCCTGCTCGACACTTTGACAGTCGTGCTGCCTCCGGACGGCGTCCCCTGCCTCAACATCATCATGTTCGTGGCGCCTCCCCCGCTTATGTAGACCTCCAGAACGACGCCCGTGGCGTTCACGCGCTTTAGCAGGTCGATGGTGACTTCCACGGTCATCTCCGTCCTGCCCCGGACCTCGTACGTCCCGAGGGCGTTCGTGTAGTTCACGCTCCGCTCAGATATGCGGTAGCAGAATGCGACCTTGCCCCAGTCGCTAACCACTGGCGTGCCTGTGACGTCCTCGCTCTTGGGGTACAGGGACGCGTTCGTGCGCATCGTGACCTGCGCGTATTCCCCGCCTGCCGATGTGTTCGCGAGTCCCATCCCGGAGACGTTCCAGATCACGTGCTGGGAGTCGAGGTAACTCTCGTAGAGGATCTCGGATCGCTCAAAGAGCCCATCGTGGTTCGAGTCGTTGAAGACGTACAGCCTCGGACAGCTCACGCTGAACGTGGGCGAGAGCACGGGGTTCGTATGCTCGAAGACGACCATCGGCTTGATCTTCGTCACCTTGGCGGTGAAGTTGCCCGAGATGAACACGACCTTGTAGTTGTCCTCGCTGTAATCGATGAAGTGGGCATACGATGTCGAGGCCGTCGCAACGAATGGCCCGGCGAGCAACATGGTCACGCACAGGACTGCGACCGAGGCTACCGCGTGACGGTGCACCAGCGATTCACTCCCCTACGATTGGCCTCATCGGCCGTGACCCTGAAATACCTTTCCCGAACGGTAACTGTGTTGAATAAATCGGAGTGTGGCATCCGCCTTATTACGTCAGCAACGCGATAAGGCGTTGTGAAACAGAGATGCCACGTCAAATGGGATGCACCAGTGGATATAAGAGGGATTGGGCCCGCATCAACGGGAACCTCGTCTCTCGCGGAGAGATCCTCCTGGAACTCTCCTGGGTCAGGTCGTGGAGCGACGAGCTGAAACGCATGAACCGGGGCAAGAGGGGAAGGCCAATCGCCTTCCCCGACTCCCTCGTCAGGTTCGTCGAGAGGCTCAGAGCGTCTCTCGGGTTGCCGCTCAGGCAGCTGGAGGGGCTCCTCGCTGCAATCTCGCAGCTCATGCCGCTTAAGCCCCCGGATTACTCCACCATCTGGCACAGGCTGAGATGGACGGACATCCGGCTGGAGCCGCCACAGCTGGGCTCTGGCACCGGCGGATGGATCGTCTCCTGCGACTCGACGGGCATCAAGGTCTCCAGCCGAGGCGAGTGGCTCAGGGAGAAATGGCATGTGCACAGGGGCTGGGTCAAGGTCCATGTCGCCGTCGAGGTGCGGAGTGGCGCCATCGTGGGCGTCGCCGTCAGCGACGAAAGAGCTGTCGACGCCCAGTTCCTCCCAGAGCTCGTCAGCCAGGCTCAGTCCCTCCTGCCAGGACGGATAAAACGGGTCCTCGCAGACGGGGCGTACGATACCAGGGAGAACTTCGACTTCCTCAGAGATGAGGGCATCGAGGCGGGCATCAAGATCCGTCTCAATGCCAGCCGGAAGATGAAGGGCGCCTCCATGGCGAGACCGGCCGCTGTCTTCGAACGCAACAAGCTGGGTGAGGACAAGTGGACCCGGAAGTACGGGTACAACAAGCGCTGGAGGTGCGAGACCACCTTCTCGGCGGTCAAGCGCATCTTCGGGGAGGCCATCATGTCCAGGCGGGCGGACATGATGCTGAGGGAGGCGACTCTGAAGTTCGTTCAGTACAACGCGATGCTTGGAGCTGATTCAACGAGGTGAGTTACTCAACACAGTTCCGAACGGTCTGAGCCTATCGACCGACTTCCATCGCGGGTCGTATCTTGAGCTTGCGCGTACGAACGGTCTTCGGTCCGCTCGCGCCCTCCGGCGCGGAGTCGAACACGGCAAACGCCGTCTCCTCGTATCCCCCCTCGCACAGCCTGAAGGTCTTGATGTCCTTGTTGATCGGGTCGATAACGAGTGCGACATGGTACGGCTGGTTGAACATGCACTTCTGCGTCTCCAGGTCCGTGCCCGAGAGGAAGCATGTGTGGCCTGGATGCGAGTGGTACCAGCCGACCAGAATGTAGTCGAACCCCGTATCGTCCATTTCGTGGAAGAGCTTTGGGAACGCTTCAGGGTCAAACCTGACCTTCGATGAGGAGCTCCTCAGCTCGGTGGTGACCACATCTCTCACGACCGAGTAGACGGCCCCCTTCCATGTCCGAGCCTCGCCGAGCAAGAACCCCATGACCTCGAGCCGCCTAGAGGCCTCCTTCAGAGCGTGCGACCTGATCTTCTCCTCGCCCTTCCTCGAGAGGTAGACATCGAAGACATCCCCGGACCGAGTCCTCCTGAGGTGTCCGGCCAACGACTCCTCGGAAAGCCACGGATGCGCTTCAAGGCCCTGGACCGGCGGCGCCTTCTCCTCGAGCGACCGCCTTGTCTCTCCAACGATCCTTGGCCTAGCCATCGGCATTCCCCACGATCCTAATCCGCCGGTCAGACTGGTCCATCACCGCGGGTGGCACATACCTCACCTTGTTGAAATACGCGGCCGCGCGCGTGCAAATGTCGTTCCCGAAAGGGTTCTCGGGGTTCGGGTTCTCGAGCAGGGACTCTATGCCCTTGATGAAGGTCAGGAGGCTCGAGCTGAAGTCCCATTTCTCGAGCAGCTTAGTGCATACATAGCCTCCGTCCTCCGGGGGCATTATGTTCGGATGGAATATGGGCGTCAGCCACTTGACGATCGGTTTCTCGACCGGGTAGTCCTCCCCGACGATGACAGCGAGCCTGTGGACGAACCTGTGCACGACCTTCCCCTCTTCCCAATCGGGTCCCGGCAAGCGAATCAGCGTGACGTTGATCATGATGGGGAAGGTCGACAGGGTTGGGTCGGAGACCCTCAGATGGTGTCTCAGCTCGCGCTGGCACATTTCGAACTCGTTCCTCAACCTCGATCTCAGCACGGCGGGAGGGAGCGGCATCGAGGCTATCCGCCTTCGGGGTCCGGAATGAGTTCCAGGACATCGTCCGCGCGGATGCCCGATTCGTCAAGCGAGCACCCGCCCCTGAGAACCTTCTTGCCCTTCCTGAGGACATAGGCTCCCGTGTCCTTGCTCCAGAAAGTGGCAGCGCTCTCGATCACCTCGTCCACGGTGTTCTCGACCTCGAGCTCCATCTCGACAGTGGCGCCAGTTTCCGCATTCTTAACCTTGATTCGGACCGTCAGAAGACCACCTAGAGGCTGGACATTGCGTGAGCTTATAGCGTTTTCGAATACCTGTAGCTAGCCGGGCCGGGGGTGGACTGGACATCCCGGATCGACCGGAATCTCCATCTCCTCAGCGATATTTCGCTGCCCGTCATAGTAGAAGGCGTTGGCGAGGGACATGTCCTGCCGTCCCGAAACAATCTTCAGCGCCTCGCGCACCATCACGGCCGAGATGATGCTCGTCGTGGTTATCTCGGCAGCCAGACGGGGCTCGTGGAACACGACCTCCTTCCCTGTGCAGCTGAACCTCTTCTCGACCACCTTCGCGTGCGTGCGGTTCATGCCACACTGCAGGCACGCGCCGTCCGGTGGCTTGGCAATCGCGACCCGACCGATGAACCCTTCCATCCCGCCGTCGATGTACGGCTTCCCAAGCGCGTACGCGTGCGAGTTGACGTGTATTCTAGCCTGAACGTTGTCGAGGCATCCGAGGACGATATCTTGCCCGCGCAGGACCGACTCGGGCACCTCCTCGATCCTCATGTTGAGAGGAACTACCTCTGCGCCAGGCGATATATCTTCTATCCCGCGGGCGACGACCTCGGCCTTCTTCGCACGCTTGCGCGCGTCGTCCCTGCTGAAGAACAGGCATCTGTTGAGGTTCGATCCCACGACGCGGTCCATATCGACCACCGTGATCCTCCTGAAGCCTGACAGAACCAGGTCCTTACCGACCTCGTTCCCGAGTGCGCCTGCGCCGACCATCATCACACGCGCATCGGATATCGAGCCGAGATCGAGCCAGGCGATGCGCTTCGACCGGTCGTAGAAGTCCTCATCCGTCTCCCCGACGCGCAATCGCCCAACCATGCGTGCCAGGAAACGATTCCTTGCCGTTAAACCTTCTGCATGGGCCTAGTCCCATGCTAGCCTCCCCGCCACCATCAGCCGCCTCTCGCGCCCACTCGGGCCGACCACCGTCACCGTCGGCTTCTTCACGAGGGCGTCCAAGTGTATCATGGCCTCCGCATCGCCGTCGTAGTTGCTGCCAATCGCGAAGTGGCAAGTGCCGTAGACCTTCTCATCCTCGAGAATGTTCGCCGTGATCCTCGCACTCCTGTTGAGGCCTATTCCGAGTTCGCCTATGCTCCTGGCATTCATGGCATATTTCCGCGCGAGGTCGGCCCTTAGATTGCCGCGCTTCCCGCTCTCGAGCGCCTTCTTCTCGCCCATCCGGACCGACTCCTCGAGCTTTATGGCCTCGGACCCCCCCGAGATGCTGGTCACGAACCCTCCTCTGACCTCGGTCACGATGGGCCGTTTGATCACGATCTCTCCCGAATGCAGCACGACGGAGCCGTCGAAGGCGATGATGCCGTCTGCGGTGCCCAGTTCCGGAGAGACATAAGTCTCGCCCGAGGGCAGGTTGCCCCCCCTGCCCGGTCGTCTGAAGTCGCCATCGTCGGCGCGGGCCTTCCTTCCCGACACGCCGATTGCTATATCGGTCCCGCCAGGCGCCGTCACTCTCACGGTCCTCACGCCCGTGAGCATCTTGGAGGCCCTGGCGCAGTCCTCCCTGAGCCTCGAGTAGTCGATGGGCACCGTCCGGCAGAACATGTCCTTGGTCGCTCCGGGGGACCAGAAGGCCCGAGCCTTCCTCTCCTCGAAGAGCATATCGAAGATGTGATCGTACCTTCGTCTTCCCCTGTACCCTTTCTTGAGACCGCGCCTGTCCTTCCCCAGCCGGTCCTTGCTCGTGGAGATAAGTACATTCGGATGCGAGGACATTGCTGCCACGACCTCTTCCTCGGCGAAATCGAACTGTCCCTTGTCTCTCTGGAACATCAGCACAGGGGCCGCATCGGCCTCCATGCAGGCATCGAAGATCGCCGCGGATATCTCGCGCACATCCTCGCCGGGATTGGATACTATGAGCACCCGCTCGTCCTTCCTGACCGCGAGGACGTCGCCCACGGCTGCGCGGGCGGGGCGCCTCAGCGATCGGTCATATGACCCTTCGAATCGGTCCACTGTCGCACCATGAGCATCATGATGCGGGTCCGTCCCTATATCTGTTGGGCAAGTCCGTTGAGGGCCATGAGACAATCCCACGCCGCATGTTCTTGTTGTAGAGTGCCCAAGAGACCAGGGGTGCGCTCGACATCGCAATCATCGGCCAGGGGGCCTGCCGGGGTGAGCGCTGCCGTCTACTGCGCTAGGAAGAAGCTCCGGACCGCCCTGAGCGAATGCGAGCACCTGCTCAAGACCAGATGATCGGCGTCACATTCGATCAAGGTACTTCACGGGAACCGCCTTCCCGTGCCTCTCGAGGTCCCACTTCTCGACCATCTTCACGATCTCCTGCCTGATGGACTTGTCGAGCGGGACAGGCGCATGCTCCCTGAGCACCCGCGCGACCTCCTCCGCTGCGGCGGTCCTGATGGGCTCCTCCTGCGCCCCTGGACGCGGCTGGCGCATCGCGATGCCTGGAAGCAGGACCTCGCCCTTGAAGTTCCTCAGCGTGTGAATGTCCTTCATGAAGTATCCGCCGGGCCCGACGCGCGTGACTGCCTCGAAGCCTATCGACTCCTTGTTGACTTCCACGCCCCTGCAACCCCTCAGCACGTTCCTCCAGAGCTCGCAGTCCATGACCACCTGCTCGAGGGACTCGCACCCGGACCTGTCGAACCCGCCGAGGCCGACGATCTGGTCCGCTCCCGCGAGGGCGGGAATGAGCCCGCTGATGGCCTTCTGATAGCCGACCTCGTACCCAGGCGTCGTGCCTGAAGCGGCAATCCCCCCGACCTGGCTCGGGAGCCCGTACCTCTTGGCCATCTGACAACCGGCCGCGTTGATGAGCGCTCCCTCGGTCGACCCAGACAGGAACACGCCGGTCCTCATGTCCATCGGTCCGCTCTCGGAACTATACAGAACCGGACAGCCAGGTGCGGCCAACTGCTCCATCACCAGCCCTCCAAGGTTCTCCGCGTTGACGAGCGCGATCGTCCCTGCGAGCGTGACCGGGCACACAGACCCGGATATGGCCATTGATAGGTTCACGATTGGCAGGCCGGCCCTCGCGAACTCCAGAACAGCCTCGATGTCCCCCGATTCATACCTCAGAGGGGTGATCGGGGTGTGCGTGATGGATATGATCGGGCGTTTTGCGAGCTCCTTCTCACCGCCCACGGCTTCCGCCGCGACGGATATCAGGAATCGTGCCTCCTCGGGATCGCATGAGCCGTGCTGGACATGCTTGCTGGTGTAGAACAGGCTCGCGACATATTCGTGCACGTTGGATGATTCCGGTGGAAGGTCTGTGGCCGCGACCTGGGCCCAGTAGATATCGCATTCTGGCATGGCGTCGCACAGGATTGTGAAGTCCACGAGGTCGCTCATGGTGGACTTCCTCTTCCTCTTGGTCCCCGCATCCCAGACATCGGTTGGCTGCCCGTCGTTGACCGCCTGCGCATGATCCGTGGCCGGAAGCGGAGCGTCCTTCGCCTTGTCCCTACCACACATGCTGAACTCCTTCTTGGCCCTTCGGATGGCGTCTTTGACCATGCTCTCGGTCATCCTCGCGACCTGGGCCTTCATGTCGACGGATGCGCCGTGCTCTCCGAGCATGGACAGCACCCTGGGGCTCGTCACCTTGACCCCCACCTTCTCGAGGATGTCAATCGACGCGACATGCACCTTCTCTTCCTCTTCCTTCGTGAGAGGACTGAAAACGGCTCTGCCCAAGATATCCTCCTGCAGGTGGGTGAAAGAGTACGACTATAAAACCCCGACTCCGGCGATGCCAACTCATATGCCTACGCGCCCGAGGCTCAGGGCGCCGTCCATCTCGAACCGCACGTTCCTCCTCCAGTTCGCGTTCGCCTTCCGTCGGGCTCTTGACCGCAGTAACCACCGCCGACCCTCTGGTTTCGGTCAGCCTCCTGCCGTCGTCCATGGCCACAACCATTACGCACGACATGCATATGTGCTAGACCTCACCCGTCCAGACATTCTCCGCGGTAACCTTCACGCCGGTCTCCTTTGATGCGCGACATGCCAGTCTGACGGTCACATAAGCGGTTGCGGCCCATCCGCTGGCCGGCACCCAGCAAAGTTTTTTAGAGCAAAAGCCGAATCCGGCACCTGGCGTAGTCCCGTCACGATGCCAGGCAGGCCGGGACGGAGGACACTCTCCGGGGATGATCTGCGATGCCAGAAGGACTATCGATGTGGGCGGAAAAGGTCTACAATGCAATGAAGAACGCGGGACTGGACAGCGAGGAGAAGATGGCGAATGCCGACAGGATTGTCGGTCTAGCCAAGGCTCCCAAGAACTTCGTGCTAAGGGCGCTGGACGAGCTTCAGGCGAAGGGGCTAGTGAAGCGCAAGGCGCGCGAGAAGGCCGCCGGGTACTTCCTCATCCAGAAGCCTTGACGGGCAAGGGCCATTCCAGCCCCCCCGAGCACGGTCCAGGGTCGCAGTGCTCTGATGGCATGCTAAAAGAGGCTCCCCGCCAATGCGGCCGTTGTGCAACT
>JBBIUZ010000041.1:0-12019 GCA_037439985.1 Methanobacteriota archaeon | reverse complement strand
CGGACCTCGACTCGTGCCGCGCGGTCCTCAAGCGGGCGCGGCTTGCCCACTTCAACATCCCGAACTGGGCGAGAGGGCTCCTGCCCGTGGCGCGAGAGTCCGGGCTGACGATCTCGTGCGATCTTCAGGACCTCGTGACCATCGAAGACGCCTACCGAAAGGACTTCATCGAGGGCTCGCTCGGCTACACGTCCGCCGTGCCAGACCACGAGACGATGGGCGCCCTCCTGTCCAGCGTGCTCACTAGCCCGTTCACATACATCGTGCTGGGCCTGGTCGCCCTCGGCATGTACCTCGCTTACCGCATCTACTGCGTGCCCGGCTTCGACAGGAGCGTGTTCGCCGCTGGTGCGCTCGGCAAGTTCCAGAGGGCCCTCGAGAACAGGTGGTACATCAGCAAGTTCTATGACGACTTCGCCCTCATCGTGGTCTACGGGTTCTCGAGGGTCGCTGACCTGTTCGACAGGCGCGTGATAGACGGCATCGTGAACGGCATCGCATATCTGGGCGCTAGGACGGGGAACGTCATACGGAAGGCCCAGTCCGGGAACGTCCAGAGGTATGCCAGCCTCGTCATCGCGGGCGTGTTGCTCCTGCTACTGTTCGTGCTATATCTGGGAGGTGTGTGAGCGATGTTCGAGGGCGTCCCGATCATATCAATCGTTCTTCTACTGCCGATCATAGGCGTGCTCGTCACCTTCTCGCTGGGGAAGCGCGAGAGGTACGCCAAGTGGGTCGCGCTCGCGTTCTCGCTCGCGGCTCTCGTCTTGTCAGTTCTCATCGCGCTCCAGTTCATGGTCGACCCGACGTCTCAGGCCACGGGCTACCACTACGGCCATGGATTCTTCAACTACCAGTTCTATGAGGAGCACACATGGATCCAGTCGCTCGGGATACACTACATCGTCGGCCTGGACGGGATCAGCCTACCGCTGTTCGTCCTGACGACCCTGCTGTGCACCCTGTCCATAGTGTTCTCGTGGGACACTGCGCTCAGGCCCAAGGAGTACTTCGGGCTCATGCTTGTCCTCGAGGTCGGCGTCCTGGGCGTGTTCGTGTCCCTGGACTACTTCTTGTTCTACGTCTTCTGGGAGGTCGTCCTGATACCGATGTACTTCATGATCGGCATCTGGGGCGGCCCCAGGAAGGACTACGCGGCGATCAAGTTCTTCATCTACACGCATATCGCGAGCCTCGCGATGCTCCTGTCCATCATGGCGATGTACTTCAGGGCGGGCACGGGCAGCTTCAGCATGGAATCCATCGCGATGGCCGGGATGAATCCGAACCTGTTCACTGGTGGGTTCCAGCTCGGGATCTTCGCTGCACTCCTGTTCGGCTTCGGCGTCAAGATGCCTATCGTGCCGTTCCACACGTGGCTCCCGGACGCGCACGTCGAGGCCCCCACGGCCGGGAGCGTGCTGCTTGCCGGGCTGCTCCTGAAAATGGGCGGGTACGGTCTCATAAGGGTGGCAATCCCGACACTTCCCACGGGCGCGGCCGATCTCCAGATACTGATGGCAGTCATCGCCATCGTGAGCATACTCTACGGCGCCATCCTGTGCCTCGCGCAAAAGGACCTCAAGAAGATGGTCGCATACTCGTCCATCAGCCACATGGGGTTCGTCCTGCTCGGGTTTGCGACTTTCACGGAGGCAGGCATCGTGGCCGGCGTGTTCCAGATGTTCGCTCACGGGCTGGTGACGGCCGTCCTGTTCATGATGTGCGGCGTCGTGCAGCACAAGTGCGGAACTAGGCTGATACCGAGCCTCGGCGGCCTCTCCAAGAAGATGCCCCGCGGGTCGACTCTGATGACGATCGGGTTCCTGGCATCGCTCGGGCTCCCGAGCCTGGTGAGCTTCGCCGCGGAGTTCATGGTGCTGGCGAGCATGTTCCAGACGTGGCCCATGTGGCTCTGGCTGCCGATACTGAGCGTGGTGATCACGGCCGCGTACTACCTCTGGGCGCTTCAGAGGACCATGTTCGGCCCTCTGACCGACAAGATAGACACGTCCAAGGTGCACGACGTAAGCTGGTACGAGGGCGTCCCAGTGAGCGTGCTGCTCTTCCTGATCGCCGTCTTCGGTGTGTTCCCATTCCTGGTGTTTCAGTACATCAACCCGGCTGCGCACATAGTGTTCGGCCTGCTGGGGGGCGTCTGAGATGGCTCCATGGAGCGCCCTCGAGGGCTTCGCACCCCAGCTGCTGCTGATAGCGTTCGCGCTCGTCCTGCCGGCGCTGGACTACCTGCTCAAGAGGGACAAGAGGCCGCTGGCGTGGTTCGCCCTTGTGCCTCTTGTCGTGCTGGCCGGATACATGGTCACAAAGCTGTTCTTCTCGAACGAGCCGCTCGACATCCGTGTTGGGGCCCTGCTGACGCTGGATCCGTTCTCCGCCCTGTTCATGCTCGTGTTCGTCTCGGTCGGAATAGTCGTCGTTCTCGCATCGCCCGAGTTCATCAGGAAGGATAAGAACCACGGGGAGTACTATGCGCTGATACTGCTGGCGTTGACAGGGATGACCGTCGTGGCGGAGGCGAACGACCTGATAGCCATCTTCGTCGGCCTCGAGACTGCTGGGATATCGTCGTTTGCCCTGTCGGGCTTCAGGAAATCGGAGAACCGTTCGGCCGAGGCGGCGACGAAGTACTTCATCATCGGCGGGTTCTCTTCCGCCCTCACGCTGTTCGCGATATCGCTCATCTACGGCGTCGCGGGGACGACGGACATCGCCGTCATTGGACAGACCCTTCAGGGGTCGATGGCATCCCTCCAGGGCTCGAAATCGGTCGTCCTGCTCGCGGTGGTGCTCTTCCTGGCAGGGCTCGGGTTCAAGATAGCTATGGTCCCGTTCCACATGTGGGCGCCAGATGTGTACGAGGGCTCGCCCACGCCCGTCTCGGGCCTGCTGGCGGCGGCGTCCAAGAAGATGGGCTTCGCGGCCATATTCAAGATATTCGTCATCGCCGTGATAGCCACCAAGACGGACTGGCAGGTGGCGGTGGCCGCCCTCGCCATAATCACGATGACCGTCGGGAACCTGATCGCGGTCTCCCAGACGAACATCAAGAGGATGCTCGCGTACTCGTCCATCGCCCAGGCAGGGTACATCCTCATCTCCCTCCCGGTCGGGACCCAATACGCGCTAGAGGGCGGGCTGTTCCACGTAATCACTCACGCGTTCATGAAGTCCGGGGCGTTCATGGTCGTCGCCGCGATGGGCGCTGTCGCGGTCGGAGAGAGGCTCGAGGACTTCAAGGGACTCGGCAAGCGCTCACCCTTCCTCTCGCTCTCGATGGCAGTGTTCCTGCTCTCGCTGGCCGGCATACCGCCCTTGGCGGGGTTCTCGAGCAAGTTCGTGCTGTTCTCGTCCGCCGTGTACGCATCCTCTTCGGGGCCAACATGGCTCGTCTGGCTAGCGATCGCGGGTGCCCTGAACAGCGCTCTCTCGCTGTACTACTACGCGCGCGTGATCAAGTGCATGTACATGGACACGGGGCCCTCCGACAGGGTGAGGGTGCCTCTCTCGATTAGTATCTCGATCATCGTGGCTCTCGTCGCCGTCGTCGTGATCGGTCTCTACCCGCAGGGCGTGATAGACATATGCAGGAACGCGGCTGTTGGGGCGTTCCCGAACCTCCCGTCGGGACTGCCATGAGGACGGCCCGGTCCGACGAGTGCCAGATGCGGGTTTTCGACTGCGGGTTCGGGCACTACTGTTAAGTATGGATTGGATACTATGCGCATCGAGATGACCGCTTCCCAGTGGAACTTCGGTATCCAGAAGGAGCTCCGGATGGTCGACCAGAAGATTCACGAGATGGTGAGGTCCCGCGAGAAGATCCTGACCGAGGCGTCGCTCCACGTCATCGACGCGGGCGGGAAAAGACTCAGGCCGACGGTGACGATCCTGTCGTTCAAGGCCTGCGGGGGCGGGGACGTCGAGAACGTCATCGATATCGCCGCGGGGTTCGAGCTGATACACTCGGCAACGCTCATACACGACGACATCAACGACGGCGGAACGAGCCGCAGAGGCCGGGAGACCGTCTACAAGAAGTACGGACTGCACAATGCCATCGTCACGGGGGACTTCCTGTTCACAAAGGCCTTCCAGCTGGGAGGCGCCTTCGACAAGACGGTCATAGAGACCACTGCGAGAGCGTGCGCTAGCCTCGCCGAGGGCGAAGTGCTGCAGAACAGGTACACGCACAGGAGCGACCTCACGGTCGATACATACCTGAAGGTCATCGACAGGAAGACCGCTCAGCCGATCATGGCGGGTGCCACGGTCGGAGCGTACCTTGCCGGCGCTGAGGGGGATGTGATCGAGTCCCTGGGGAGCTACGGGCAGAACCTGGGGATCGCGTTCCAGATAGCGGATGACATCCTCGATTTCACGGGCGACCCCGAGAAGATGGGCAAGGGCGTGGGCACGGACCTGAAGGAAGGCCATCTGACGCTGCCATCTCTGCTTGCGATGAGGGAGTCCGGTGACGCGAAGGCGCTCATGCTCGATATCATAGCGAAAGACTCTCCCACCGAGGAGGAGATCAGGGAGTGTACGGAGGCTGTCCTGGGCACGGGGGCGATTGGCAAGGCCAAGGACCTCGCCAAGGACTACGGGGCAAAGGCGCTCCACCAGCTTGGATGTCTCAGCGTCAGCGGGTACAGCAGATCGCTCAGAGATGTCGTCTCGAGCGTGCTGGAGAGGAACTCGTAGGTGAGCATGATGGACTCCGGGGGCATGGACAGGAAAGAGTGGCGAGAGGTGATGGACGCCATGGAGGAGGTCGGCCCCTATTACGAGCGGGTCAACCAGCTGATCACGATCGGTCTCGTGGACAAGTGGCGGAGGGCGACCGCGAAGCTGGCGAAGCCGGAGGATGTTGTCCTTGAGCTCGGCTCAGGGCCAGGTAACTTCACGCGGCATCTCATGTCCGGCACGATCTTCTGCGTCGAGCCGTCCGCCGAACTCGCCCAAGAGTCGAGGAAAGTCATAGACACAGACAGGGTCACCCTTCTCAGGGCGGTCGGGGAGAAGATACCCCTCGCGGAGTCCTCCGTCGACAAGGTATTCTGCGTGTTCTCCTTCAGGGATTTCTACGACAGGGCAGGGTCTGTGCACGAGATGCAGAGGGTGCTGAAGGCCGGAGGAGAGGCGATCATAGTGGACGTTGCGAAGCCCCCGAGTGGGCCGCTCGCAAAGCTCCTGGAGCTTCACGTCAGACATATGGTGAGACCTCTCGCCCACATCGCGGCCCCGCCCGCATCGAGAGCACGGTGGTCGAGGGACCCGTACCAGATCTTCGTTGACACCTACCAAGGGTTCGGGTCGACGAAGGTCAACGAGGATCTGCTGAGGGAGAGCGGCTTCGAGCAAGTGAGGACGGAGTACCTCGAGATGAAGGGCGCGGCGATGACCAGGGGGAGCAAACCTTGGAAGTCGACGTCCTGATCGTCGGGGCGGGTCCTGCGGGAAGCACGGCGGCGAGGTTCTGCGCCGGGAGGAGTCTCGATGTCCTGATGATCGACCGTCGGGCAGAGATCGGGTATCCGGTGCAGTGCGGCGAGTTCCTGCCGAACGTCGAGGAGATGCACACCATATTCCCCAGGAGCATGGACCTGGAGGAGCTGTTCACGGTGGATGGCTCCGTGGTGGCCGGCAGGGTCGATGCCATCGACATGATATCCCCGAAGGGGAAGGTGTTCAGGGTGGACTTCGAGGGGCTGACGCTCGACCGGAGATCCTTTGACAAGTGGCTGGTGAAGCTCGCGCTCGAGCGGGGTGCCCGGCTAGAGACGCGAACGTCTCTGCTGACCATCGAGGACGGCATCGCGAAGACCACGATGGGGGATGTCAAGGCGAAGGTGATCGTGGGCGCAGATGGGCCGGGCTCGAGGACCGCGAGGGAGGCAGGGTTCAAGGGCGTCTCGATGAGCTATCCGGCGGTTACGTGTCAGGCCGAAGGGACCTTCGAGCCGATCATAAAGATGTACTTCGGAAGCGTCGCACCTGGAGGATATGCCTGGATCATCCCCAAGCGCCAGGGGGCGAATGTCGGCATCGGGTTCAACCGCGGAGTGCTTCGCCGGCGGCCGACGGAGGCGTTCCGGAGCTTCGCGGGCAGCCTGGGGATCAGGTACCACGACTTCACGATGGGGCTTGTGCCGATGTCCGGGCCCGTCCCATCGAGCGTCTCAGGCAAGGTGCTTCTGGTGGGGGACGCTGCCGGGATGGTCATGGCCACAAGTGGAGGGGGGATACCGACGGCCATGATCGCTGGCAGGATCGCGGGCCTGACCGTTCGAGAGCACCTGAAGGACGCGGTCCCTCTCGATCGGTACGAGCAACGCTGGAGACAGGCGATGTACGGGCCGCTCAGAAACGCCCTCCGGACGCGGCAGATGGGCGACATCGTGTTCCCGCACGATCGTGCCCTCGACCTCGCTATGAGAATCCTTGGCCGGGGGGGTCTGGACCGGGCGATCAGGTGCAGGCGTCTCTTCGGCGTGGCGTGAGCCCCGGGACCTGCAGGCGGACTCCTTATCTGAATGGAGCGCATCCCGGTCCGCGGTGACATGACTTGTCGAAGACGGAGATGAACCTGAATGCCGCGCTCTCGGGGGAAAGCGAGGCGCGCGCGAAGTACGTGAAGTTCGCAGGTGTGGCCAACAAGGAAGGGCACCAGGCGATAGCGAAGACCTTCATCGAGACCGCGGAGAACGAGTACGAGCACGCCGCTCTCATCATGAACCTGCTGGGAGTGCCGGGCTCGACCGCTGACAACCTGAAGGCCGCTGCCTCGGGGGAGATGCACGAGTGGACGAGGATGTACCCCGAGTTCCTCGAGCAGGCGCGGAGGGAGGGCGACGACAGGGCCGTGAAGTTCTTCGAGAACGTAATAAGGATCGAGAAGCACCACATGAAGAGGTACAAGCTGATGCTCGAGAGGCTCCAGAACGGCACCCTGTACAAGTCCGAGAAGGAGGAGTACTGGTTCTGCACCAACTGCGGTTTCCTGCACAAGGGCAAGGATGCCCCTGAGACCTGCCCGAACTGTCTGCACCCTCAGGGCTATTTCAAGAGAACCACCGACCTTGACTTCGGCGAGATAGAGCTCTGATGGGCACCCTCCCTGGGCGCGCAGGATCCCCTGGAAACGGCAGGCCAGCACCTTCCCGAGCCAGGGACCTTGACGGAGTCGCAACCCCCTCGACTGACGCAAAAAGGGGGTAGCTGACAGCAGCTATTTATTGGGCTATTATCTTCGGGGCGCGATGAAGCCTCTTGCTCGGCTGTTCTACAGATACCGCCGATTCGCGAAGGCATTGAGGTTGTACCTCATAATAGCCGGGCCGGGGATCATCGTAATGGTCGCCGACAATGATGCTGGCGGGATAACGACCTACTCGGTCACGGGCGCGAAGTTCGGCTACGGCCTGATATGGTTCCTTGTGCTTCTCGGACCGGTAGCGTATATCGTCCAAGAGATGACAGTGCGTCTGGGCGCTGTCACCAAGAGAGGCCATGCGGAGGCGATTTTCGACGCGTTCGGGGCGTTCTGGGGATGGTTCTCCTTGTCCGACCTCTCCCTCCTGAACTGGCTGACTCTCATCACCGAATTCATCGGGATGACCGCCGCCCTTGGCATATTCGGGGTCCCGAACCACCTCACGGTTGCGGTCGTCGGGGTCGTTATGGTCGCCATAGTGCTCCAGGGACGGTACTGGACGTGGGAGAAGATTGCGATTCTGTTCTGCGCCCTGAACTTGGTCTACATCCCTGCGGCGTTCCTTGTCCACCCGTCAGTGGGGAGCATCATCTCCCACGGCGTCATTCCGAACTTCCCAGGAGGCTTCAACGGCGAGCTCGTGTTCATCCTGATGGCGAACATAGGCACGACAATCGCGCCTTGGATGCTGTTTTTCCAGCAGAGCGCGGTCGTGGACAAAGGCATGAGGGAGAAGGACATCAAGCTCGGCAAGTTCGACACGCTTCTCGGGTCGGTATTCACGGTCGTGGTCGCAGTGTTCGTTATTGTCGTGACTGGAACGCTCCTGAGGGGGACGAGCATCGGCAGCGCAGCGGAGGCGGCCAGCGCGCTCATGAACGTGGATAGCTACGTCGGGACGTTCCTGGCCATAGGACTGTTCGATGCTGGCTTCCTCGGGGCCATCTGCATCTCGCTGGCCAGCTCATGGGCCTTCGGCGAGGTGTTCGGGTGGGCGCACTCGCTCAACAACAAGGTCAAGGAGGCGCCCTGGTTCTACGTGAGCTACCTCTTCATGGTCCTTACCGCGGGCATGATCGTGCTCATCCCGAACGCCCCTCTAGTCCTGATCACGCTCTTCGTGCAGGTGATCGCGGTCACACTCCTTCCAGCAGCCCTCGTGTTCCTCATACTCCTGCTCAACAACGAGGAACTCATGGGAAAGTACAAGAACACGAGGCTGCAGAACGTAGTCAGCTACTCCATTGTCGCCGCGATAATCTCTCTGTCGACCGTATACAGCATAACTGTGCTCTTCCCGGGCCTGCTCAAGTGAGGTGAAGGTGGTATTGATGCTCGACAACCTCACGGAATGGTTGGACATGCGCGTGTTCGATGTGGTGAGGACCAACCTCTCAGTCATAACCCGGATAAACCGGAGATACGCCAAGCCTCGCATCAAGATGACCAAAGGAGTGAAGGCGGCGCTCCTGTTCCTCAGGCTATACCTGATCTTCCTGGTCCTGGTGCTCGCCTATAAGTTCGCGCTGATTGCTATGGGGAGGGGATGATCCGTTGAACAAGACTAGTGCCCAGGGAATGAATCATTCAGGGTGCGTTTACTTCCTGAGCGAGCTCCTGGGAGTGAAGGTCATCCTCCGTGGGAGGAAGGTCGGCAGACTGGCCGACATCCTGATCGTCGAGGAGGAGAAGCTCCCGTACGTGACGCACTTCCTCGTCAAGAGGCCCTTCGGCTACCCGCGCCTTCTCATACCGTGGGAGAGCGTCCGGTCCGTCACCGTGAAGGAGGTAGTCATCGAGGTCGAGAAGATCGACGATTGCGTGGGGGATCCCCCGGCGAATGCCATCCTCCTCAGAGACCACATCCTCGACAAGAAGGTGCTGGACATCGAGGACAGGGACGTCGATGTCGTGTACGACGTCAAGATGGTGCTCAGGAACGGATGGCTCTACGTGACCGATGTGGACTTCAGCCGGTACGGCCTCTTCAAGAGGATGGGGCTCAAAGGCATTGCGAACATGATCTACTCGCTCGCCGATAGGATCGACGACGAGACCGTCTCATGGGCCTATGTCCAGCCGCTGCCGGCCAACATCAGCAGCTTCAAGGGCGATCTGAAGCTCAGGGTGCTCAAGGAGAAGCTGGACGACCTCCACCCGGTCGACCTGGCGGACGTGCTGGAGGAGATGGAGCACGAGCAGCGAGTCGCGATATTCAGGAGGATGGATACGGAGCGTGCGTCCGACACCCTGGAGGAGATAGACCCGCGGGTGCAGAGGGCGCTCGTCTCCTCCCTCGGCAAGGAGAAGGTGGCCGAGCTCATCGACGAGATGACCCCCGGCCAGGCCGCAGACGTGCTCTCGGTCCTTCCCTGGGATGACGCCAAGGCCATCGTGGCGCTGATAGACAAGGACGACGCCGACAAGATCGAGTTGATTCTCGAGCAGCGGGAGGAGAAGATCGTCAACTACGCCTCGTCCAATTTCATCAGGGTCTACCCGAGCGTGAGCGTCATGGACGCGCAGGCCGAGTACCCACGAATAGCGAAGGGCAAGGAGGCCATCATGTACCTCTACGTCGTCGACAACGGCGACAAGCTGCTGGGGGTCGTGGACATCAAGGAGCTCCTCAAAGAGGAAGACCAGCTGCTCCTTGGCGAGATCATGGACGAAGTCGTCGTGACGCTCAAGCCCGAGAGCACGCTCAGGGAGGCTGCGGCCATGTTCAGCAGGTACGACTTCCGTGCACTCCCCGTCGTCGACGAGAACGGACGCATAGTCGGGGTCGTCCCGTACCGCGATATCATGCGGCTGACGCACCACTTCACCGAATGACGGCTGGGCCTGAGCGCAGTTCAAGCGACGAAAACCATTAAGCTCCGCCTCGTCCGTTGAGCAATGGGCGGTGCTTCGATGCCAAAGTTCCGGTCGATGCAATTCTCGAAGGATTGGGAGAAGCTGGACGACAGGTTCTTCGCGACGATTAGGGTCCACAGGGGCGAGCTCGGATACTCGCCGGACGAGATGGTGCAGGTCGTGAGCCCGAAGAGGACCTTCGTCGCACAGGTTCTGCTCGGCTTCGACTCGAAGCTGAAGGACGTGCCATTCGGGTTCCTGCAGTACGACCTGGAGGGCAGGCCGGGCGAGACGAGGCAGGACCTGCTGAACAAGCTCGGGAAGCTATACAGGTTCTCGGAGCAACCCAGGGAGATGGACACGATCACGATCTACTTCCTTGAGCGCGTCTAGGCCCCTTGGGCTTCCTGGTCCTTGTCCGGGTCGGGCTGCCGCAGATGTCGCAGGTTTCGACGTCGGCGGCGAAAAGCTTGCCGCGGCGCTCGAATCTTCCATCGGCTCAGCTCTCATTGAAGACCTGCCGCTGAAATTTGCCACGGTGGCAACCGAAGTCCGCACCGGCCATGAAATCTGGCTGACGCATGGCCGCATGGTCGAGGCGATGCGCGCTTCCTATGCGCTGCCTGGAATTTTCTCGCCGGTGCTGGTCGGTGACCGCTGGCTGGTCGACGGCGCACTTGTCAATCCGGTGCCGGTCTCGGCGGCGCGCGCGCTAGGTGCGGAAATCGTGATTGCCGCGAACCTTTCGAGCGATGTCTTTACCCATTCGACTACGATCTATTCCCACGGTGCCTCGGCCGAGCAGAGAGAAATAGCACAGGAGCCAGCACCGCCGAGGCGAGGTCTGGGCAAATTTTTTTCGCCGGAACGCACCGTCAAGCGTGAGTTCTTCGGCGGCGGCGGCAGACCGGGGATCTCATCCGTGATGGTCGACGCGTTCAACATCATGCAGGACCGCATCACCCGCGCGCGGCTCGCCGGCGACCCGCCCGATCTCCTGATCTCGCCGAGAGTCGGTCAGGTCGGCTGGTTCGATTTTCACCGCGCCGACGACCTGATCGCGCATGGGGCGCGCGCCGCCGAGCGCGCCATCATCTCCATCCAGGAAGCAATCCAGATTCTGGCGCCCGGATCGGCGGCGGACACGTCCGTCGAGAAGATCCCCTGATCGCCTCGCGGGCAGCGCGTCAGGCGGTCTTGATATATTCGCGCAGCGCTTCCTGCTCGTGCTCATATTCCTGCACGCGCCATTTGACCACGTCACCGATGGAGATGACGCCGACCACGCGATCTCCCTCAACCACCGGCAAATGGCGGAATTTTCCGAGCGTCATCATCTCCATGATCGCTGCCACCGTATCGGACTGCTTGCAGCTGATCACCTTGCGCGTCATCACCGTGCTGACGGGTTCGTCGAGCGCGCCAGCGCCGCGCTCGCCCAGAACGCGCACGATGTCGCGCTCAGACAGGATGCCCTCGATGCGGCCCTTGCTCATCACCAGCACCGCACCGATCTTGCGGCCCCCCAATAGCTTGACGGCCGAGAAGAGTGTCGCGTCGGGCTCGACGCTTTGAACAATGTGACCCTTGGTGTCGAGCATTGCACGTACCGTCATTGTCGTCTCCCTAAAGCCAAGTCGATCCGCGCTTACTAACCAAGCGCGGTCTCTTTTTTCAGTTTTGGTCTTCGAACAAAAAGTCCTGCGCCGCATTGCTTGCGAGCGCATCGAGCGGTTACGGCTATAAAGCTCCACGGGACTGTGCCGTGCCGCATGTTTTGAAAGATGATGAAGGAAATCGCCTCGTCTCGCAAGCGAGGATCGGCCGGTGCATACAAATGTCAGAATCTGACCCATTAAAGCGCGATGGGATCAGGCTGAATCACCAAACCGCTCAAACACTGTTCCGGATGATGCTCTAGTGATCCTG
>JBBIUZ010000040.1:0-12295 GCA_037439985.1 Methanobacteriota archaeon | reverse complement strand
CATGACGCGAACCATCCGCCTCACCTGCTCCTGAACTCTCTCCAGGCCTCGACGATATCCGCGCCCACGAGGAACGCAAGCCCGTGCTCCCTCGCGAATTCCGAGGCCTTCGCCATCGAGAGCGCCTTTCCGTCATCGCCCATCATCTCGCAGACGGTCGCGGAAGGCACCAGGCCCGCCATGATGGTCAGCGCGGTCGCCAGCTCGGTATGCCCAAACCGGGTCTCGAGTATCCTTTCGGATGTGTTGAGCAGATGGACATGGCCAGGTGCCCTGAAGTTCTTCCCGAACTCCCTCTTCGCCCATCCGTCCTCGGAGCCCAGCGCCCTCTTCGCGAGGGACGCGAACTCGCTGATCGTCAGCGCCCTGTCATCGTCCGTGATGCCAGTGAAGGTCCTTCTGTGGTTGATCGTGATGCCAAACGCGGACTTCACATCGTACGGGATGTCGTTGGGTATGAGCTCCCTCATGACAGGGTAGCGTTCCGCCATGCCGAGAAAGAGCTCCGTCAGGAAAGGCAACCCGAGCGCCTTCTGAATCGTCACGTCCGCGGTTGTGCATATGAGGCCCCCCGCCTCCTTCCTCAGGATTCGGACCGCCTCAGGGGTGACCTTCTCGGACGCGATGACCATGTCCGTTTCCTCTTCGCGCCCGTCCGCATCGTACACGAGCACGATCCGCCCCTCCCTGAGTTCCTGGAGCGCCTTCGTCACGGTGGCAGAAGCCATCGCTCGCGCGATGTGCCCGTCCGATATTATCACTGATGCAGCTACTAGCGTGAAGGTATCTGGTCGGTCCTTCTTAAGGCCTCAGCTGGGGCCAGCTTCGAAGCCCTCCCGGACGCCGGCAGCGTCGATACAAGGGTGACGACTGATACTCGCGCAACCCCGCAATTGCTGCGAACCAGATCATCACTACAAGCATCGAGGATGCGGATTACCTTCGCCTTTCGCCTCGCCCGCCCTCGGATCACTGACGGACGCATCATCTGAGCTCCAGTGTTGCCCCTGCAAGACGCTCTGTTCATGGGCGAGGACCAGGACATGCATTTATATCGGCATGCCAATGCAACGGTGCATGCTAGACGAGAGGGATTTCGTCAAGACCCTTGACCGAAAGGACATGTTCGGTGCTATCGAGCAGATGCCAAAGCACTTGGTCGAAGGGCTCAGACGGGGGCGGATGTCCGGGCTGCCCAGATTCTCCCCCAAGGCCGTCTTCGTGTGCGGCATGGGCGGTTCTGCCATAGGTGGCGATCTCCTCTCGGAGTGGCTCCAGATGTCTTCAGATGTTCCGTGCAGGGTTGCGAGGTCCTACTCGGTTCCCTCGGACACGGGAAGGGACTCGCTCGTGATCGTGGCGAGCTACTCCGGCAACACCGAGGAGACGCTCTCGATGTTCGACGAGGCCAGGAAGAAGAGGGCGAAGATAGTCGCGATATCGTCGGGAGGGCAGTTGGCCGAGATGAGCCAGACCTACGGAGTGCCGTTCGCGCGCCTTCCGGCGGGCATGGCGCCCCGCGCCGCGATAGGCTTCATGTTCGGCGCGATGCTTGGGATGCTCGAGAGGTCCGGAATCGTCTCCCCCGACAAGCAGGTGCAGGAGACGACAAGGATTCTCGGCAAGATGCTTTCCTACTGCAGGCAGTCAGTGCCTACGGGCGACAACCCCGCGAAGATACTCGCTCATGAGCTCTTCCACGGGGTCCCCGTCGTGATAGGATACGGGATATCGCGCCCCGTGGCCAAGAGGTGGGCCAACCAGCTTAATGAGAACGGGAAGTGCATGGCCTTTGCGAGCGAACTCCCCGAGCTGGACCACAACGAGATTGTCGGATGGATGAAGGACGGGCGCAGCAAGGAGTTCGCGACGGTCTTCCTCGAGCACGGCAAGGCAACGACCGCTATGGAGAAACGGCTCGCCGCGACGAAGGAGATGATGGCAAGAGCCGCGCCGGTGTACACAGCCCAGGCGATTGGTCTCAGCCCGATGGCGGAGATGTTCTCGCTCGTGATGATGGGCGATTTCGTGAGCGCATATATGGGCGTGCTGAGGAACGAGGACCCGTCGTCGAGTCTGCCGATTGACGAGCTCAAACAGACGCTGTCGAAAAAGTGAAAGCTTTCGATGGTCAGTTGGGCGTCGGGCACACATTTAAATCAAAAAAGTGCCAGGAGAGGGCTCGTCCCCCTCCTCGCAACTTCCTATCCCATCCTTAGCCGATGCCGGCCCTTCACTTCCCTCTGTTTGTCAGTTGTCTGATTGCGATGACCTTCGCCACCGTCAAGGCATCCGATGCCGCGCAGTGATCATTGGATTCTCATGCGAGACGCGCTTCGAGCCATCCCTTCTCTCATCGCGCGCTGCTCGACTGCCTCTGCGACCTTCTGGCGGACTGCATCCTTGCCTTCGAGGTAGTAGCGCTTCTTCTCCTCGACCCATTCCGCAAGTGCAAGCGTCGCAGCCTGGGAGATATCGGTTGCATCGCCACTCGCTATGAACATCTCCACGTCCTCTGCCAGAGCCTTCGGAACTATCGCCTTTATCCTCTCGGAGTTCCAGGAGGATTCCTCGTCGTGGAGGTATGCCTCTATGGCATCCCTGACGACATCCGAGACGCTCTGGAGACCTGCACGCTCGCGTATCGCCTCGAGTTCCCTAAGGTTCTTCTCAGGCAATCGTATGTTCAGACGTGCGCTCTTGGTCGTCATTGAAATCGCGGCGCCTTGTATGACAAAATGTCATACACCATATAAATAGCTATCTAACGGAGGGCCAACCTCCGCTTCCACTGCAACTTGTGCAGATCGGACGGCTGTCACAATCCGAGCGCGATGCGCGGGCAATCACCCGCGAGCCACGGTTCCGACAGTCACGTAATCCACCGTGCATACCTTCTTAGTCTACGAGCGTTTTCCCCGCCCCGTGGCCTCTCCTAAGCAAATCGCTCAATCGATCCGCAGCCTGACCCGGAGCCACAACGCGTGGTTCAAGCGTTCGATTCCTCTGATAGCGTCCGAAAACGTCATGAGTCCACTGGCGAGAGAGGTCCAGAACTCGGATCTCAGCAACCGATACGCAGAAGGCCTCCCATTCAAGCGGTTCTACCAGGGCAACATCTTCGTGGACCAGATCGAGTCGATCTGTGAGAGTCTCGCGAAGGAGGTCTTCAGATCCAAGTTCGCTGATGTGCGACCGACCTCCGGCACCGTCGCGAACATCGCCGTGCTGATGGCCCTCGCGAAGCCCAGGGACCGTATGACAGCGGTGGCCACCTCCGACGGGGGGCATATCTCGCACGCGAAGATAGGGGCGGCGGGCGTGCGCGGTGTCAAGATACACAACTACCCGTTCGACGAGAAGAACATGAACATCGATGTCGAGGGTACGAAGAGGCTTATCCGCGAGGTCAGGCCGAAGGTCGCGCTGTTTGGTCAGTCGGTGTTCCTCTTCCCGACCCCGTTGGACGAACTTAAGGACGCCTTCGCTGATGTCGGCTGCTCCACATGGTACGATGGAGCGCATGTCCTTGGCCTGATTGCTGGGGGAAGGTTCCAGGACCCATTGCGGGAGGGCATCGATGTGGTGTCAGGAAGCACACACAAGACGCTTCCAGGACCTCAGCACGCGGTCATACTCTCCGACCTTCCCAGTCCGGACCTGGCGGGCAGGCTCAGGCGCGGCGTGTTCCCTGGCGTCACGAGCAACCACCACCTGCACTCGATGGCCGCCCTCGCCATGACTCTGACAGAGACGAAGGAGTTCGGGGAGGCGTACGCGGACCAGACGATCAGGAACGCGAAGGCGCTGGCGGCGGGGCTCCACGAGCACGGGATGGACGTTCTGTGCGAGCATCTCGGTTTCACTGCGTCGCACACGATCGTCGTGGACGTCGAGGAGTTCCATGGCGGCGCCAAGGTGGCCAAGGACCTCGAGGACGCGAACGTGATACTTAACAAGAACCTGTTGCCTTGGGATTCGAACCCCGTCAGGCCGCACGGCATCCGCATCGGTTCACAGGAGGTGACCAGGCTCGGGATGAAGGAGAAGGAAATGGGCGAGATTGCCGAGCTGATAGCCAGGGTGGTCGTCAAGGGTGAGCCGCCAGAACGGGTCAAGCCACACGTCGAGACGTTCAAGAGCCAATTCACGAAGGTGCACTACTGTTTCTTCGAGGGTGAGGAAGCGTACGACTACCCTGCACCCGACGGCGACATCCCCTGATAGGCAAGACCCACCTTTATTAGACGCCGGGCCGATTATACGTGCGTCGGATAGGGATGGCCGCCAGAACCAGGATTCTCCAACTCGCTGTCGCCGTCGTGAACCTGTCAATCGTGGCGCTAGCCTTCACGAGCATATGGCCGTTCCCGAGCGGCGAGTTCCAGATGCACCTTCCCAAGGCGAATGACGTCAAGTGGTCGTACGAGAACGGCCTGGTCCATGTCATCGCGCCGTACAGTGTCCACAACGGCGGAGTCTACGATGTCGACGGGCTCGCCGTGAGCTACAGCGTAACGAACGACTCCGGTCACATGCTCAGCGCCAAGACCTTCAACATCGGGACGATACCCAAAGGCTCCACGCATGCCAGCTCCCTGGACTTCACGTTCGACCTTCTGGCGTTGTACAATGGCGGAGCCCAGTGGATGGTCTTCCACGACGACGTCCTCAATTTCGAGATTCATGTGTCCTGCTACTACACGATGAAGCTCGTCAAGTTCGGCGCGTCCTACAACGCAGACGTTGCCTGGAACGCCCTGATCCGGAGCTGGTCTATCGAGAAACCCTCATCGTTGCCCGCCGCCAGCACGCCCTACAATGCCCACTATTGGCTGAACACATCTGACCTCCTCGCAGGGCTTCCGCCGGCACAGGTCAACGTGTCGCTTTTCGGGGGCGGGCATCTGCTGGGCTACGGCACGTCAGAGGTCCAGTTGGGCGGGGACCACACCGGCATCGTCGCGATGACCGTGCTGCCTTCATTCTTCTCCTCGGTGTACGGGAACTACACCTTCTCCTACAAGATCATGGTCCTCGACTTCCTCCTCACGGGCAGCTGGAGCAACGCAGCCTCTGGGGGTGCCCCATGACCGGGAGCCGAATTGCCGATGCGACTTGGATAGCCTTTGGCGAGAGCATCAGGTTCATCGTCGTGCCGGTGGTGCTCGTCAATCTCGTCACGACCAACTACCCGACTCTCAGGACCGCGTTCATGCCCGGCCTGGCCTCCTACATACTTCTCTTCGGCACTCTGATAGTCGGCGCGAGGACGCTCGAGTGCGCCTATGTGCCCGGAAGCTACAAGCGCCTCCTGTTCGGTCTCAGTGTGCTCGCGTTCGTATGCTTCTGGACGTTCGTCCTGTTCGGAGGATGGATTGCCGAATTCGACTACCCTCCGTATCACGTGAGCTTCGACATGAGCAAGGTTCTGTACATCGTCCTATTTGGCCTCTCCCTGAGAGGACTGCTGGTGATCGAGACGTTCCGTTCGAACAGAGGTGCTGTGAAGAAACCGGCCGCGAGGGATGCCGCCCCGCCTCCGACCGCGCCGGCCAGCTACGCATCCTTCTCGAAGGTGGCGTTCCGCGTGACAAGCGACGACAGCGTCGGCCACACGGAACCGCTCTCTCCGAACGAGCCAGCTGCCGAGGATTTCAAGGAATGTCCAGTGTGCGGCGTGAAGGTCTCGCCTCGCGAGACGACCTGCAATCACTGCGGTACGTGGCTCGCCGGGCCTGGCAAGCGGCCTCCGTCCTGAGCTGCCCCAGAAGCTCGCAGGCCTTGCATGTCGTGCCTGCTGTAGGCTCCCCGCATTCGCAGGTGTTCAGCTTCGCCGGGGGATACAGCTTCTCCAGGCCGGGAAGCAGTTCGTCGTAGCTCTTCAGGATGGAGTGCCTCGTGCCTGGATACCTGTCATCCAGCTCCGCGACGACCGACCGGTAGCTGTTCCTCAACGCCTCAGAGGCGTACGGACACTCTAGATCGTGAAAGGCGAGCCTGTTGGCAATCGCGTAGAGCGTGGTCTCGCTCTCAGGGATTGTTCTCAGCGGCTGGATGCGGGGGACAAGCCCGTTCTGGGTGCGCCTGTGCGGGCCGAGTCTCGCCAGGCGTTCGACGTCCCCCCTCGAGATGTTCATCAGTATTGACTGAGCGGAGTCGTCCAAATTGAGCCCCGTCGCAAGATGCGTCGCCCTCCATTCCCTTGCAGCTCGGTTCATCGCAGCCCTCCTCAGGACGCCGCAGTAGCTACAGGTCGAGATCTCGCGTTCTGCACGGGCGATGTCGTCCATCGTCATCCCGAAGAGGTCTTCGAACGACGTGACTATGTGTTCGATCCCCAGCCTCCGACACTGGTTGGCCACGATCGGCATGCTTGACTCCCTGTACCCCCTGATCCCCTCGTCGACGGTGATTGCGGCGATGTCCAGCCGTCTCCGTTCGCCGAGGATCTTCGCTATCATGTGGAGGGCAACGGTGCTGTCCTTCCCTCCCGAAACGGCGACCGCTATCCTCTCTCCTCCAACGAGGTCCACCTGCCGCCTGAGCTCGTGCTTGACGCGGCCTTCGACGAATTCGCTGAAGTGCGCGGCGCAGAGATGCGCTCCGCTGTACCTGATGAATGCCACCGAGCCCATCTTGCACTTGTTGCAGGGAATCACGCCAGTGTGATTCGGCGAGGACGTATTAATTGGTTGGTTCGTCCATGCGTGGCATACCTTTTAGTAAGGAAATCGCGTTGGAGAGAACCGGGCCACATGCAGGACGTCTGGGTCGAGAAATACAGGCCAAGGATGCTGCTGGAAGTCATCGGGCAAAAGCACATAGTCGAGAGGCTGTCGGCCTATGTCAAGACCAGGAGCATGCCGCACATGCTGTTCGCTGGTCCAGCTGGTTCGGGGAAGACAACCTGCGCCATAGCGCTCGCCCGGGAGCTCTACGGGGACGCGTGGCGCGCCAACCTCATCGAGCTCAACGCATCGGATGAGAGGGGCATAGATGTCGTGAGGGGGAAGATCAAGGACTTCGCGAGGGCGGCGTCCATTGGAGGGACCGATTTCAAGATAATCTTCCTGGATGAGGCAGATGCGCTCACATCTGATGCGCAGGCCGCTCTCAGGAGGACGATGGAGCGAAACACGCAGACCTGCAGATTCATACTCTCCTGCAACTACTCCTCCAAGATCATAGAACCTATCCAGTCGAGGTGTGCGGTTTTCAGGTTCCGCCCTCTCACCGAGGCCGACACGAGGGCGTACCTCAAGCGGATCGCCCATGCCGAGGGCGTCGAGGTGAAGGAGGACGGGTTCGGCGCGATCACCGCGCTCGCTGTGGGTGACCTCAGAAAGGCCACTAACATCCTCCAGGTTGCTGCGTCCCTTGGCAGGACGGTGGACCAGGAAACGGTGTTCGAGTCCACTGAGACCATCAAGCCGTCGGAGATAAAGGACCTCCTCACGACCGCACTCGGAGGCGATTTCACTGCGGCGCGGTCCAGGCTGGACGATCTCATTGCTAGGCACGGCCTCTCTGGCGAGGACATCATCGCCGGCATCCACCGCGCAGTGTTCGACCTGCCCGTGGGGGAGGATGCCAAGGTGCGGCTTGTCGACCGCGTGGGCGAGGCGGAGTTCAGGATGGTGGCCGGAGCCAGCGAGAGGATCCAGCTGGAGGCGCTGCTGGCGCATCTAGCCCAAGAGGGGAAGGGGCTGAAATAGAACGGGCAGGTTGGACGCCGCGCTTCCCATGGAGAGCGCGCGGGAGTCCAGGAACCATTATATACGGTAACCCTGTTTGTGGCGCGAGAGGACCAATCATGGCAAGATTCCCCGAGGCCGAGGCCAGGAACCTCGTCAAGAAGATCTGCATGAACTGCAACGCCAGGAACGCCATCAGGGCGACTCGCTGCAGGAAATGCGGCTACAGGGGCCTGAGGGTCAAGACAAGAGAGACGAAGAAGGCGTGATCCGTCAAGGTCGCTCTTGGGTGGTCAGGTTTTGCGGAGCTGACGATACGAGCGACTGCTCTGTAAGTGGGAATCAAAAAAGAGGGTGGAGGGGACTCCACCGCAGTTGGGCATCACCCTTTGGTCACACCTCTCCTACTTGGGAGTGTGCTTCGCCAAAATGGTGACCCCTTCACCAGCCTTGGCCGTTATAAACCTTTTCATAGTGGCGGTCGAATTCGTGGACAGATGCAATGCGTTTCATCGATTTGTGTAGCCGTTTTGCAGAGAGAATGTTTTTTATTGCATTTTGCCAATATGCCCCCCATGTGGAAGTTCCTGGAATCAGAGATGAAGGTGATCTTCGGCCTTACCGAGGATGCGAACCGCACGGATTCCGAGATCGCGGATGCCTACGGATTCAAGAAGGGCACCGTGTCATCAATAAAGAGGCGGCTATTGGAGTCGGGGGCCATTCGCTACACGAACGTTCCCGCGTTCAACAAGCTCGGCTGCGAGATGCTCGGATTCCACGCTGGAGCAGCCGACCCCTCCGAGAGGGCGAACGCGAGGATGAACGACTACATCGAGTTCTGCGGCCAGTCGCCCCAGGTCTTCGAAGGCATCATGGGGGGGGGTTCCGTGGCCCTCTTCACGGCCTTCAGGGACGTTAGCGACTACGAACTGTTCATGCAGAACCATGGCCAGTTCTTCACGGGGCACAGACGGCCCTCGAAAGCCCGTCTGCGCGGGACCCAGTTCCCTTTCACCTTGTCCAGGGGCACCTATGTCCCGAACTTCGCGCCCATCGTCCACAGTCTTTTCCAGCTGGAGGTTCCTGCGCCCAAGGAACGGCTCCCGGTCGCATGCAGCGTCGAATCGCCGGACCTGAACACGACCGAAAGGAAAGCCATAGTCGCGATGGTGGAGCATCCCATGGCCTCTGATAGGGAGATAGCATCGGAGACCAAATTCTCGCGGCAGGCCATAACCCGGATTCGAAACAGGTTGCTCGATGAGGGGTTCATCACCCGGGTCTGCATTCCGCGGTTGTACAGGTGGGGATTCGAGATATGCGTTATCGCGCATGCGCAGTTCAACATGGAGTTGCCTTGGGACAAGAGGCTGATCTCCCAACCCCGCAAGGTCGTGAGCTCCTCCTTCTTCACCCTGTCCAAGCCGGACGAGGGCGTCGCAAGCTTCCTCATCCCCAGGTTCTCCGAGTACAGCGAGGCCCTCGAGAGCGTGATGGTCTGGTACCACAAGGCGAACGCGTTCGACGAGAAGCCCGACCTGACCCTCTTCCCCCTCGAGAGGTCAGTCGAGCTAAGGACCTTCGAGTACGGCCCTGCCGTAAGGAACCTGGTTCTCGGTTCCAGCGGATAGGGAATCTGTAAATACCGCCCAGCCCTCTCCCGCCTCTGGTGGGAAGATCAAGGTCACCTCGCGCATGGCTAGCAGATGGGTGAAGGCCGCGTTCCTCGCCCTGCTTGGGATAGTCATCCTGTTGTACGTTGACAGGATAGTGTCGGACCTGAGGAGCGCCGTCGAGCAACATGTGACGTTCGTATGGATCTGGGACCTGTTCAAGGTGCTCCTGTGGATCCTTGTCGCATGGCTGTTCGTGGACGCCGTCCTCACGGTCGTCCTCAGCTTCTCCGACCACAGGTACTCGCTCGCCGACGTGATGGCGAGGCTTGACGCGATGGAGAGCAGGATGAAGGCTGCCCGTCCGAATGAGGAGCCCGCAGGATCGGGGGCCGCCCCTGTCGAGCCATCAACGCCAGCGGTCACCGTGGGCGAACCGGAGGAAGCTCCTCCTCCGCCCGGCGATTGACCGTCACTTGGCATCTGGGCCCTTCTCTGGGGACCCGGATTCTCCGTCCCTCTCAGCGGCCTTCTCGCCCTTCTTAGCCTTCTTCGGGCAGCTCATGTTGAGGCAAAGCGTCCACCGCCCGCGGTTGGACATCAGTACCTGTATGAGAGGGGAACCGCAAGCGTCACATATCTTCCCTGTCGGTATGATCTTGCCCATCTGCGGAAGTGGATAGATCACCTTGCACTTGGGGTAGTTCGAGCAGCCCGCGAATCGCTTCCCCTTCCTCGACTGAATCACTCTCAGATCCCCGTCGCATGCCGGGCACTTGCCGACGAACCTCTCCCTGAGGGCGGCGGAGCACTTGGGATCGATGCACACCGTGGCGGGGGCTTGTCCTTTCGAGACCATCTTCACCTTGGGCGCTCCGCAGACCTCGCACGTGGCATCCGTCGGAAGGACCATGAGCCCCCGCGGCAGAGGGTAGGTGTTTCTGCACTCCGGATAACTGGAGCATCCGGCGAAGCTGCCTCCGTCCTTCGTCCTTATCCTGATCAGCTGTCCCGTCTTGCACACAGGGCACGTTCCGAGCGTGTGCTGCTCCCGCAACGCCTTCCGTATGTGCTCCCCAATCTCCTTCTTGTGCTTCTCCAGGACGTCCATTATGTCCTCGAGCATGGCCTGGCTTTCCTCAACGACCTCCGCCTGCTCGAGCTCGCCATTGGCGATCATGTCCATGTCGCTCTCAAGGTGGGACGTCATCTTGACGTTCGTGATGTCATTCGCGAACCGCTCGAGAGCCGTGATCACAGCGATGCCGCTCTCCGTCGGCTCCAGCATCCTCGAGCCCTTGACGAAGCCCCTGTCGAAGAGCTTCTGGATGGTCTCGTGTCGTGTGCTCTTCGTCCCCAGGCCCAGGTCCTCCATCTTCTTGACCAGCGTGCCCTGCGAGTACCTGTCCGGGGGCGTGGTCTTCTTCTCGGTCGAATGGACTGCGAGGACGTCCGCGCTATCCCCGGTCGCAAGGGCGGGCAGCTTGATTTCCTGCGCCCTGTAGTACGGGTAGTACTTCCTCCAGCCCTTGAACAGGATGACGTACCCCTCGCTCTCGAACAGCTCGCCCCCGATGTCGCTCCCCAATATCGTCGTCTTCGACCTGCACGAGGGAGCCACCGTGGCCATAAACCGCCTGGCCACGAGTTCGTAGACGTCCCAGTGATGCCCTTTCAATTCCCTCCTCTCGGCTGCCTCGACCGGGTGAATCGGCGGGTGGTCCGTCGTGCTCTTCCTCCCCCTCGACGGCCTTAGGCTCTCCTGAGCGAGCAGCTCCTCCGCCTCCGCGGCGAACTCCGATTTCTTGAGCCTCTCGAGGATCATCCTGAGGCTCAGCGAGGGCGGGTAGACCGTGTTGTCGGTCCTCGGGTACGAAATGTACCCGTCCTGATAGAGGTCCTCGGCGATCTTCATCGCCTGCGAGGCCGTGAGGCCCAGCTTGTTCGCCTCCATCAGGAACAGAGTCGTGCTGACGGGATGGGAGGGTACTCGTCGTTCTCCTCCTCCTTGATCTCCGTCACTGTGGCGGTCTTGGCGGCCTTAGCCCGGGAGGCGGCCGCGTGGGCAGCTTCCCTGTCGAGGAACCTGCCGTTCCTGTGCGATGCCTTGAAGTTGGTGCCGTCCTTCTTGAGCTCCGCGTCCACGAGCCAGTACAGGGTGGGCTTGAAAGCCTTGATCTCCCTCTCCCTGTCGACGATGATGGCCAGCGTCGGGCTCTGCACGCGCCCGACGGACAGGAAGTCCTTGCCTAGCTGGCCAGACGCCAACGAGATGAACCTCGTCAGCGCGGCGCCCCAGGCCAGATCGATCAGTTGCCTCGTCTCAGCAGCTGACGCCAGCTTGTAGTCCAGGTCCGTCAGCTCGGCGAAGGCCCTCTCGATCTCCGCCTTGGTGAGGGCGCTGAACTTCGCCCTTCGGATTGTGCGGCCGACCTTCGCCTCCTCGAGCGCCTCCGCTCCTATCAGCTCTCCCTCCCTGTCGTAGTCCGTCGCGACGATGATCTCGTCGACGCCCGACCCGATGTCCTTGAGGGCGTTCATCATCTTCTTGGCAGACGGGTCAACCTTCTTCTCCGGCTTGGCGTACACTAAGTCCCCAGGGCGGACAGCGCTCCAGTCGTTGTACTTGTCGGGGTAGTCTAGGATGACTATATGACCACGAAGGCCGAGCACGAAGAACTCGTCCCCGTCCCTGTCGAACGTCAGCACATGGCTGCCCGCCACGGATCTGCTCTTCTGCGTGTTGTCCGATAGAATCAGCGCTATCCTTCGCGCGGCGTGACTCTTCTCGCTGATGATTAGCCGACGCATCCTTGGGTCGGATGATTGCGGGCTTATATAATGGTGATGGGAGCGCCGTCTCTGGCCACCAGATGGCGGACCTCGCAGGACCAGTCCTCACTTCCTGTGGCTTATCCACTTCGACTTCCTGAGGTCGAGCATCTCGTTCCTTCTGCGTCCAAGGCCCAAGAGCACCACAGG
>JBBIUZ010000039.1:0-12662 GCA_037439985.1 Methanobacteriota archaeon | reverse complement strand
CATCGATGCCGCAGCCGACTGCGAAGTCGACTTGATCCTGTTGTTCATCTGCGCGAGCGATATTCACATGCGTTTCAAGTTGAAGATGACGCCGGAGGAGGTCCTCCGCAAGGTCGAGTCTTCGATGGACTACGCGCACGCTCGAGGCCTGAGGGTCGCCCTGAGCACGGAGGACAGCACCAGGTCGGACCTGAAGTTCCTCCTGGACGTGTATCACGCGGCTGAAGCCCGTGGGGCCCTGCGCCTGGGCATAACAGACACCGTCGGATGCGCCAACCCCGAAGCCATCTACTACCTCGTGAAGGAAGTGAAGAGGAATACGAGGACCCCCTTGTCAGTCCACCTTCACAACGATTTCGGGTTCGCACTCGCGAACTCGATCGCATCGCTCAAGGCCGGGGCGGAGGCAATCACGACGACCGTTGGAGGGATAGGCGAACGCGCCGGTAACGTCCCACTCGAGCAGCTCGTCATGACCCTGAAGCACCTTTACGGGAGGGACCTGGGTATCAGGACCGAAGAGTTCCGCTCGCTGGCCACCCTCGTGTTCGACGCGGCCAACATGCGCATACCTCCGAACCAGCCGTGGGTCGGACTCAACCCGTTCTCGCACGAGTCCGGGATACATGTGGCCGCGATACTCAACAACCCCGCGACGTACGAGAGCGTCAACCCGGAGCAGGTCGGGAACAAGCGCAGGCTCATCCTGGGGAAGCATTCGGGAACGGCACTGGTCAAGAGCAAGCTCGCGGGGAGGAGCTTCGCGGCCGACCAGGACCAGATATGCGACATCGTCCGTGCCGTGAAGATGGCTGGTGAGGATCACGGGCGCGTCTCCGATGAGGAGTTCTGGGGCATCGTCGAGCGCGTCATGGCGGGCAAGAGCAAGGATTCTGGGCGCTGAGAGCGCCGGCGGCTACACTGAGACCGTCCTGCCAGCTGGGTCGAGCTTCGTTCGGCCGAGCTGATCGAACTTCCTCAGCTCGCGGTCCTTGAATACGGGCCCGTCACTGCACACATGCTTCCCATCCAGCGCGCACGAGTCGCAGATGCCGATGCCGCACTTCATGTACCTCTCGAGGGCCGCCTGGAGTTCGATGTCACGGCCCTTTGTCTGCTCGAGCAGGCCCACTATCATCTTCTCCGGACCGCACGCGTACACGGCATCGAACTCACCCTTCAAGAGCAGCTCACGCGCAAGCTCCGTCGCGGCTCCTCTCAGCCCCGCGGTGCCGTCGTCAGTCGACACGCGCACCCTCGCGCCCGCGCTCGTGCTTCTGCGTTCGAAAAGCAGCTCCCGAGCGGTCCTCGCCCCTATGACCGCGGTCACCGAGGCACGGTGCGCGATCGCCTCCTCGATGAACGGCCCGAGAGGGGCCATCCCTGCTCCACCCCCCACGGTCAGGAGCCTCCTGCCGTGGATGGCAAACCCGTTCCCGTAGGGCCCCCGGATGCCGATCTTCTGGCCGGCCTTCATCGAGGCTAGGGCCTTCGTGCCCTCTCCGAGCACCTGGAAAGTGATTCCGAACCGCTCACCCGTGTAGGACAGCGACATGGGGAACTCGTCGGCCCCAGGGACCCATACCATCACGAACTGCCCGGGGACGGCCAGCATCTCCCCCGCGAGCCTGATCGTCCTTATGGAAGGCGTTTCCTGGAGGTTCTCCTCAACGGCGAGCATTCTAATGCCTGCCAGGATGCGCCACCCCCACCATCTCCGACACCGTCTGGAACCCGTGCCCTTCCATGAACTCGAGCAGGTCCCTGCAGGTCCTGCCGAACACCTCCGTGCCCCCGGACCTGACCGCAGTGCCTATCTGGATGGCCCTTGCCCCGGCCATGATGTACTCCATCGCATCCCTTCCGGATGTGACCCCTCCGACCCCGACGATGGGTATGGTGACGGCCTCGAATATCTCGTAGACGCACCTCACGCCTATCGGGCGTATGGCAGGACCGGACAGGCCTCCGACTCTGTTAGCAAGGACGGGCATCCTCGCCTCGGGCTCGATCGCCATGCCCTTGACCGTGTTGATTGCAACGATTCCGTTCGCCCCACCCCTCTCCGCCCCGGCCGCAAGCGCCGCTATGTCGGCCGTGTTAGGGGTCAGTTTGGCGAACAGCGGCACCTTCAGGCTTTTCTTTGCCCTTCGACAGATAGCCTCGACCATCTCCGGGGTGGAGCCCAACTCCATCCCGTACCCTTTCGCATGCGGACAGCTCAGGTTCAGCTCGACGGCGTCCGCGCCCGCCCTGGCCATCCTTGCGGCGAGCTCGGCAATCTCATCCTCTGTCCCCCCGAAAACGCTCCCGATGACGGGCACTCCAGCGGTCTTGGCCTCCCTCAGCTCGTCTTCGAACAGATCCATGCCCGGGTTGGGGAGGCCCATGGCGTTCAGGAGGCCGTCACCCAGCTCCACGACTGTCGGGTTCGGGTGTCCGGCTCTCGGCTCTCGCCCGACCGACTTGGTGACCACGGCCCCGGCACCCGCCCTCGCGACCTCTACCATGCTCCTTCCGGTCTCGCCAAGGACACCAGCGGCTAGGATTGTGGGGTTCCTGAGATGGATCCCGCATAGGTCTACCGCGAGGTGGCTCATTCCGTTCGCAATGGAATTGCAGACCCAGCTACTAGAACTTTTCTTGACGCGCTCGCGGGACTAGGCTTTCTGGGCCCTCGCGGCCTGCTTGGCCTCGTAGTCTTTGATAGCCTCCCTGAGGGCGTCAGCTGCAAGGTTCGAGCAGTGCATCTTCACGGGCGGCAGGCCTCCGAGCTCGTCCGCGACGTCCGCCCTGGTGATCTTCTTGGCCTCCTCGATGGTCTTGTCCCTCGCCAGCTCGGTGATCATCGAGCTTGTCGCGATGGCCGCCCCGCAGCCGAAAGTCTTGAACTTGATCTCGGTTATGATGTTGTCCTTCACCTTGATGTAGAGCCACATCACATCCCCGCACTGGGGGTTGCCGACCTTGCCGATCCCGTCCGCGTCCGGTATCTCGCCGACGTTCCTCGGGTTCGCGAAGTGCTCCATCACCTTCTCACTGTACACAGCTGCCACCTTCCCCAGGCCCCGTCGGGGTGTGCTCGTTGAAAGGGGATATCTCCCTCAGCTTCGAGACGACGCCTGGTAGCACTTCGAGTAAGTAGTCTACCTCCTCTTCAGTGTTTTCCCGTCCCAGGGTGACCCTGAGGCTCCCGTGGGCCTGCTCGTGCGTGAGCCCGAGCGCGAGGAGCACGTGGGACGGCTCCAGGGAGCCGGTGGAGCACGCGGAGCCTGTGGATGCCGCGATGCCCTTCATGTCGAGCTGCAGGAGGAGTCCCTCACCCTCTATGAAATCGAACCTGAAGTGCGCATTGTTGACAAGCCGCACGGTCTTGTGGCCGTTCACGTAAGCCCTGGGCACCAGCTCAGGCACCCTCCTGATCATCCTGTCCCTCAGAGATTTCATCCTGGCGCAGGTCGGTTCACGGTCCCTGTGTGCAATCTCCGCCGCCTTCCCGAGCCCGACTATTCCCGGCACGTTCTCTGTGGACGACCTCATCCCGTGCTCCTGTCCCCCGCCGTGGATCACGGGCTCTATCCTCGTGCCCTTCTTCGCGTACAGCGCGCCTACGCCCTTGGGGCCGTGGAACTTGTGGGCGGAGAGCGACAGGAGGTCTATGTTGCCCGCCTTGACATCCATGGGCATCTTGCCGATTGCCTGGACGGCATCAGTGTGAAACGGGACACCCTTCGACCTGGCAATCGCGCCTATCTCCCTGAACGGTTGGATCGTCCCTATCTCGTTGTTCGCCATCATGACGGACACGAGCACAGTGTCCTTCTTGATGGCCCGCTCGACATCGCCTGGGTCGACTAGGCCGTCCGGGGAGACAGGCAGGTAGGTGATGTCGAACCCGAACCTCTTGAGCCACTCGCAGGGCTCCGAGACCGCGTGATGCTCTATCTTGGTGGTTATGATGTGCCCCTTGGTCCTGCTCTTGAACATCGCCGTCCCCTTGATAGCAAGGTTGTCCGATTCCGTGCCCCCCGATGTGAAAATTATCTCGGCGGGGTCGGCATTCAGAAGCGACGCGACCTGCTTCCGGGCGTTATCGATCGCCGCCCTGGCCTCCCGGCCGAAGGAGTGGATGCTTGAGGCGTTCCCCCATCTGCTCAGGAAGTACGGCCTCATCGCCTCCTCCACCTCGGGAAGGACGCGCGTGGTCGCGCTGTGGTCGAAGTACACTCTGGGCCGGTCCTTCGGCTTCATGGTCAGGGCCTGAGATGGACATGGCCCTCTTAATACGTTCGTCGTAGCTGGCAGGTGGTGAGGAGGTGCCGAGGGGCGCCATCAGGCACCCTGAAAACGACTAATACCGAATACGGCATTGTCCGCACGAAGGTCATGGACGTCGAGAGGGTCAGAAGAGACTTCAAGATACTGAGTAGCAGCATCGAGGGCAGGCAGCCCATATACTTCGACAGTGCCTGCCAGACCCTGAGGCCGGTCCAGGTGACCGACGCCGTCAACGAGTATTACGACGCGTTCCCGTCATGTGCTGGCAGAAGCGTCCACAAGCTCGCAACGGAGGTCTCGCTCAGGTGCGACCGCGTTAGGATGGCGGTGGCAGAGTTCTTCAATGCCGAGAGCCCGACCGAGATAGCGTTCACCAAGAACACCACGGAGGGGCTGAACACCGTTCTCTTCGGCTCGGGCCTTAAGAGGGGAGACGAAATCGTCACGACAGACTACGAGCACAACTCCGTCCATGTCCCCGTGCTCAAGCTCATGGAGCTGGGCGTCCGGCGCAAAGTGGTGCCGTCCGAGGCGGACGGGACGCTCGACCTCGAGGCGCTGGACGAGGCGCTGACGAAGAAGACGAAGCTCGTCGTGATGTGCATGACGTCCAACGTGACGGGCTACAGCCTGCCGGCCAGGGAGGTCGTCGAGCTGGCCCATTCGAGCGGCGCGAAGGTCCTGTTCGACGCCGCCCAGGCGGCTCCCAGCCAGAGGATCGACCTTCAGACACTGGGCGTGGACTACCTCGCCGCCTCAGGGCACAAGATGTGCGGGCCCTCGGGCGTTGGGATCTTCTACTGCCGGTCGGAGATGTCCGATGGGCTCGCTCCCTTGATGTACGGCGGACACGGAGTCGCGGACGTGGACACTGGCTCGTTCAGGCTTCTCCCGGCCCCCGAGAGGTTCGAGACCGGGCTGCAGAACTACTCGGGCATAGTGGGGATGGGGGCGGCCGTGGACTACCTTGACTCGATAGGCATGGAGGACATCAGGGACCACGAGATTGCGCTCAACAGGAGAATCACCAAGGCGCTGATCGACACCCCGGGCGTGAGCATCCTCATGCCCGAGGACCCCAATCTCAGGGGAGGCATTCTCAGCTTTAACATCAGGGGGCTTTCGCCGCACGATGTCGCAATGATCCTGGACAACTCGAGGAACATCATGATGCGCTCGGGGATGCACTGCTGCCACGCGTACTTCCACTCACGGCAGCTGGAAGGATGCGCGCGCGCGTCGTTGTACCTGTACAACACCAAGAAGGAGGCGGACATCTTCATCGAGGCCGTCTCCGAACTCGCCGCGAGGTTCCAGCATTCACCGGGGCGTGGCGGACGCGAACACCATAAGGCCTGACTCGTTCTCCAGCATGACCTCGACGGTCGTCAGGAACAGGTCATCCCCCGTACAGACCACAAGCGGGGGCGAGCCGTCATCTAGCCCGGCGAGCGTGGTATCGTTCAGGCCGGAACCGTCCCAGGCCCACGTGTGGATGTAGCAACGCGGCTCGCGGACGAACATTCGGCCCCTGTGCTCGCACGTGACGAGCCCATGGCACAGCACGAGCTTCAGCCCATCGCCGTCAGAGAGCGCGGGGACCGTCCATGTCACCATCCCCTCTGATGGTCCTCGTGCTCCTCTTCCCGCGATCTCGCATAGATCCCCGAGGGCGGCGTCGATCTCGCAACTGGCGTCGACGAACCTCCCCGGGTCGGTCGCCTCGCCCAGAACCGCAACTACTAAGAGGGCACAGATCGACAGCGCCACCTTGGACACGTAGAAGTCCATCAGCGGACCTCCACGAGCACGCACGCGCTCTCGCCCGTCAGCGGCACCGACATTCTCAGGCCGAAGACAGGTGCGCACACCACCAAGGCCGTGCCTTCCACCGAGCAGAGCCACACGGGGGGTCGGTCGGCCATTCTTATCATCCGATGTCCGCCAGACGTCTCGAGCACTATGCTCGAAGCGTTCGTGCCGCTCCTCGTGTCACCTATCGTGAGGCTCGAGAAACAGGCCCCTCCGCCGCCCCTGAGATCTACAGGTATCGTGCGGACGTTTCCGGGGCCCCGGAGCGAAAGCACCTCGGCGCACGACACAATGGCCGCCAGTTGTAGCGCTGCCTCTCGTTCGAACTCCCGGGTCCTGAGCACTTCAAGTGCCTGGGCGGCCGGGATCACCGAAAGAGAGGCCACGACGGCCACGACTATCAGCTTCAGCGGGAGCGATTCAAGCCCAGAGCAGTCCTTCCGGAGGGACATGGCGGTCAGCTCGGGATGACCGGTATCTGGTAGCTTGAATCGATGCCATAGTCCCCTTTCGCGACGGTCACGGTTATCGTCGTGAGCTTCGACCCGAACTGCTCGACCCTCAGGTTCACGAGGACCGCCTGGCCACTGGAGTCCGTCACTCCCCTGGCAGGGCTGCCGTCAATCGACCTCACGTTTGCCCCTTCCAACAGGACGACCGCCCCTTCGAGCCTATTGCCGGCCTGGTCCGTGACTGTGACCGCTATCGTCACCTGGTCGTTCGTGTAGAGCCCGTCCCCGTCCTTGTCATAGACGACTATCTCGGATGGGTTCACGAACACCTCACCGATGGAGTGCGGGGCTGATATCGAGTTCATCCATCCCATGATGATTGTCAGCCCCAGCCCCGCAATCACCACCATAATAAGCAGCTGCAAGGGAAGCCCCTCGATTCCCCCGCCACAATCCAGCCTCATGCTCCCGGCCGCCCTCTCTCGCCTCATGTTCCGACCCCACCATTCCCGATGGTCTGCGGAGCGATCGGGGCCGTGCCCGCATCTCCGTGCGGTCTACATGTAGGCTACTGCCTGGCGTGAGCGCTCGCGGCGGCACTCCCCTCCCGCGTCCAGAGGCGACTTGCGTTATCAGGATTGATTTCCAGGAAAACATGTTCATATACGCTCTTCCTTGGTAGAGTCATCTCGCTCTCGAGCAGGCAGGTTGCTCCTGGAGATGTTCGAATGGAGTCCTCTAAGTGTCCCAAGTGCGGCGAAGAGCCCCGTTTCATCGCGCACGTGAGCAAGTGGTACTGTTTTGGCTGCAACTCGTACATTGACGAGGTCGAGGATGCGCCGAAGGAACGCGCCGGCCCTGAGACCACTGTCGAGCAAGGCCACGAGGTCGTACGGGCCCCCAAGGAACCGTCGAATGGTCGCGCGACTGAGTGCAAGAACTGCGGCGCCGAGCTTCAAGGCCTGAAGGACGGGAAGCTGTACTGTTTCGTGTGCGAGACCTACCAGGACGACTTCAAGCCGCCCGAGCACAAAGAGAACGAGGCCCAGACGCTCGTGAATCAGGCGGCGTCGCCCGTGATAACTCCAGAAGCGACCCCAGCGGTCCCGGCCGAGCTCGTGGCTGCCCAACCCGTGCCGGAGCCCAAGCCCGAGCAGGCTCCTGATCCTGTGCCCGTCCCAGTCACTGCTCCCGAGACTGTCTCCTCCTCTGTCCCCGAGGCACCGGCACTGGCGGGCCCTTCGGCTGAAGCGGAGAAGCCTGCCTATGTGAAGATGTGCTCGAGCTGCGGCCAGCCTCTGAAGTACATTGACAAGTATCAGAGATACTACTGCTACGGCTGCAGGAAGTACGCCCCCAAGGACGAGAAGCTCAAGGGCCCCCAAGAGAAGAAGACCTGTCCGGAGTGCGGAGGAGAGCTCAGGTTCATCGAGAAGCACAACGAGTACTACTGCAATGCCTGCAAGAAATACCCGCTGAGGGCGAGCCGGAAGGTCACGCCATCCGAGACAGATGTGCACCCATGTCCGAAGTGCAAGGAGCCTCTGAAGTGGATCGAGAGGTACTCGAGGTATTACTGCTATACGTGCAAGGAGTACGCGCCCAAGGGGTACGGAGACAGCCCGCCCTCGATGCCCTCTGACATCAAGACCTGCCCGAACTGCGGAAGCACCATGAGATACGTGGCCGAGTATGACGAGTGGTACTGTTACAAGTGCAAGAAGTACTCGCTCCGACCGTCCAAACCCACACTTCTCGCATGACGGAGTTGTGTCCCGAAGGCACGTTCCCTCAACGTTGGTCTGGGTTCGTGCCAGCCGCCCGCCGCGTTTTCCATCCCTTGATGCTGAGAGCCACCGGGGAGATTCGAACTCCCGACCTGCTGATTACAAGTCAGCTGCTCTACCAGCTGAGCTACGGTGGCGCGAGCCGCTCGCTGAGTAGAGACGATGCGCAGATATAGCTTTCGATGGTCTTCGGACCCCGGCCGAAACCCAGGATTGCGGGAGCCAGGCGGCCTCGGAGCACTTCGCGCTCCTCCGCAATCTTTAAATGGCGAATAGGTATCCACACAAAAGCACGTTCAGCGGTGTGATTTCATGAGCGAGAAAGAGGGTGCGAAAGAGCACGACGAGAAAGAGGAGAAGGCAGAAACCGGGGAGCCCTCCATCAAGGCAGGAGACATCGTCCTGGCGGACTTCGACGCCTGGATCCAGGAGCCGAACGAGCTCTTCGATACCACGAGCGAGGCCATGGCCAAGGAGCACGGCATATTCAACGAGAAGATGCAGTATGGTCCCCAACCGCTGATCGTCGGCAAGGGCAGGCTGTTCCAAGGCCTCGACGAGTCCTTGCTCAAGGCGGAGCTGGGCAAGGAGTACGAAGTCGTCATACCGCCGGAGAAGGCCGCGGGTCCGCGGGATCCGAAGCTCGTCGAGTTGCACCCGGTCAGGGAGTTCCTGAAGCAGGACATCGAGCCAAGGGTGGGGCTCGAGGTCACGGTCAAGAACAAACCTGCCTACATCACCGCTGTCACGGCCGGCAGGGTCAGGGTGGATTTCAACAACCGCCTCGCTGGGCGGACTGTCAGGTACAAATACAAGGTCATCGAGAAGTCGACGAAGCCCGTGGAGATCGTCAAGCTCTTGCTCAAGATGTCCTACGGGTCGTCCGAGGGGTTCGAGATCGAGCACCACGAGAAGACCTTCAAGCTGAAGCTCCCGGACGCGTGCAAATACGACCAGAAGTGGCTGCTCACGAAGTTCAGGTTCGTCACCGACATGCGGGATGTTCTCGGCGCGGAGACGGTGTCCTTCATCGAGGAGTACACCAAGCCGGAGAAGAAGGAGGAGCCTGAGAAGAAGGAAGCCGAGAAGGCGGCTCCGGAGAAGGAGCCCGAGAAGGCCGTCACGGAGCCGGTCAATGAAGCCTCGAGAGAGAGGGCGCCAGAAGAGCTGACCGAAGAGAACAGAAAGAAGTAGCCTCCTGGTCCCGTGTCCAACCCAATTTATATACCGGCTCGCGACTTAGCATGACCGAGGGGGTTCTTCCTCCCAATGGGCGTGTGGCCTAGTCAGGATATGGCACTTGCCTCCTAAGCAAGTGGTCAAGGGTTCGAATCCCTTCACGCCCGCTCCTATGCATGGCCAATGGGATCGCCCCTCCATTCAATCAGGGGGAACTGACGCTCGGCTCCGAGCCTTGATGCTAGGGGCAGTCTTGGTGTCGAGACTGTCGTTTTTGGACTAATCTATTTCTAGACCCTTCGCGACTCCCCTTCATGAGCGAACAGTCGATTCTTCAATGGTTCGACATCAAGGCCCAGCTGATAGCGGCCATATCTGCTCTCCTTGGTCGGGATTGGCACCGTGGTGTACCACATGCTTGAGAAATGGAGTTGGGTCGTGTCCTTCTACTTCTCGGTGTGCACGCTCACAACCGTCGGATACGGGGACTACTACCCAACCACGGACACAGCGCGTCTGTTCACGGCCTTCTACGTTCTCGTGGGTGTGTCGATTGCCTTCAGCACATTCGGGTACTTGGGAGCGAGATACCTGAGGCATAGCGAGGACATGCTCAAGAGGATGGGCGAGCTCGAGGAGAAGGTCCGGAACAGGAAACTGTGATCACCTCATCCTGGCGGCGCGCCTCTCGAACTCGTCCTCCCACCAGCGGGCATACCTCCTCAGCCCTGCTTTCCGTCTCCTGAGTGCCTCGACCGCGAGCTCGTGAGCGAGCTTCGCGAGGGCGCCGTCGTCGTGCCAATGCCGCCGTGTCCGCGGCGGGACGACCAGGTAGCTGGGCGGGTCGTCGATTAGCCCTGGCGGAATCCTCATCAGCGCATGCACGTCGCACGCGCGCTCCCCGCCGGGGATGCCCTTCGATGTGAACTGGGCGAGGTGCATCATCTCATGGGCCAGGGTCCAGTAGGTCGGATACTTCCAGGCGTTTCCCCGTGACTTGTGCATGTCCACCATGAGCTTCACGGAACCGTTGTCGGCCATGAATGCGAGGCCGTCGTAGGCCCGCGTGATGCCGATGGTCATCTTGGGCTTCACTTCAGGGAAGAAGGCGCGGAGCCGTTCGAGCCTCTTCTGGAGAGTCATCCTGGCCTCTTCAGGCGTTTGGAGGGCGGCCTTGGTCCATGCTATGTTCAGGGACATTGCGTCGAGGCTATGTCATACCTGATTGAATAGCCTATTCCCGGAGACGCAGCGGCTCACTGCACTTTGAGGATGTCCCCCTTGATGCTCACCACAGTGGCCCTGACGGGGATCTTCTTGCCCGCCCTGCGGATTGCCTCGTCGACCAGCCTCCTCAGGCCGTTGCAGCACGGGACCTCCATGATCGCGATCTCTACTGCCCGAGGGGTTGTGTCCCTGAAGATGTCGACGAGCTTCTCCAGGTACGACTTCTGGTCATCTAGCTTCGGGCACCCAATGACTAGGGACCGCCCCATCAGGAACCTCCCATGAAAGTCCCTGTAGGCGAACGGGACGCAGTCCGCCGCCAGCAGGAGGTCTCTTCCCTCAAAGAACGGCATCGCCGAGCTGACGAGCCTCCACTGGACGGGCCAGTTGCCAAGTTCGGGCGGTGGACTCCCTCTGCTGCTAGAGCCATCCTCTTCCGAAGGGCCAGCCCTGGGCGCTGTCAGCACCATGGCCTGGTGGGACGTGCAGCCGCAGTTCTCGTCGTCGAGGTGCTTCTGGTGGCCAGTCGTGTCTCCCTTGCGGAGGTGCCTCTCCGTGGCTATCTCGTCGAAGCCAGGCGCCTCCCTCTCGACAATCCTCAGTGCATCCTCGGGGCATTCGCCGATGCAGGCCCCGAGGCCGTCGCAGAACACCTCGTTCACGACCCTCGCCTTCCCGTGGATTACCTCGAGCGCGCCTTCAGCGCACTTGGTCACACACGCGCCGCAACCCGTGCACTTATCCTCGTCGATTTCAATGATCTTCCTTCTGGCCATCCGCTGACCTCCATCCGAGCGGCTTCGTCATTGTCATGTGTGAAGGGGTTGATGTCGAATGTCCCCGCCAGGTTCGGCCGCTGCCCGACGACGCGAATCCTTCATTCGCCCGGCTTCTGGGCGAACCCTACGCCCGTTTCCTCCCGGTTGAGCATCTCTCTGATGACGTGGCCGAGGACCGTGCCGATGAATCCCCACATGATGTAGAAGAAGAGGAGGACGACAGTGAGCCTGAAGAAGAGGGCGTAGTAGAGCCCCGGAAGGACCATCTCGACGTTGTTGATGGCGTACGGCGCCGAGTACATGAGCACCGCAAGGGCGTACCCAACGGCGATGTACAGCATCGTCGTCAGCATGGATATCTCCATCCTTCTGATGAAATGGCCAGAGGGCAATCCTGCCAGCAACGATAGGGTTAGGATGATGAGGAGGTTCCATTTCATCGAGAACGGAGTCAGGTTGGGGAACATGAAATCGAAGGTCATGTAGGCGACGACCGGAGCGCTCACCAGCACGACCCCGAGTATCTGCCATGCGTCTTGCCTGCCAAGTCTCACAAGGTCACCCTCGAGGAGTAGGACAGCTCCACGGTCACGAGATTGTTGAGGTACTGATGCTCCAGATAGTCGTGCTCGTAGTCACCGAGGGTCGCGATGAATGCGAACTCGTGGTCGTACGGCGCGCTCTCCATGCTGTAGTTGAGGCCCAGGGACCGGCTGTAGTTCACGAAATTGCGAATCTGTGTGATGGTCGCGTTGTCGGCTACGGTCGTCTGGAATGCGAACTGCTTGCTCGATCTTTCGGGAACCGTGACCCCTTGCGTCGACCCGACGTAGACGGTGCCCAGCGTCGTGAGCCTCGGCGTGTCTCCAGTGCTGTTCACGAGGTACACGAACCAGCTGATGCTTTGGACGCGAAGCACGCATGGCGACGGATTGACAACCTCGATCGAGAAGGTCAGTTTCAAGGAGCCGTTCGCAAGGACCTGAGCGCCCACATGCGCTCCGGCCAGTTTGACTTGCGTATGGGCCTTCGTCACGTCGGAGTAGGCTGTGGTCGCAATCACCGACGACACGGCGAAGACTACAGAGAACAAAGCGCAGAGTACCGCTGAGATCCAGTGCTTCCTGAGACCTTCAACGAATGACATT
>JBBIUZ010000038.1:0-12757 GCA_037439985.1 Methanobacteriota archaeon | reverse complement strand
GGTTCTCCCCATCGGCTTGGTCACATATCCCAGTGTGGTCTCGCGCTTCCTCTTCGCCTCCGCCATCAGAACCACCCCAGGCTCTTGAACGCAACCGCCACCAGCAGGTTCAGCACAGCCAGGGGCACGAGCCTCTTCCAGCCGACGTTGAGTATCTGGTCTACCCTGACCCTTGGAAGCGACCAGCGCGCCCACTCTATCACAACGAACACGATGTAGGCCTTGATGAGGAACCATATCGGTTCCGGGATCGGGCCCGGGCCGCTCCATCCACCTAGGAACAGGGCGGTGACAAGGGCCCCTGCGATATACCCTCTGAGGTAGCTGGTCATCATGAACAGCCCGAACCTCATCCCTGAGTACTCCGTCGTCCAGCCCTCGACGAGCTCCGCCTCCGCCTCCGGAAGGTCGAATGGCTGTACCTCGACCTCGGCCATCATGCAGACGAGGAACACCACGAACCCGATGCAGAGCGGAACCGCGAACCAGACGCTCTTCTGGGCCGCGACGACTCCGTCGAAGCTGAAGCTCCCCGCGAGCAGGAACACGCTCGCGACCGTGAGGAGCATCGGTATCTCGTAGCTCATCATCTGCGCCGCGGACCTCATCCCGCCGATAAGAGAGTACTTGTTGTTGGACGACCACCCCGCGACCAGGATCGAGAACGGAGCTATCGCGAAGAACGCGAAGGCTATCAGAACGCCGCCGGGCACGGCCGTGTCGGTCCCGCTCGTCGCGACGCCGAAGTTGCTCCCGAGCTGTATCGTCGAGAGCGCAAGGAAGGACGACCCGACGAATATGATGGGGGCGAGCAGGAACCCGGCTTTGTCGGCCTTCGCCGGCGTGATGATCTCCTTCACGAAGAGCTTGATGCCGTCAGCCAGGTTCTGCAGCCAGCCACCGATCCTGTAGCCGACGTAATAGGGGCCGTAGAAGTCGAACATGCGACCCATGAACTTCCTGTCGAGCCAGATGAAGTTCAGAACGTTGATCAGCGCGATGATGACCATCACCAATACTTCCAGCAGGATGGCGAAGACCGCGATGTTCCCGTGGGATGCGGCCAGGTCGCCCACGCCCCTGAAGAAGCTCCCCAGGGGGCCTGGGAGCACGTTCCCCAGCCAGTACCAGACATGGTTTATGAGGTCGACGAGCCAGTGGATGATTCCGTAGCAGAACTGGAACAGGTTCATGGCATCACCGGTCCGTCTCCCCGATGCACATGTCCAGGCCGCCCATGATTGCCACGACGTCGGCGACCTTGTAGCCTACCAGCATGTGCTTCGCCGCCGACACCGTCACGAAGATTGGGCTCCTGATCTTCAGGCGGTACGGCTTCGGCGTCCCGTCCCCGACCACGTACATCATGCCTTCGCCGCGCGGGTCCTCGACCCTCCCCAGGCCCGTGCCGACAGGGCCGTTCCTGGGGGCGACTATCCTCCACTTGCCCTTAGGCATCTTCTGGACGGCCTGCCGAATGATCTTGCAGCTCTCCCGCATCTCCTCCATCCTGACCTTGTACCTGGCATAGCAGTCTCCCTCGGTCCTCGAGGCGGGTTCGAAGTCAATCTCCGGGTACACGGAGTACGGCCGGTCCTTGCGGAGGTCGTACTTCACGCCGCTCGCCCTCAGCGGAGGGCCCGTTACCCCAAGGTTCATCGCGAGGTCCTTGTCGAGGAGTCCGATGCCCTCGTTCCTCATCATGAAGACCTTCGAGCCCTCGTACAGCTCCTCCCACTCGTTGAGCTTCTTCTCCATGTAGTTGCACGCGCGGAGCGAATCCCTCTCGAAGTTGGGCGGGACGTCGTGGGCCACGCCCCCGACTCGCGGGAAGTTGTACGTCAGTCTCGACCCGCTCAGCGCCTGGAGCAGGTCTATGAATATCTCCCTGTCCCTCATGGCATAGATGAAGCCGACGATGGCGCCCAGGTCCGCGGCGTACGCCGCGAGCCACATGAGGTGGGAGGCGATCCGCTGCATCTCTATCGCCGCCACGCGGATGTACTCCGCCCTCTCCGGAACCTCGATGCCCATGAGGTTCTCGACGGTCATGCAGTAGAGATGGCTCCATGTCATGGCCGAGCCATAACACAGCCTGTCGGTGAGCGGGATGACCTGGGTGTAGGTCCTCCTCTCGCACAGCTTCTCGAGCCCCCGGTGGAGATACCCCACCTCGGGCTCCGCGTCGACGATCGTCTCGCCGTCGACCTTGACCCTGAGGTTCCAGAGCCCGTGCGTCATCGGATGCTGCGGGCCCATGTTGATCCACATCTCAGCCGTGCGTCCTCACCCCCTGAACTCCTTCCTGAGCGGATGGTATGCGTAGTTCTTCGGAAGCAGGATCCGCTCGAGCTTCGGATGGTTGTTGAACTTGATCCCCATGAGGTCGTAGGACTCGCGCTCCTGCCAGTTCGCCCCTCCCCAGATCGAGGACACGGAGTCCACGGTCGGGTCGTCCTTCGGGGTCTGTGTTATCAGCTCGAGCAGGAGGCAAGAGCCGTAGCAGGTGATGTGATACACTATCTCGAACCTGTCACCGTACTCGACCGCCGATATCATCGAAAGGTGCTCGAACCCGAGCTTGTCCCGCAGGAACTGGCAGCACGGACACAACGCTCGCCGCTCGATCCTCGCGCGGATCAGGCCGTCCCCGAGCCTCACGTAGTCGGTCAGAGCAGTCGGAAAGGCCTCCAGGAGCGCCCGCAGGACCCTCTCCTCCGAAGTGCCGCCCACCTCTGACGGCGCCCTCTCGATGGCGCCAACGGGCGCCCCTGACCCACTCGGCTCCATCTTTGCTGCTCCCATCCAGTCACTTCCCCGTCAGGAGACCCCTCTTGTTCTCCTTGATCAACTTCTGCAGCTTGATGAAGCCATCCAGCAGGGCCTCGGGCCTCGCGGGGCAGCCTGGGATGTAGATGTCCACCGGTATGAACTGGTCCACGCCGGGGACGACGCTGTAGCTGTCATAGAACGGCCCTCCGGATATGGCGCACTCGCCCATCGCGATGACCCACTTGGGCGAGGGCATCTGGTCGTAGAGGCGCCTCAGGTCGGGCTTCAGCTTCTGGCTCACGGGGCCGTTCACGAGCAGGACATCGCACTGCCGAGGGGTCGACCTGTATATCACGCCGAACCTCTGGGCGTCGAACCTAGAGGCTGACGCCACGGCCATCTCGAGAGCGCAGCACATGATCCCGAAGTGAAGGGGATATATCGAGTTCCTCGTGGCCCAGTTGAAGAAGTCCTTGGTGAGGAGGTCTATCCCGCTGCCGACAGGACTTCGCCGCAGGACCCCCTCAATGACGTTGTCTGACCACTTTAGAAACTCCTTCGACTTGAACAGCATGACCTGCCCGACCGTGAGGTCTCCCTTTCTGGACCTCAGATCCAGATTATCTCCTCCTTCTTCAGAGCATAGGCGACCCCTGCAAGGAGAACCCCGAGGAACATCAGCATGTATATCTTGCCCAGCTCGCTGATGTCAGCAAACACCAGGGACCACAGAAGAATAAAGACCGTCACGAGATCGAACGCGATGAATATTATTGCATACATATAATATTGAAAGTGGAATTGAATCTGCGCGTCGCCGATGGGCTCCTCGCCGCACTCGTAGGTTGTGGTCCCGCGGGGATCGTGCTTGTCGGTTCTGATGTACCTAGACAGAAAGAACACCAATGTGGGGATGAGCAGGGCTATGACCGCGAAAACCGCGACCCCCATGTACTGCTCTGCGAGCATTGCGAGGGCATCCGCGCAGGTGTATAAAACGATTGTTGACCGGCAGGTCCTAATGTATTCCCCCGCGTCGTCGGCCCAGCATCGGCATCAGGCTCCGACTACAGACCTTCCCCTTGGAGCCAAGGCTGCGGTCCAGGAGGGCTGTCGGCCACGTCAGCAGCCTTGCGGCATGCTCTGAAAGAAAGGCCGCCACAAGGCCGCAGATGCGCACTGGATAATATTTAATAACGCATGGTGGGTTCCCAATCCGAAATGCGCCCGCCGGACCTGGTCCTCCTTCATCCCCCGAGCATCATGGACTTCCGGAAGAGGACCGTCCTGCTCGGTCCAGTTAGCGACCTCATACCGTCCACGCCCGTCTTCGAGATGTATCCTATCGGGTTCACGACGATCGCGTCGCACCTGGAGTCGAAGGGGTTCGAGGTGAGGATAGCGAACATCGCGACGAAGATGCTGGCGTCCGAGCGGTTCGACCCGGCGAGGTTCCTCAGGTCCTTGCATCCAGCGATGTTCGGAATAGACCTGCACTGGCTCCCGCACGTCCAGGGCTCGCTCGCGCTCGCGAGGATGGTAAAGAAGCTCCATCCCGGCATCCCAGTTCTCATGGGCGGCTTCAGCGCGTCCTACTATCACCGCGAGATCCTGACGGACCATCCGGAGATTGACTTCGTGCTCAGGGGCGACTCGACGGAAACGCCCACCGAGATGCTCCTCGACCGAGTCGTCTCCGGGAGGCGGCCTGACGATGTGCCCAATCTCTCCTGGCGGGACGGCAGGAAGCTCACAGTCAACCCCCTGACCAACATCCCGGACACGCTAGAGGACGTCGAAGTCGACTACGGCCTGATGGTCCGCAAGGTCCTCAGGTATGCCGACCTGCACGGGCATCTTCCTTACAAGAACTGGAAATCCAGACCGATGTCAGTAGCCCTGAGCGTGAGAGGCTGCACTCACAACTGCGTGAACTGCCAGGGATCGTGCGACTCGTTCGCCCGCAACTTCGGCAGGACCAAACCCGCGTACCGGCCTCCGGAGAAGCTGGCCGGCGACGTCGCGAGGGCCGAGGAGTACCTGAAGGGCGCCACCTTCGTCGTGGGCGACATCCGGCAGGCAGGAAAGGCCTACTCCGCGAGGTTCCTCTCCGAGCTCAAGAAGAGGAAGGTGAGGAACGAGATCGTGCTCGAGATCTTCACGCCGGCTAGCAGGGATTTCGCCCGAGAGGTCGCCGGCAGCGCCGACCAGTTCAGCATTCAGATGTCCCCCGAAACGCACGACGAATCGGTGAGGGCGGCCCAGGGCAAGCCGTACACCACCGTGGGCGTCGAGGATTCGGCCGAGCACTTCCTGGACGCCGGCTGCAATAGGTTCGACCTCTTCTACATGATAGGCCTGCCGACGCAGACGGTCGACTCAGTGGCCGAGACGGTGAGGTACACCGAGAAGCTGTATCGGAAGTTCAAGGGTAAGAGACTGTTCCCGTTCATCAGCCCGCTGGCGCCATTCCTCGATCCTGGCGGAAACGCATTTGAGGATGCCGAGAGGCACGGCTTCAAGGTGCGCGCGCGCACGCTGGACGAGCACCTGAGGCTCGCGATGATGCCAAGCTGGAAATACGTTCTGAACTACGAGACGAGATGGCTGACAAGGGACGACATTGTGGAAGCCTCCTACTCCGCAGGCCTGGGCCTGAACGAGATAAAGCGCAGGATGGGGCTGATACCCGAGGATGTGGCCACGAGGATCCGTGAGAGGATAGAGGCCGCCAGATCGCTCTCGACAAGGATCGACGGGATGGTGGCCCGCGGAGGGCCTGCGGACGAGGAACTCGCGTCGCTCAAGGACGAGGCTGCAGGCTTGAGCGAGTCGACCGTGTGCGCCAAGGAGGAGCTCGACTGGTCCGAAAGCTCATACTTGGCGAGCATCCCCCGCGCCGCCTGGTCGCTCTTCAGGGGGAGATGAGGCTCAACCATTTATTACCGTGGAGCGAGGTATCTGTCCTGGGCCGTCACATGATACTTGGCATATACGGTTATCAGGACTCTGGCAAGACGACCATGGTCGAGGCGCTGGTGCGCGCGCTGACGAAGGAAGGATACCGTGTCGCGTCCGTCAAGCACTCCTCGCGCAAGGATGGGGTGGATGCCGAGGGCAAGGACACCTGGAGGCACTGGAAGGCCGGCAGCGACCCTGTGGTCTTCATGTCCGAGTCCGAGACCTCGACGATCAAACACTCCAGAATCCCTGTCGACGACGTCCTGCGCACGATCGCAGCGCAGTACCATCCCGACGTGATAGTCGTGGAGGGGTTCAAGGACGGGCCGTTCAAGAAGGTGGCCGTGGGCGACGTGAAGCCGACAGATGGCACTGTGATGACCAACCCGACGCTGGACCGTCTCCTGGAATATGCCGAGGCCGAGGTCGCCGTGGAGCGGATCCTGGGCGCGCTCCCGGGGCTCGATTGCGCGAAGTGCGGCCTCGACTGCGAGAGCATGGCGAGGGAGATCGCGGCTGGCAGGATGACCGTGGAGGACTGCGTCGAGCGTCCGACCCTCGATGTCGAGGTATCCGTGGGTGAGAGCAGGATCCCTATGGGCAAGTTCGCGTCCGAGATCGTCAACGGAACAGTGATGGGCATGCTCGGAAGCCTCAAGGGGTTCGAGCCCGGCGGAGACGTCCACATCCACATCCGTGCCAGGAGCCTCGCCAGGAAGAAGCGAACACGAAACCGGTAGGTCGGTCCCGGACGTGGAATAATACCGTCCATACGCTAGGTTTATCAAGGTCGAGAGCATGCTCTATGACAGGAGAATCCTGACAATCACCGGCTGCCTTTCAGGGGTACTGGTACTTGAGGAATCACTCTTCGCGAATCCGGTGACATAGATGAGGAAGATCGACGAGATCGAGAAGGACCTCTACGCCTGCCTGCAGTGCGGCTACTGCCGGGAGTGTTGCCCCGTGTACGGGCAGATAGGGTGGGAGTCTTCGACGCCTAGGGGCAAGGTCTATTACCTCAAGCAGATGGCGGGCAGGAGCCCGATAGACAGGCTGCTCCGCAGGCAGACGAAGATAACCCCCGATTTCGTGGAGAGGGTTTTCCAGTGCACCTCTTGCGGCGCCTGCGAGCACAACTGCCATGTCGAGATCGAGTTCCCGAAGCTATGGGAGGAAGTCAAGGAGTGGCTGATCTCGGAGGGATACGGCCCCCCGGAGGCTCACAAGAGGATACTGTCGAGCGTTTCCGAGAAGCGAAACCCATACAGCGAGCCCAAGGAGAAGAGGGCCGCATGGCTCCCGAAGGACATCCAACTCTCTGATAACCCCGAGGTAGTGTTCTACACCGGCTGCACCGAGGCATACAGGATGCAGCCGCTCGCCGTGGCCACCGTGAGGCTGCTCGAGAAGGCCGGGGTCAAGTTCAACATCATGGGGGAGGACGAATGGTGCTGCGGTTCCCCGCTCCTCAGGACGGGCCAGAAGGCACCGGTCATGAACGAGCTCGCGCCCCACAACGTGATGCAGAACAACTATCCGACGCTCGTGGGAAGGCCCCCGTTCAAGATCTACCACATCACAGAGTACCTGGAGAGGCTCATCAAGGACGGCAGGCTGAAGTTCACCAAGGAGGATATTAAGAAGGTCGCGTACCATGACCCGTGCCACCTCGGGCGGCATGCCAAGGTGTACGACCCACCAAGGAACGTGCTCAAGGCGATCCCCGGCCTCGAGCTGGTCAGGATGCGCCTGGAGCGCGAGGACGCCATGTGCTGCGGCGCGGGCGGCGGGTTCAAGTCAGCGTTCAACGAGATGGCCGAGGAGATCGCAGCAGAGAGGGTCAGGCAGGCGGTCGAGGTCGGGGCCGAGGTCATAGCGACGTCTTGCCCGTTCTGTCAGGTCAACCTCAATGCGGGCGCCAAGAGGGCCGGCCTGGACATCAAGACTGTGGACATCACCCAGATAGCCCTGCAAGCCGTTTGATGAGTCCCGTCGCCGGCTCCGCGGCACTGGGCGGGCTCAGATCCCCGTCCACGGGACGCCCTTGAGGGCGCTCATCACGATTTGCGTGTCCGTTTCCTTTATCCCGTCCATCTTCAGAAAGGTGTCTATGAACTCCTGGAGCTCGGTCATGCCGACAAACAGCGCCACGACCAGCAGGTCGTACTCGCCGGTGACCCTGTAGACCGCCACGACCCTGTTGTGGTTCGTCAGGTGCTGCACGACCTCGTCGAGCTTGTCGGTGACGGTCTTGACATGGACGTAGGCCTTGACCGTGTTCTCTATGAGCCTGTAGTCGATATGGATCGAGAACCTGAGGATGATCCCTTTCTCGATGAGGTTCTTAATCCTCCTCCTGACGGTGGCCTCGGTGACGTTGAGCTTCTTCGCTATCTCAGAGTTGCTCATGCGAGCATTGTCCCTCAACTCGCACAGGATCCTGATGTCCGTGCGGTCGATAGGGAGCATCTTGAGGTCAAGTCCCTTCCATCGCTCGTAAATCTCGCACGGTATCTCGTTTGAGACTTCGTCATCTATCATCGCGGCACCGCCTCCTCCAACATACAGGCTGTACTTGAACCTAACGGAATCCATGCAAAAATAGTGCGAAAGTGCACCACTTCTGTCAATCATGGAGAATAGAACGACGATTAGATTATGTATGTCCGCCGAAAAGCCGTTATGTCCCGATGCGCCTCTGTCTCAGCTGGTATGACCGCACGGCCCTGAGGAAGTCGATCTTCCTGAAGCCCGGCCAGTACACATCGGAGAAGTACAGTTCGGAGTACGCGAGCTGCCACAGCAGGAAGTTCGAGATTCGTTCCTCGCCCGATGTCCTGAGCACGAGGTCGGGGTCCGGCATGTCCTTCGTGTACAGGAACTCGGAGAAGGTCTTCTCGTCTATCTTGTCGACCTCGAGCTCACCCGCCTTGACGGCCTCGGCGATCTTCCTGATCGCCTGCACAATCTCCTGCCTGCCGCCGTACCCGACCGCTATGTTGAAGAAGTATCCGTCGTAGTCCTTGGTCCTCTCCTCGGCGTTCCTGATGGCGTCCCTGAGCTCCTTGGGGAGGAACTCCCGCTGCCCCAATACCCGCACCCTTATCCTGTGCTTGTGGACCCGCTCGTCGCCAGCCAGCTTGTCGAAGTTCTCGATGAACAGCTTCATCAGGTCCTCGATCTCCTTCTGCTCCCTGCCAACGTTCTCGGTGGAGAAGGCGTACACGGTCAGTATGCGGACGCCTATCTCCGTGCACCATTCCAGCACCTGCTCGAGCTTCTCGCGGCCCTTGTCGTGTCCCTCGGCCACGAGCAGCCCGAACTCCCGGGCGTACCGACGGTTGCCGTCCATGATGATGGCGACATGGTGTGGGACGGGTCGGGACTCGACCTCCTTCAGGAGCCGCTTTTCATAGGTGCTGTAGGCGGTCGACGAGATCGCCCTTGAGATGTCCCCTGTCATCGATCGACCCTGCAGAGCCTCGCAACGTGCAGGAGAGATAAAATACTAGGCTCTCCGGAAGTCCTCGGGCAGGCCGGCACTGTACAAACCAAGGTCGAAACACCCTAAGGCCGCCACCGCGCCTATGCATCCCCGTCTCCCGGTTATCTCGTGTATCTCCACCCCCGTCTCCGCGGCCACGTGCTCGGCATCGTGTATCGACAGTATGACCTCCTTCGCGTCGACCCCGAACCGCACCAGCTTCCTGGGCACCTCGAGACCCTCACGGACCGCGAGCGAGGTCTGGTCGGAGAAGGTGTTCTTCGCCACGAAGCTCTTTGCCCAGTCAACCAGCGACCTCAGCTTGTCGGGTGGGACGGCGAATGCCAACCCCGTGGACGCGCAGTTCGTGGTCTTTTGGGGCGCATGCGGGTTCAGCTGCACTATCTTGTGGGACAGCATCGTTCCGTGCGGGGCCTCCCTGCCTAGTCTGAGGCCCAGCACCCAAGTCGCGCCCTTCAGGGGCGTGTCGGTGTCGTCTATCCCCAGCAGCAGACGTTTCTGCAGAGGGGTCGTGATCCTGACCTCCACCTTCCTGCTCCCGCCCACCTCCTCGTCGCTCAGGAACTCCACCTTCTCGACGCCCTCCGCCTGTGGAAGACACGCGCCTATGCCCACGCTAGCGCCTGCGATCCCCGCCCAGGTCGTCTCGACCTTGTCACCTCTTACTTTGACGGACCTGAGCGCCTGACCCCCGCTGTCCTTGGTGGCGGGCCCGAACCTGACCTCGCCCTCGCCGATCATCGCGTCCATGACGAGGGTGGTGCCCACAACCTCGACGTGCTCCACAGCTCCTCTCGCCCTCAGCCTGTTGACCGCATCCCACTCTACCGGCCCCTGGGCGCAGCACTCCTCGAGGATCTTCGCCCTGCCGGCCTTCTCGTCCACCATCGTGACGAGCCTCTTCGAGAAGAGGGGCCCGTGCCTCTGACGTATCTCTTCCGGGGTGAGTACCGTCACGGTATCAGACGTCCAATGCCTCTCCAGGCTTAAGTACAGCGACCCTGGTGTCCTTCGACTTCTTCCGCACCATGTCAGCGAACTTCCTGGGATCTGTCTCAATCGGCGGGAAGGTGTTGTAATGCATGGGTATGACCGTCTTCGGCCGGATGAGCTCGACCGCGAGCGTGGCCTGCCTGGCATCCATCGTGTAGAACCCCCCGATCGGCAACAGCGCCACGTCCGGCCTGTACATATCCCCGATGAGTTTCATGTCCCCGAAGACGCAAGTGTCCCCTGCGTGATACACGACCTTCCCCGAGTCGATGACCATCCCGACTGCCATCGCTGCTGAGAACTCCAGGCCCGGCGCGCCGATGCTCGACGAGTGGAGCGCTGGAACCATGGTGATGCTCGTGTCCTTGATCTTCGCCGTGCCACCGAGGTTAAACCCCACGCTCTTCACGTCCAGCTTCTCGACGTAGTCCGACATCTCGATGATCGAGGCCATCGTCGCACCCGTCCGCCGGGCGATGTCCACGGCATCTCCCAAATGGTCACCGTGGCCGTGGGTGACGCATATGATGTCACAGTCGACATTGTCTGCGGCGATCGACGCGCTCGGGTTCCCCGTCAGGAACGGGTCGATCAGTATCTTGTCCCTTCCTTCTATCAGAAACGCTGCGTGGCCCAACCATGTGATTCTCATGTCGACCGACTTCCCGGGTTCCGATGAATGAGATTCTATTTCACTTTTTGGCCGATGGTGGGAAGGTGCGTTTCCAGCGCAGCGCGGTGGCCCGACGGGTTCATCTCGAGACGAACCTCGCAGGAAGATCGGACAGGTCGAGCGCCTTCATGCCGGCGGACTCGTAGATCAGCCAGCGCCCCTTGATCCCGATAGGGGCGCCTGAGTGCCTGCCCCAGGGATACAGCAGCCTCGGGGCCTGCTTCAGAGGCAGCTCTATGGGATACCCGTCCAGGAACTTGAGGGGTTCCGGTCTCAGCCCGTACATCTCCCCGAGTGTGAGCACCAGCGCCCTGTGCCTCGATTCTATGCCACCGACGTTCACGGGCTTCGAGAGGCTCTTCAGCAGCTCCTCCTGTCGGTGGAACTGAGGAAGCCTCAGCCGGGTCGAGATGCCCTTCTCGGCTTCCCTCGCCTTCCTCCTGGACGGGAACGCCCCGATGACGGAGAAGGCGTCCGCGCCCTGCTCGACGAGCCTCCTATCGACCCTCCTGGTGGAGCTCATGCCGATCTTCATCTTCGTGTCGAAGAACGCCACGTAGAGGACATGCTCCCTCCTGCAGAACTCAAGATCGCATGTCTCGCCGTCGCACCTGGGCTCGAATATGCACTCCTGGTAGGGCATGAACGATTCGGACGAGCAGTCGGGGCATTGATCGAACCTCGAGACCGGCGTCCTCCCGGGACATGGCACGTGCCTACCATCATCGTTGAAGTAGCCGACGCACACCTTGTTCCTGCTGACCTCGAACCTCACATCCCGGGGGTCGAACTCCGCTATGCCGTCGTTCCTGAGGTCCCGGCACAGCATGTGCGGTTCGAACCGCTCCCAGTAGAAGTCGAGCATGTGCAGCGGGAACTGGTCCTTCATGTGCCCGGCCAGAGGCTGGTCCGCTCGTACCTGCATCTAGTAGACGGACGCATCCCGGAAGGTATTAAAGGTCGAGCGACCCAGGCGAATGTACTCATTCGTCCGGAGGCGGCTCATGGCTCTGGACGTGCCCGTCCTCGGCCTGCTCCTCCTTCGGTTCCTCGCCCTCCCTGGGCTCACGCTCCTTCCCGGGCTTCTCCTCGTGGGGGAACTCAGACAGATCGACCTCGAGCCTGGTGAGGTACTTGGGCGGTATCTCGGTCGTCAGGTAGACGGTTCTGCCGGCCTTCTGTATGATTATCCCGTCCGAGGAGGCGGCGCGCGAGTCCACCTCGATGATCACAGGATCGGGTGTGCGCACCCTTCCGGCGTTCACAGCATCGCCGATCCCCTTGCTCAGGTGCACCATCTTGCGGTCCGAGGGTTTGAGGCCCGTTTCGAGAACAATGTCGACCTCCTCTGCAGTCGTCGGATAGTAGAGCTGGTCCGGGGTGCCTCCCGCAGGCAGGTCCAGCCTGACCTCGAACGAGTGGGCATATGTCGCCCTAATCTTCCCGTCCCGGAACTCGTACCTGCCCTTGTTGTCCGTCTCGATTATCGCGACGATGTGATGGGGTCGCACCCAATGGTACCTCCGCTGCTTCCTCTGGAGCGCGTTCACGAACTCCCTCAGGTCGACGAATCCCTGCTCGTCCATCTTGAGATCGAACCTCTCGGGAAAGTGCCTCAGCACGCCAGCCATGGTTCGGCTGAGCCTGTCGAGCTCTTCCGCGTTCATCAGGAACCTGCCCTCTGAGCCGCATACGGGGCAGTATTCCGCCCTGAAATAGCCGTGTTCGTCGCACTCCCTGAGCATTGCAGCAACCCTGTGAGACGGGTTATGCTGGGGTCGTCATAAAAGCTTTCCCGTGCGCGAAATAACGCACGCCAGCACGCGCGTCTGAGAACGGCCGATGACCGC
>JBBIUZ010000037.1:2725-13044 GCA_037439985.1 Methanobacteriota archaeon | reverse complement strand
GGATAGCAACGGACAACCAGAAACACCTCGAATGCCACGGCATCGTCGCATTCGACTTCCTGGGGGCCATAGGCTCGGGCAAGACCCTGATTATCGAGAAGCTCATAGACATCCTGAAGGCGAAGGGCAAGAGGCCGGCCGCAATCGCAGGGGACGTCTCGGGCGATGACGACTATACTAGGTTCGTGGCTCACGGGGTACCCGCGCAGAACATCAACACCGGCAAGGAGTGCCATCTCGACGCGCACCTGGTGGACCACGCAATCGAGGACCTGCCGCTGGACGACATAGACTATCTGTTCATCGAGAACGTGGGGAACCTCGTCTGCCCGGTCGACTTCCCCCTGGGCTCCAGCAAGCGGGTGGTGGTCATAAGCGTCACCGAAGGTGACGACATGGTCAGGAAGCACCCCGCGATCTTCGCGTTCTCGGACGTCATCGTGATAAACAAGATAGACCTCGCAGAGGCCATGGAGGTCGATCCGAAGATACTCGAGAGAGACGCCCGGAGGATCAACCCTGCGGCGAAGGTCATCATGATGGACGCGAGACACGGGAAGGGCCTGGGGGAGCTGGCCTCCGCCCTGGGCGTGTAGAGGACCTCGAGATGAAGATAACCGTATACGGCATAGTCCAAGGAGTCGGGTTCAGGCCGACGGTCTACAGGGTCGCGAGGGCGATGGGCCTGAAGGGCTTCGTGCTCAACAACGGCTCCAACGTCGAGATCCACATCGACGGGGACGCCGAGAGGTTCCTCACCGAGCTGAAAAAGGCTCTGCCCGCGCTTGCCCGGATAGACAGGGCGGAGATCGAGGAGGTCGACGAGAAGCTCGGCGAGTTCACGATCGCCCACAGCCACGACGGCCAGAGGGTCTCGCTGATACCGACAGACACCGCCATCTGCAGGAACTGCGTGGACGACCTCTTCGCGGAGGGGAACCGCAGGCACTTCTTCCCGTTCACCAACTGCACGGAGTGCGGGGCGAGGTTCACCGTCATCGAGGACCTCCCATTCGACAGGTCCAGGACCAGCATGTCCGAGTTCCCGATGTGCCCTGACTGCCTCCGAGAGTACGCTTCCCCGGAGGACCGGAGGTTCCACGCGCAGACGATCTCGTGCCCGAAGTGCGGACCGAGGTACACGCTCTACGACGCTGCCAGGAGGGCGGTCCGCGGGGACGCGTTCAAGAACTTCGCGAGGATGATCGACGGCGGAAAGGTCGGCCTGCTGAAGGGCTGGGGAGGGATGCACATCGTGTGCACCTTCGAGAATGCACCCCGGCTGCGGAAGATCTACCGCAGGGGGGACAAGCCCTACGCCGTGATGATGCGCGACCTCGAGACGGCAAAGAAGTACGTCAAGGTGTCTGGCCTCGAGGAGGAGCTCCTGACCTCGCCCCAGAGACCGATCGTGCTGCTTCACAAGAGAAGGGATTCCGAGGAACGACTGGAGCGCGTCTCACCGGGCCTCGGCAACCTCGGCGTGATGCTCCCGTACTCTGGGGCTCACCTGCTCACGTTCCATCACCTCGAGGCTGACGGGGTCGTGATGACCTCCGCGAACCCTCCCGGCGAGCCGATGGTGATCGAGAACGAGCGGGCGTTCGAACTCGGCCTCGACTGCTACCTGATGCACAACAGGGAGATCGTGCACAGGTGCGACGACTCCGTCGTCAAGGTGAACGCCGGCAGCACCAACTTCACCAGGAAATCGAGGGGGCTCGTGCCCGTACCCCTCGAAGCGAACCACAAGCACTTCGTCGCGGGCGTCGGAGCCCAGTGGGACGTGACGGGGTCGATCTCGAGGAACGGCGAGATCTTCCTGACGCAGTACGTCGGGGAGTCGCAGCAGTACCCCACCCTGCAGTACCTGGACGATGCCCTGCACCACCTCGCGAGCCTTCTGGGGGTGCGCTATCTCGAGGCGATAGGCGTGGACAAACACCCCAGGTACTCGACCATGATCGTCGCCAAGAGGCTCGCGAAGGAGCACGGGGCCGAGCTCGTCGAGACGCAGCACTACCACGCGCACGCGGCCGCGCTCAAGGTCGACCGCAGGATAGACGGGCCCCTCGTCTGCCTCACATGGGACGGGACCGGGTACGGGGACGACGGCGTGGCCTGGGGCGGGGAGACGCTCCTAGCCGACTACTCGGAGTACAGGAGGACAGGCTCTCTGGAGCCCATACCGCTCCTCGGGGGCGACCGCGCTGTGACGGACCCGAAGCGCGTCGTGACCGCGATTCAGCTGATGCTCGGCCATGAACCGACCCTTGTCGAGGCGGCCGAGGCCGACGTATATGCTAAGATGATAAAGAAGAGCGTCACGGCCTCCAGCATGGGCCGGGTGCTCGATGCCGTCTCGTGCATCGCAGGCGTCTGCTGCAAGCGCACCTACGAGGGCGAGCCCGCAATCAAGCTCGAGAGGTGGCTCGAGACGGGCAGGCCGACGGTGGACTTCGAGCTCGAGTTCGGGAGGAAGGGGGATGTGGAGTACGCCAAGACCATCCAGATGTTCGACCAGCTGCTGGGCCTGGAGCTCGATTCCGACAGGAAGAGGGCAGATGCGGCCGCGTCATTCGTCAAGACCCTCGTGTGCGGGATAGCGGAGCACGCCTGCGGCATCGCGGAACAAAAGGGGCTGAAGCAGGTGGGCCTCACAGGCGGCGTGTCGTACAGCGCACCCATCACGATGTGGGTCAAGGAGACCGTCGAGGCGGAGGGCCTGGAGTTCGTCGGGCACAAGCGGGTCTCGAACGGCGACGGCGGCATCTCGACGGGACAGAACGCCATAGCTGGCTCCGTGATCCAGTAGCTACCCGCCCGGAAGCGAGGGCGGCTAAGTCTTTATAATACGCCCGCGTACCGAAGTGCCGATGTGCCTAGCCGTCCCAGCAGAGGTAAAGAGCATAGAGGGGCCCATGGCCACCGTCGACTACGGGGGGGTCAGGCGCACGGCCAACATATCTCTCGTCGAGGCGAAGGTTGGGGACTTCGTCATCGTCCACGCGGGCTACGCCATCGAGGTCATGGACCGGGAAGAGGCGGAGAAGACCCTGGACATCTTCCGCGAGATGCTGAACCAGGAAGATGCAGGGGCGTAGGGATGCACGAATACTCGGTGATGACCCAGATAATGGACAGCATCCTGGCCGAGGCGGGCAAGCGGAAGGCCACCAAGGTCGAGGAGGTCGATATCGAGGTCGGCGAGTTCACCCTGCTGGGAATCGAACAGCTGAGGTTCGCCTACGAGCTGATGTCCAAGGATACGATCACGGAAGGGTCGAGGCTCAACATCAGTGAACTCAAGGGCAAGGTGAGATGCACCGCCTGCGGGTTCGAAGGCAGCGTGTCGGTCGCCGAGGACTCGCCCCACAGGCTCGCGCCGGTCCTCACATGCCCGAAATGCGGCGGCATCGCCCAGATAACCGAGGGAAGGGAATGCCTGATCAGGAACATCAGGATGGTGGTGCCGGACGTTTAGGCTCAGGGACAAGGAGATGTCGAAGAGGGCCATCGACCGCCTGCGGTCGATGGCCCTCGACCTCACGCTGATGCACGTATGCGGCACCCACCAGGACACACTCGTAAGGTTCGGGCTCGACACCGTCCTCAGGGATGTCGGGGTGGACATCCGCCAGGGGCCCGGATGCCCTGTCTGCGTGACCCCCCAGGTCGAGATCGAGGAGGTGCTCGCGCTCGCCAGGTCCGGCGCAACCATCACGGCGTTCGGGGACGCGATGAAGGTCCCGGGGGAGGGTGGGTCGCTCAATGATGCGAAGGCCGACGGGGCCGACGTCCGCATAGTGTTCGGCATCGACGATGCTGTCGCGCTCGCTAGGCGGCTCAAGAAACAGGTCGTCTTCATGGGGATCGGCTTCGAGACTACTGCGCCAACCACGGCATCTGCGCTCCTCGCGGACCCGCCGGACAACTTCTCAGTGCTCAGCTGCCACAGGACCGTCCCACCGGCGCTTGAGGCGATCGCGCATATGGGGGAGATCAAGCTCGATGGCATGATAGAGCCCGGTCATGTGAGCACCATCATCGGCACTGAGCCGTACAGGTTTCTCTCCGAGAGGTATCACATGCCACAGGTCGTCGCAGGGTTCGAGCCGCTGGACCTGATAATGGCCGTGTACATGCTCGCGAACCAGGCCAGGGACGGCAGAGCAGAGGTCGAGAACGAGTACGCCCGGGTCGTCCACCCGAAAGGGAACAAGCTCGCCCTGGAGGCGATGCGGAGGGCCTTCGAGCCGTCGGACGTCCTCTGGCGGGGCTTCCCTGTGATCAAGGGCAGCGGGCTCACGCTGCGCAGGAGGCTGGAAGGACACGACGCAAGGAAGATCTTCGAGGACTCACTCCGCCCTGTCCAGGAGCGCGAGTACGTCGAGGCGAAAGGTTGCAGATGCGGCGAGATGCTCCGAGGCATGGCGACGAGCGAGGAGTGTCCCCTGTTCGGCAAGCGATGCACCCCGAACTCGCCAGTAGGACCGTGCATGGTCTCGCGCGAGGGCAGCTGCTACATATCGTACCGCTATCTCAAGGCCGAGTGAGGGTGCGCGCCTCCGCGAAGGTGTCACATCCGGTTTACGGTCAGAAGCTTCCCGGAACAGGCCGGAGAAACCGAAACGAATCGTCTAGATACATCGTGGTTATCACGGTCGTGCACATGATTCGTTCTGGGAGGGAGCGGAAAACGCCTGTGTTCGAGAAACACGGATTAAACGAAATTCGAAGCTCGATTGGGAAAAGTGCAGCAATTGGAAAACCTCTGTCGAGATATCAAACGACAATCGGTACGCCCAACACGGTTTTCGAAAAACCTCAACGAAACGTATATAAACATCCGTTGGTTTACTAAGAACCGTCAGAGTATCCAGTGGTCTGGGTGGGATACGCCAGTCAGTGCAGAATGGCGTCCTTTGCGGGGTCGCTCGGACCATCCAAGATATGACCTGATCGGAGGGGACACTGTGCTGCCAACACCGAACGGGCGGATGAATGGATACGACTGGCCGAAGGTTTTGCTCGGGAGCTACACAACCGTAGCACCGCGCTTGCTGTGTTTCTGCCATGTACAAACGAGCTCAAGAGGAGGCTGGCCATGACCGACAAGGAGGTCGTAGGCGCGGCCATGGTCATCGGAGGGGGACCGGCTGGCACGCAGGCCGCCCTGGATCTTGCCGAGAGCGGCTACAAGGTCTACCTTGTAGAGACCACCACGAGCATAGGCGGCCGGATGGCCCAGCTGGACAAGACTTTCCCAACGAACGACTGCTCGATGTGCATCCTGTCCCCGAAGCTGGTCGAGGCCTCCAGGAACCCGAACGTGATCCTCGTGACGAACGCGGAGGTCGAGGAGGTCAAGGGCTCCGCCGGCAACTTCACTGTCAAGGTCAGGAAGAGGGCGAAGTTCGTCCACGAGGACAAGTGCGTCGGGTGCGGCCTGTGCGCAGAGGCGTGCCCCGTCAAGGTGGGGAATGAGTTCGACCTCGGAATGGGCAAGCGCAAGGCAATCTACGTGCCGTTCCCGCAGGCCGTGCCGCTCAAGTACGCCGTGGACAAGGACCACTGCCTGCACTTCAAGACAGGCAAATGCCTCCTGTGCGTCAAGAAGTGCGCCAACAACGCGATCGACCACAAGATGGAGGACGAGATCGTCGACCTGAACGTCGGGGCGATCATCCTCGCGAACGGCTACGGGCTGTTCGACGCGTCCAGGAAGACGGAGTACGGGCACAAGGTCTTCCCGAACGTCCTGACCAACATGGAGTTCGAGCGGATGCTGAGCGCCTCGGGGCCGACCCAGGGACACGTCAAGAGGCCCTCGGATGGCGCCACCCCCAAGAGCATCGCGTTCATCCAATGCGTCGGCTCGCGCGATGCTCAGACAGGCAATCCATACTGCTCGTCATACTGCTGCATGGCGGCGCTCAAGGAGTCGGTCATCGCCCAGGAGCACGTGCCTGGCCTGAAGGCCTCGATATTCTTCATGGACACGAGGGCGTTCGGGAAGGAGTTCGAGGACTACCTCCACAGGGCCGAGACCGAGCACGGCGTCGCTGTCTACAGAAACAACAGGATATCCAAGGTCCAGGAGGACCCGGTCACGCACAATCTCGTCCTGAACTTCATCGAGGAGGCCGAACTCGAGGAGGACTTGTTCGACATGGTCGTCCTCTCCGCGGGCGCGACGCCGGGGGAGACGGGCAAACTCGCGAAGAGTCTCGGCATAGCTCTCAACAAGTACGGGTTCGCCGAGACCGACGAGCTCTCTCCAGTGGAGACTTCGGTGCCAGGGATCTTCGTCTGCGGGGCGTTCTCTGGCCCGAAGGACATCCCCGACTCGATCGCGCAGGCCAGTGGGGCCGCTGGGAAGGTCGCCGCGCTGCTCTCCAAGGAGCGGGGCAAGCTGGTCCGGAAGAGGGAGTTCCGGCCCGAGAAGGACATCTCGAAGGAGGAGCCGAGGATAGGCGTCTTCGTGTGCCACTGCGGGACCAATATCGGCGGCGTCGTCAACGTGCCGGAAGTGACCGAGTACGCCAAGACGCTGCCTCATGTCGCGTTCGCCGACCAGATGCTCTACGCCTGCTCAGAGGACGCACAGAAGGTCATCAAGGAGACCGTCGAGAAGCACGGACTGAACAGGGTCGTCGTCGCGAGCTGCACGCCGAGGACGCATGAGCCGCTGTTCCAGAGCACGTGCAGGGAGGCGGGGCTCAACAAGTACCTTTTCGAGATGGCCAACATCAGGGACCAGTGCTCCTGGGTCCACAGGCAGGAGCCGAGAAGGGCCACCCAGAAAGCGATGGACCTCGTCAGGATGGCTGTCGTGAAGTCCGCGATGCTCGAGCCCCTCCCCCAGCCGAAGATCCCGATCACGCGCTCGGCCCTCGTCATGGGCGGCGGCCTGAGCGGCATGACCGCTGCGCTGGAGATCGCCAACTCAGGGTACGAGGTCCACATCGTCGAGAAGGACAAGGAGCTGGGCGGGCACCTCAAGGACATCTACCACACGCTCACGGCCGTAGATCCGCAGGAGACGCTCAGGAGGCTCAAGAAGGATCTCGAGGAACACGAGAACATCACCGTCCATCTCGAGGACCAGGTCAAGGAGCTCAAGGGGTACATTGGCAACTTCGAGTCCACCCTCAGGAGCGGCCAGAAGATCAAACACGGGACCATCGTGCTCGCGACCGGCGCGATCGAATACACGCCCACCGAATACGGCTACGGGAAGAGCCCGAAAGTCATCCGGCAGACGGAGCTGGGGGCACTTCTGGCGACCGGGAAGTTCAAGGCGAAGAACGTGGCGTTCATCCAGTGCGTCGGCTCGAGGAACGAGGAGCACCCGAACTGCTCGAGGATCTGCTGCTCCACTGCCATGGCCAACGCCGTCAAGATCAAGAAGGAGCATCCGGAAACGAATGTTTTCGTGCTCTACCGGGACATCAGGACATACGGTTTCGCCGAGGAACACTACAGCGAGGCGGCGAGACACGGAGTCGTGTTCCTCAGGTTCGACCCGTCCTCCCCGCCCCAAATCACGATACACGGGGACGACATCGAGGTGTCGGTCTACGAGCAGTTCATCGAGGAGACGGTCGACATCAAGGCCGAGTATCTCGTGCTCAACGCGGCCGTCCATCCGAACCCGGACAACAAGGACCTAGCACAGCTCCTCAAGGTGCCCCTCACCAGGGAGGGGTTCTTCCTGGAAGCGCACATGAAGCTCCGGCCCGTAGACTTCGCGACCGACGGCATCTTCCTGTGCGGTCTGGCACACTCCCCGAGGCTGATCGGAGAGAGCGTCTCCCAGGCCCTCGCGGCCGCGGCCAGGGTCAACACTGTCCTGGCGAAGGAGCACATCGAGGCGGAGGGCGTCGTGAGCGTGGTCGACCAGGAGAAGTGCATCGCGTGCGGGAGGTGCGAGGAGATTTGCGAGTACGGCGCCCCGCGGATCGAGGAGGTCTCCCCTGGCGTGTTCAAGTCCCGGATCAACGAGGCGCTCTGCAAGGGGTGCGGGTCCTGCGCGGTCGCATGCTGCTCGAGCGCCATCTACTCGATGCATTTCAGGAACGATCAGATCATGGCGATGGTCGAGGCCGCGATCAACAAGAGCGAGGCCATGGAGGAGGCGAAGGCATGACGGACCAGAGGTTCGAGCCGAACATCGTCGCCTTCTGCTGCAACTGGTGCTCGTACGCTGGGGCCGACCTGGCAGGCGTGTCGAGGCTGCAGTACCCCCCGAATGCCAGGATTGTCAGGGTGATGTGCTCGGGCAGGATAGAGCCCTACTTCATCACTCGCACGCTGGAGCTTGGCGCGGACGGCGTGCTCGTCGCTGGATGCCACATCGGCGACTGCCACTACATCTCCGGGAACGTCGAGGCGGAGAAGCGCATGATGATGACCATGGAGGTTCTGGACACGCTCGGCCTCGGGAGGGACCGCATGAAGCTCGAGTGGATCTCGGCTTCCGAGGGACAGAAGTTCGCATCCACCATGAGGGACTTCACGGAACAGATCCGAGCGAAGGGGCCGAACCCGCTGACGAAGACCACCAAGGTCAAGAGGGGAAACCCAGGGAACATCAAGGCCATCATGAACCAGATAATCGAGGACACGGGAGCGTTCGACTGTGTCGAGTGCGGCAAGTGCACGACCGTTTGCCCGGTCGCGAAGTACGACCCCAACTTCGCGCCGAGAACCGTCGTCCTGAAGGCCTCCGAGGGCATAGTCGAGAACGTCTCGCAGAACCGGGATGTGTGGACCTGCATCACCTGCGAGCAGTGCAACTCGATGTGCCCCTACAAGGTCGACTACTCGGGGTTCATAAGGAGCATGAGGACGGAGGCCGTCAACTTCGACAACGAGCCCGTATGCTCCCAGGGCGGGCTCATGCACTCGATCATGAGGGTGCAGGCGAACAGCCCGCTGAGACAGAACCGGCTGGGCTGGCTGACCCCCGAGCTCAAGACGGTCGAGAAGGGCGACGTGTTCTACTTCGCGGGCTGCGTGTCGTACTACGACGCGGTCTTCAGGGACAGGAACCTGGACCTGGCGGCCATCCCCAGGGCTGCAGTAAAGATAATGAATCATGGCGGCATATCCCCGGTGGTCAGTAACGACGAGGTGTGTTGTGGGCACGACCTCAACTGGACGGGGGACGAGGGGAATCTTGAGAAGCTAATGAACAAGAACGTCGAGCTGATCAAGGCCTCCGGGGCGACGAAGGTCGTGTTCTCATGCCCTGAGTGCTTGCGAACGTTCAACTTGGACTATCAGGACCTGATGGGGGATTTCGACTTCGAGATGATGCACATCTCGGAGCTCGCGGACAGTCTCCTGAAGGAGGGGAAGTTGAAGCTGAAGGACCGCCCGAGGAAACTAACATTCCAGGACTCGTGCAGGCTCGGAAGGCATCTGGGCATCTACGACCCGCCCAGGAACGCCCTCAAGGCGTCCGCGGGAACGCAGGTGGTCGAGATGGAGAACACGAGAGAGAAGGCCATGTGCTGCGGGGTTAGCGCATGGGCCACCTGCGACGAGATATCGCGTAGGCTGCAGGTCGAACGCCTGAAGGAGGCGAAGAGAACAGGGGCGGAGTGCCTCGTGACAGGCTGCTACAAGTGCCTCGTGCACCTCAGCTGCGCCCAGACGAACAAGACCCAGGTACCAAAGGAGCAGATAGACATCCCAATCACGGACCTCAGCGTGGTAATCGCCGAGGCGCTCGAGTGAGATGGAGGAAGGGCGAAATGAGTCCTCAGAAGTCGGCGAAACCGGAGCAGGGGAATGAGAGGTACCTGCTCATCGAGCTCTCCTGCAAGGACCACAAGTGCTCTCCCTGCACATACCCGAACTGCCAGAGGTACGTGAGGACATCTGTGAGAAAGGCGCCTTACGAGACCCGGATGACGAAGATGTTCGAGGCCAGGACGCCGATCAGGGGTCCCCGGGACCCCCGCGATAGGATCCTCCTGATCGAGCTGTCGTGCAAGGAGAAGAAGTGCTCCCCCTGCACATATCCGAACTGCCAGCGGTTCGCGAAGGAGACGGGGAATGGCAAGAAACCGTTCAAGGTCAAGGTCACCGAGATAGAGAAGGGCAAGGAGGTGCAGAGCCTCCTGTCCGGGTGACGGCCGACGGGCGCCTGGCCCGTCTGAGAGCGTCGCAAGACGCAACGCGGAGAAGGAACGAGATGCTACTGAGGAACGGCTGGCCAAGCAAATTCCCAGTAACGATAGCACTGGAGTGACCAAGCTATAGGAAGGAGGCCTGAGAATGGATAAGTCAGTCATGGTGATCGGGGG
>JBBIUZ010000037.1:0-2715 GCA_037439985.1 Methanobacteriota archaeon | reverse complement strand
CGCAGGCATTCAGGCGTCTCTTGACCTCGCGGACAAGGGGATGATCGTGCACCTGGTCGAGAAGTCGCCGAGCATAGGTGGCCGAATGGCCCAGCTGGACAAGACCTTCCCGACGAACGATTGCTCGATATGCATACTCGCACCGAAGATGGCCGACTGCTTCAGCCATCCCAACACTAGCGTGATTACATATGCCGAGGTGGTCGGTGTCGAGGGGTCGGTCGGGGCTTTCAAGGTCAAGGTGCTCAAGAAGGCCAGGTACGTAGACGAGGCGAAGTGCACCGGGTGCGGGGAGTGCCTCGAGAAGTGCCCCGTCAAGGTCCTGAGCGAGTTCGAGATGGGCCTTACCACGAGAAAGGCCATCTACACCCCCTTCATGCAGGCCGTGCCGAGGGTCATGACCATCGACAGGGAGAACTGCATGATGCTCACGAAGGGCAAGTGCGGCAACTGCAAGAAGGCCTGCAAGAGGGAAGCGATCGACTACGAGATGAAGGACCAGATCCTCGAGATCGAGGTCGGCGCCATCATAGTCGCTACCGGGTTCGACAGCTGGGACCCCACCAGCTCGACCGAGTACGGGTACGGCAGGTTCCCGAACGTCTACACGGCGCTGGAGTACGAGAGGATGATAAACGCCGCGGGGCCGACCCACGGGCACATCGAGCGCAGGTCCGACAAGAAGAGGCCGGTCAAGATGGCATTCATACAGTGCGTGGGCTCGAGGAACCCGCAGGTGGGCCACCCGTACTGCTGCGCGGTCTGCTGCATGCACTCCACGAAGGAGGCGATGCTTGCCAGGGAGCACCACGAAGACATGCAGTCCACCATATTCTACAAGGACATGCGCGCGTGCTCCAAGGGCTTCTGGGAGTACATCGAGAGGGCGAAGCGGGACTACGGCGTTCGCTACGTCAACTCGGACGCGACGGTGCAGGAGAACCCCGACAACCACAACCCGATCGTCGTCTACGATGTCGGCGGGAGGCAGCAGTCGGAGGAGTTCGACATGGTCGTGCTGGCCACGACACTGGTCCCGAGGAAGGGGACGCTTGAACTCGCGAAGATCCTGGGCATCAAGACCGACGAGTTCGGGTTCCTCGAATCGACGGACAGGATACTGAACGCTGGAAGGACGAACGTGCCAGGCGTGTTCCTTGCGGGCTATGCGGCCGGCCCGGCCGACATACCGGAGAGCGTCGCCCAGGGGTCGAGCGCGGCAGCGAAGGCGGTCGAGGCTATGGTCCAGGCAGGAGGAGCGTGATTGCGATGGCAGAGATGAAGAAGGTCGACCCGAACGAGAAGCCGAGGATCGGGGTGTTCGTGTGCCACTGCGGCTCGAACATCGGAGGATTCGTCGACGTCCCGTCGGTGGCGGAGTACGCGAAAACGCTTCCGGACGTCGTGTACGCGACGGACAACCTGTACACGTGCGCCGAGGACGGCCTGGCCTCCATCCGGGAGGGCATACGGAAGCATAACCTGAACAGGGTCATAGTCGCGAGCTGCACCCCGAGGACGCATGCGCCCCTGTTCCAGGCGACCTGCGAGTCTGCAGGCCTGAACAAGTACCTGTTCACGTTCGTGAACATCAGGGAGCACTGCTCCTGGGTGCACATGAGGGAGAAGGACAGGGCGACGCAGAAGGCGAGGGACCTCATCAAGATGGGGGTCGCCCGCGCCAGGCTGCTGGTGCCCCAGGAGGAGGCGAAGGTGGACGTGGAGCCGACCGGGCTGGTCATCGGCGGAGGGGTCGCAGGGATGACCGCAGCGCTGTCCATCGCCGACATGGGCTTCCCGGTGCACCTCGTCGAGAAGGAGGGGGAGCTGGGAGGGTTCGTCAGGAACCTGAACAACCTCTACGTGACCGAGAAGAGCGCCGTCGAGACGATCCAGCCGCTCATCGAGAAGGTGAAGGGGAACGGGAAGATCAAGCTGCACCTGAACTCACAGATGAAGAGCGTCGAGGGGTTCATCGGCAACTACGACGTCAGCATCCACTCGAAGGGCGCTGAGGACATCAAGGCGAAGGTCGGGACGATCGTCGTCGCCACGGGCGCCCAGGAGTTCGTCCCCGAGGGGCTGTACGGCTACAACCAGTACCCGAACGTCGTCACCCTGACCGAGTTCGAGATCCTCTGCAAGAAGAAGGCCCTCCCGAAGCTGAAGAACGTCGCATTCATACAGTGCGTCGGCTCGAGGGGGCAGAAGGTGTCCTACTGCTCGAGGATATGCTGCAACGTCGCGATCAAGAACGCGATCAACATCGTGAACAACTACGAGAACATGCTCGGCCTGGCGGAGAAGAGCGGCACCGTAGTCGAGAAGATCCCGGTTGAGGACAAGGCGCCGGAAGAAATCATGGAGAGGAGGCGCAGGAGGCGCGGCAGGGAGCGGGGCGAGGCCGAGGCCGAGGAGGTCAAGCTCGGCCCCTCGGAGAAGATCGAGGTCACCATTTTCAACAGGGACGTGATGGCCTACGGCATAGAGCACGAGCTCACATACAACAGGGCGAGAGAGAGCAGGGTCAAGTTCGTCAGATACGTCCCTGAAAACCCGCCCAAGGTCTCCATGGAAGGCAACCAGCTGATGATCAACTACTTCCACGAGACCCTGAAGCTGGAGAGGTCCATGCCCGTTGATATGATCGTCCTCTCGACGCCTCTCGTGCCCCAGACCGACACCCGCGAGATATCGCAGACGCTCAAGGTCCCC
>JBBIUZ010000036.1:0-13154 GCA_037439985.1 Methanobacteriota archaeon | reverse complement strand
GATGAACAACGCCGGAACATCATTCCGAGCATATCTCTCGCGCACACTCAACCAGTCGCTTAACACCCTAGCACATTCTTCATCAAAGAACACGAGTCTGTTGGAACGCTTCGCCTTTGGCTTAAGCAGAATCTTCAACCCCACAAGGTCGACGTCCTCGATATCTATGGAAATCAACTCGTTCCTGCGGATTCCCGTCTTCGCAAGCAGGATGATGATTGCTCTGTCCCTAGGGATTATGATTGAGTCGATAAGCAGCTTCAACTGTTCAGTCGTTACGAGCTTCCGAGAGTGAGCATCACTGGAGTCACCGTTCTTGTACCGCCTAAGGTACCGTCTCCGCACCGCAAGAGCTGCGTTCGAGTCCACTACCTCCTCATATAGCAGATAGTCGAGGAACGATGAGATGCTAGACAAGTGGTTCTCAATAGTGGCCAAACTGAGCTTGCGGTCCTCACGGAGGACACCGACATAATCCCGAATGACGTCCTTATCAATCCTGGCAACTTCCCTGAAGCCAACATGCTCCAGATGGCGGCGGAAATCATTCAGGTTCGATGCGTACGATTGAACCGACGCCTGAGTCATCCCTCGAAGCCCGCAATCTCGCAGGTATTCGCTTATGTAGACTCCTATGTTTCCTGCGGACTTCGGGTGGGATTCTCGGCCTGCGCTTGACGCCGCCCAACCACCTCCATTCACCAAAATCGCCTTCAACCAGCCCAACGCGCTTCAAGTGATCGACTTCGCCGAGGAGCCTGTTCGTCTCCTCTGATTTCAATGCGTCAACGCCCAGCTCCTTCGCGAGCTCATCGACCTGCCAGAATCCACGCTTGAGGAATAACGAGACGACTCTCTGTTCGTACTTCTCATCTGGAACCTGCGAAACCACATCCTCTAGGGATTCGCGGTATCTCGCAACCGTGGCTTCAGATTGCTTCAGAAGAGATGCCAGAGAGTCCCTGTTCTTTCGAATCACATCAAGTTGTGCTGTCGCCTCGCCCAGTTCCTTCTCGATCTTCTCTCTTGGAGTCAATCCAGATGGGCTTCGACGCATCGCATCGTCGACGACCTCGACTAGGAACCCGGAGAGTGGCATGCCAAAGTGTTCAGCTTCCTTCTTCCACTTGGCCAGCATCTTCTCAGTAGGGACGTACAGGTACACGGCACGCTGCTTGAGTGTCTGTGTTCTCCCCCGATTCGGTCTTCCCTTGTGCTTTCCCATCGCAGAAACGTATGCAACTGGCGGTATTTGAGCTACTAGTATAAAAGGCGCTGAGGGGGAGATTTGAACTCCCGAGGCGCAGAGCGCCACGAGCTCGCTGGCAAAGAGCCTTCGAGATTCCAGGCTCGCGCCTTACCGGGCTGGGCCACCTCAGCTTGCCACCTTCAAAAAGATGTCTGTATTTAAGAATATGCGCGCGGCCATGAGCTCCCTCCAGACGGGCAACTACTCGCCGCTCACGTCAGCCCCCAGGACCTTCTCGAGGTCGTGGATGACTTCAACTCTTGTGTCCCTGACCGTCGGCCTGAACCTCCGAGCGACCTCAAGATCGTCGAGGTCGAGCTGCCCCGTGACGACCTGCTCCTCAAGGTCCTTCCCCACTGCAATCTCCTCGCCCCGGGGGCCCAAGAGCACGCTGCCGCCACCGAACACGAGGCTCCCGTGCACACCAACCATGTTTGTGTACGCGAGGAAAATCGCGTTCTCGACCGCCCTGCCAGGCATCACGCGCCTGAAGTACGGCCCCGAGGTCGTGGGCGCGGCCGAGATGTTCGCCAGCACCTGGGCACCCATGAGGGTCTCGATCTTCGCGACCTCGGGGAAGAACATGTCGTAGCACACCATCAGGCCGATCCTTGCGTGCCTTCCCTCGGCAATCACTGCCCGCTTTCCAGCTGCGAAGAAGACCCTCTCCTCGAACGGGCCGAATGTCGGGAGGTATATCTTGTCGTATCTGAACAGGCGGCCGTGGCCAGTCGCGCACAAGCACGAGTTGTACAGCAACCCAGGGACGCTCTCGTCCCTGATCGGCGCGCCGAAGACAATGTCCTTCCCGGTCTCCTTTGCGAGCCTCACGACAGCTCTGATGCTGGGCCCGGCCATCGTCTCGGCGAGCATGAACAGATCGTCCCGGGGGAGGTACCCCGTGAGGCTCATCTCCGGGAAGACGACGATGTCCCCCTTGGCTTTCCTGACTGTGTCCCTCATCCGCCTGAGGTTCGCGACCTTGTCGTGGAGCTGACAGGTCACTTGGGCGAGGGTAACGCCCACCCGACGCATGTCGCCCGCTAGGGAGTCCCATTAGATTAGCGTTATGCCGAGGGCTCCTGGATGGCGGACCATAACCGCTATATGCGGAAGGCACCATTCGAGCCGCATGATACTCCCGAAGCTCAGAGAAGGGACGGAGGAGACGATAGAGAAGTTCCTTGCTGAGAAGCTGAGGAAGATAGGGGCGAAAGGCTTCGTCCTCGGCGTGAGCGGAGGCATCGACTCGGCCACGGTCCTGGCCCTGTGCGCGCGCGCGGTCGGCAAGGATAGGGTCCTAGCCCTCCTTATGCCCGAGAAGGGGTCCTCGAAGGAGGACCTCGCGGACGGGAAGACGCTGTGCGCGTCCGAGGGGGTCGACTACAAGATAGTCGACATCACGGGCCCGGTCGAGGCGTTCAAGAAGGCCGTCAAGGGCAATCCGGACAAGAGGTCCGTGGCGAACATCAAGGCGAGATGCCGCATGATCGCGCTGTACCATCATGCGAGCGCGGAAGGGAGGCTAGTCGTCGGGACCAGCAACAAGAGCGAGATCCTGATGGGCTACTTCACCAAGTTCGGGGACGGCGGAGCCGACCTCGAGCCCATAGGCGATCTCTACAAGACCGAGGTGCGTGAGCTCGCGCGCCATATGGGCATCCCGAAGAGAATCATCGAGAAGGCGCCCTCTGCTGGTCTGTGGAAAGACCAGACGGACGAGGGCGAGATGGGCATCACATATGACCGCTTGGACGCGATCCTCCTGGGCATCGAGCTCGGTCTCGACGAGAAGGAGATTGCGCGCAGGGCCGAGTCTTCCCGGAAGGAGGTCGAGAGAATCTCCCGGACGGTCAGGCTCTCGTCTCACAAGCGCAAGTTCTCGCCGGCCCCAAAGATCGGCTACCGGACGCCTGGCCTCGACTGGAGAGAGGGGGACGAGGACATCGCCTGACCCGGCCCGACGGTTCAGAGATACCTTTTCGAGATTGACATCCTGGCGGCCATGAGCGGGTCCACAACCTGCGATATCCTCAGGTCGGCGGCGGCGCTCGCGAGCATGCACGCCTCCTCGAAGTCAATCCCGCTCCTGCCCGATATGAACCGGACGAGGTCCGAAGCGGCGAGCTTCGAAGCCTCGTCCAGGGTCTTGGCCGCTGCGTAGGCTATCCACTCGCCGCGCGTCTCGATCATCGGTCTCGAGACCTCGACATCCTCGCTCCTCGTGAACTTGACCGTGGCTTCCCCTGAGACCTCGACGCCGGTCCCCGAGATCTCCCCGTCCCCCATAGCTGCGTGGAGGTCGCCCATGGCAACCATCGCGCCGTCGACGTAGGTCGGCAAGTAGACCCTCGAGCCCGCAGCAACCTCCACCGTGTCCATGTTTCCACCGTAGTCTCCTGGATGGAACGTCGGGTACCTTCCTTCTCCGGGAGAGACGCCTATCACCCCGATATGGGGCCTTAGGGCCACCTCGACCTCCTTGGAGAACATGGCCTTGCCGTTCCTTATCTTGACGATCTTGGTCCGAGACCTCCTCACGTCCTTGCTCAGGAGGCCCACGTTCGGGGAGCACATCATGATCCCTGTCGTCCCGCACTTGATCTTCTCTATTGTCGCGCAGAGGGTGTCCCCCGCGGCGAGTCCCTTGACCTCGATCGGGCCCGTCGCGGGATTGACATCGCCCATCGCGACATCCTCGAAGAGCGCCTTCGGATTCCTGACGAGGCCCGAGAAGCAGTCCTTCGTCTCCACCACCACGCGCTCCCCCTCGCGCATGCTGTACGCGGGCGCGTTCTGGGGGGAGAACTCGTAAATCGCCTTCCTTGAGCTGAATCGCCTCAACGCATCACCAACTGGCACGGTCATCGACTGCCTCGTGGATTTACTTTGTCACAGGCTCGGGTGCCCCCAAACGTTTATGTAAGGCAATCGGTTTTGGACAACCCCACCGTGCTCCCGTAGTGTAGTCCGGCCAATCATTCGAGCCTCTCGTGGCCGCTGTCAGCGGCAGGCCGGTGAAAGCTCGATACCCGGGTTCAAATCCCGGCGGGAGCACACCGTCACGATTCTCTTCCGGACGGCGCCTTCGACCCATATTGTCCCGGCGTCGGATGTCTTGTGAATTCAAAGAGAGATCACGACTTTTTCTGATCGCTTCCCGGTCATGAGCTGGATGTCTATCCGCCCCATGTTTACGCGGGCCAGTGAGCCCTTCGTCAGCTGTTCGGCGATGACGACCTCCGGGTCTGGATCGTTCTTTCGGATCATGGCTTCAAGCGCATGACGCTTCTCGGAGAGATCGTCGACGAACGAAACCGTCCCCTTGAACTGCGTTGTCAGGAAGAGATGGTCGCACTTTCCATCGACATATCCCTTATCGATCAACGCCTGCCCCCACACACGGTTGTCCCTTCTGAGAATGTCCACCTTCCGCCCCTCTCTCGCGCAGTGGAAGTAGAGAGCGTTCCTCTTCTCATCATAAACGTGGGTCAGAGAAACGAGATAAGGACCGTCGACATCGGTCATGCCGACGGTGACGTATTTCGCCTCGTCCAGGATGCGGATCATCAGAGCCCTGTCCGTAATCTCCTTCTCCTTCCGTCTCATGTGCTTCAGATCGTATCCCCCATCGTGAGCGAGCGGCCGACAAGCAAACGCCACGGGTGCCGAGCCGATGAACCTCGCCGGACTTGAAGAACCTGACCGGATATAATCCCACCGGACTCGTCTTCCGGGCGCACGTGACGACGCCGATCTCGGGCCTACACGCCTCAGGGACGAGCGACGGCTCTGTCTGATCAATCCTGAGCCGATTTCAGTGGCGCGAATCAGAACGGGGGCTTACCGTCTTCGGATCCCCCCGACGTCGGGAGACAGGCCTTTCTTTCGGGATGATAATGCGACTGATAGTCGGAGGGATCTGGGTGGAGGGGACGGAGGTCAGGGGCGTGCTCAAACTTGTGCCGTTCATCGCGCTCATCGTTGTCGGCGTCGTCCTCCTGATTCTTGCGTCGTTCACACTCCTGGTCTGCGACATCAGCGGCTGCCATCGAGTCTTCGCGGCCGAGCTGGGAATCCCCGGCATCTTTGCTATCATCGTGGGCGTGGCCGGGCTCTTCTTTGTGAGGATCGCCAAGTGACTGCGGATGTGCCGCCATTGCTGAAGTACCGTGGGCGAATGTCAGGACTGCCATTTGCGCGGGAACGCCGTTAGACTCATGGGATGAACATGGGCACGGTCGTGGTCGGGAGCTTCCTCCGCACGACCGACAGGTGGGCGGCATAGAGGACGAGGCGGTCCGTCGGGCGGACCATCTTGCGCCCCAGGATCTGCATCATGACCGCACACTCAGTCTCGTCCTCCACCCTCCAGGCTGACTGCTCCTGGCTCGTGTCGGTCATGAGGACTATCGGGACTTCGAGTTCTCGAAGCCCCTGGTCCTCGACCACTTCCCGCAGCAGCTCGAGCTCACGCCTGTCGAGAACGTACCTCCGCTCGTCACGGCCCTCGTAGTGGGGGTCGGGCATTTTCAGCAAATCGCTGAGCAGCCTCCTCTTCCGGGGAAGACCCGAGTTCAACTGTTGGACCAGCAACCCGAGGACCTTGTCGTTCGCGATTTCGGACACGGCGCCCCCTCGGTCACCCGCTCGACCTCGAGGTCGATATGAACCTCATCGATTTCACGCCCTTCACCCTACGTATCTTGCCGAGGATCTCCCTCAGCGTGGTGTTCGACCCCCGCGCGATGAAGACCTCCATGCACTGCCCCTTCTCGAGGTGCAGATGGAGCATCATCTGTATCTCCTCGTACCTGTGCTGCAGCACCGACAGTTCGCTCCTGGGCCCGATCTCGTCGTATACCATCGTGATGACAAGCTGGTTCTCGCCATCCGAGCTCTCCCACTCGGCCTCGTCCACGAAGGACCGCATCGATTCGCGCATCGCGTCGGACCGCGACCTGAACCCCTTTGCGGACGAGACCTCATCGAACCGGCTCAGCAGCTCGTCGGAGACGGAAATGCTGACTATGGTCATGCTCTCGGGTGAGTGAACGCCATAGAGCTATTTCGAATCTGTCAGGAGAGGGCCGAGAAAAGACCCTCAGGCGCGCTTCAGACGCCTGAGCAGCCGTCCAGGGTTCGCCACGAGCGCCTCGTCAATCTCCCTGGGCGTCAGGCCAGCCCCGCTTGTGACCGTGCGCGCGAAGGCCATCGTGCTCAGGTCCCCAGGGCCGTGGGTGTCCGTGTTCACGAGGAACGCCGCCTTCGCCTCCCTGCCTACGATGGCCACGTGGCCGTTCGTGAGCGAGTGACCCTTCCTGCACGTGATCTCGAGCGCGACGCCGTTATTCGCCGCGAGCTCCGCATCATCGACGGAGATCATTCCAGGGTGCGCCAGTATATCGACATCGGGGTTCGACGCGGCCGCCCTGTTGGTGCCGCTCTCGACGGGCTCCACGGGCGTCTCGCCGTGCACGACCACAATCTCGGCGCCCGACTTCCTCGCCTTCCTGACGGCCTCGTCGATGTACCTTACGGGCACGTGCGTGAGCTCGACGCCCGGGATCGCCTCGATGCCCCATGCGTCAGCCCTTGCGCAGTCGGCCGCGACGGACTCGACGATCCAGTCTAGATTCGAGAAGGAGGCGTGGTCAGTGATCGCGATGGCCCCGTGACCCGTCGCCGCCGCCCTCCTGATCAGCTCCATTGGCAGGAGCTCGCCGTCGCTCATTGTCGTGTGCGTGTGGAAGTCGCATCTCTTGGCCTTCATTTCCTTCGTCCCTCCAGCTCCTTGTACACGTCGTGCATCGTGATCCCTTCGTCGAACAGCAGTACCATTAGATGATACAGCAGGTCTCCCGCCTCGTACACGATCTCCTTCTTCTGCTTGTCCTTGGCCGCGATAACCACCTCGGAGCTCTCCTCGGCGATCTTCTTCAGGAGGAGGTTCCTGTTGCTGAGCAGCTTGCACGTATAGCTCGACGGGTCCTGCCCGCGCTTCCGGTCATCGAACACCCTCCAGAGTTCCGCCACGATGTCCTCCGTCGGGAGAGGCTCCTTGAAGAAGCACGAGTAGGTGCCGGTGTGGCACGCGACGCCCGTCTGCTCGACCCTCGCGAGCATCGCGTCGCCGTCGCAGTCCGTCAGGAGCTCGATGCACTTCTGCACATTCCCCGACGTCTCCCCCTTCTTCCAGATGGCGTTCCTCGACCTGCTCCAATAGTGCATGAACCCTGTTCTCTTCGTCAGCTCGACGGCCTCGTCGTTCATGTATGCCAGCATCAGGACGTTGTTGCTCCTGACATCCTGGACGACCACGGGCGTCAGCCCCTCCCGACCGCTCATAGCGTCACTTCCTTCCTGACAGGGACCCCTTTCGAATCGAGCACCCTCTTCACCTCAGCTACGCTGTGCTCGCCGTGGTGGAATATCGATGCGGCGAGCGCGGCGTCGGCCTTGCCGACCGTCAGCACCTCGATGATGTCCTCTATCCTGCCGCAACCTCCCGACGCGATCACTGGGATGCTCACAGCATCGACCACTGTCCGTGTCAACTCGATGTCATAGCCCGTCCTCGTTCCGTCGGCGTCCATGCTTGTCAGCAGAATCTCGCCCGCGCCCCTCTCGCAGGCCTCCTTGGACCACTCGACTGCATCGAGACCCGTGCGCCTCGTCCCCGAGTGGGTGTAGACCTCCCAGCCGTCGCCCTTGGCCTTCGCGTCGATGGCGATGACCACGCACTGGCTTCCGAAAGCCTTCGCGCACTCAGTGAGCAATGAGGGGTCCTGGACGGCCGCAGTGTTGATCGATGTCTTGTCCGCGCCCGCCTTCAGTGTGCGACGGACGTCCTCGAACGACCTGATGCCTCCTCCGACGGTGAGGGGTATGAACAGGTTTTCCGCGGTCCGAAGGACCGCGGCGTGCAAGGTCTCCTGGCCCGAGACAGAGGCGTTCACGTCGAGGAAGACTATCTCGTCCGCTCCCTGACGCTGGTACTCGGCTGCGAGATCGGACGGATCCCCGACCCTCCGGAGGTCCCTGAAGCACACGCCCTTGACCGTCACCCCGTCCTTCACGTCGAGGCACGGTATGATCCGCTTGGCCAGAGCCATCAGGCGCTCCCCCATTCCACGCGCGACTTCGTGGACATCTCCGATCGCGTCGGCGTCATCGCCTCCTTGAGCGCGAGCCCTAGGGCCTTGAAGGTCGCCTCCACGATATGGTGGCTGTCCCTACCCCTCAGCACGACCGTGTGCATCGTCGCCCGCAGGTCCATGGCGAATGACCTCAGGAAGTGCTCGTACATCAGGTCCGGGAGCTCGAGGTGCACGTAAGGGCGTTCGACGAGGTCCACGGACACCTGCACCAGCGCCTCGTCCATCGGGACCGTGGCGCTCGCAATCCGCTTGACGGGCCGCTGGCCCAGCGCCTCCCTGAAGGCCTTCCCGAGGGTGATGGCGACGTCCTCGATCAGGTGGTGTTCGATGTCCCCCCTAGCGGAGATCTCGAGGTCCACGCCCGAGTACCTCGCGAGCGTCTCGACCATGTGCGTCAAGAACTCGTCCGTCAACTCGCACCTCGACTTCCCGCTGCCATCGAGGCTGAGCTTCAGGTGTATCGTGGTCTCCTTCGTCTCCCTGGAAATGCTCGCCTTCCTGGCCCTGTCCTTCACGGAAACTCACCCACCACGCTCTTGAAATCCATCTTGCCGGTGTAAAGGGCCATGCCCACAACGGCCGAATGAGCGCCCAGGTCATAGAGCATCTCGAGGTCGGTCCTGGCAGTTATCCCTCCGGACACCATGATCGGCTTGTCCGTGCTCCTGACGAGCGTCTGGATCGGCTTCGGGTCTATCCCTTCGAGCTTCCCCTCGACCGACACGTTCGTGTACAAGAAGCCCCAGATGGGCAGCCCTTCCAGATCCTTCACGACAGCGGCCACGTCCCTGCCCGAGCCCTTCTGCCAGCCCTCGATGAGGACTTCCTCCTCGACGGCGTCGATGGCCACGACGATGCTGTCCGGGAACTCCGCTGAAAGGCCCTCGACGAACCCGCGGTCCGAAATGGCCCTCGTGCCCACGATGACCCGCTCGGCCCCGATCCTGAAGAGCCTCTGCACGCGCTCCTTGGTCCTCACTCCGCCGCCGACCTGCACCGGGACCGACAGGCTCGCGGCCAGCATCTCGGTCAGGCTCTCGTTGTTCCCCGATCCGAGGGCCGCATCCAGATCGACGATGTGGATCATCTCCGCGCCCTGGTACTCCCATCTTCTGGCGACGGCCATCACATCGTCGATCATGACCTTCTCCGTGCCCGGCTTTCCGCCGACCAGCTGCACGCACTTGCCGTCCCTGACATCTACCGCGGGAATGACCATCATGTCCTTTCCTCCGCCATGCTCACGAAGTTCCGGAGCAGCCTCAGGCCGGCCGGCCCGCTCTTCTCCGGGTGGAACTGGACTCCGCACGCCGTCCCCTTCCTGACCGCAGACGGGAACCTCTCCCCGTATTCCGTCTCGGCAACCGATATACTCTCCGCCAGATGGCAGACGAACGAGTTCGCGAAGTAGAACTGGGCCGTCCGCGGGATTCCCTGGAACAGCCGGTCGCCATTGTGGGTCACATCGTTCCAGCCCATCTCTGGCACCCGATCGGCTGTGAGCCTCCGTACGTCGCCTTTCAGGATCCCGAGGCCCTCTCCCGCGGATTCCTCGCTCCGCTCGAACATGATCTGCATGCCCAGGCATACGCCGAGCGCAGGCGTGCCGCTGGTGATGTGTTCTCTCAGGGTCGCCAGGACCGGCTGCAACGCGCGCACGGCGGCCCCGAATGCCCCGACGCCGGGGAACACGATGCATTCGACATCCAGCAGGGACTGGGGGTCGGAGGAGATGAAGACCTTCGCCCCGGCCCGCTCCAGTCCCTTGGCGATGCTGTGCAGATTGCCCACGCCGTAGTCCATGACCGTGATCTTCATGTCGTGCCCCCACACATCTGCTTCTCCAGCTTCTCGAGGAGGGCGTCGAGCATCGGCCTCGGGGCCATCGATATCCGAACGTGGTCCTCGAGGAGCGGGAACATGCCGCAGTCCCTTATCGCGATCCCGTCGTTCCTCAGCGCCGCCACGAGCGCTGCGCTCTGGACGGGGGACTTGCACAGCAGGAAGTTGCATGCGCTCGGATAGACCTTGAAGCCCATCTCCTCCAGCCTGGGCTTCAGATAGGCTGCCGCGGACCTGACCTTCGTGACGACATCCCTGACCCATGACCCGTCCTCCAGTGCCTTGACTGCCACGGCCTCGCTGAACGAGTTGACGCCGAACGGCGTCCTGAATCGTCTGAGCTCGTCGATGGCCTCCTTCCTGGAGATCGCGAAGCCCACCCGCAACCCGGCCATCCCGTACGCCTTGGAGAATGTCCTGACATCGATTGTCCGCGGGGCGTTCAAAGCGTCAGGAAGCATGTTCGATCCGGCGAAGTCGGCATACGCCTCGTCCAGGAGGACCATTCCGTCCGCGTCCTTGAGAATCTTCCTCACCGCACGCTGGTCGAACAGGTTGGCTGTCGGGTTGTTCGGCTGGCAAATCGCAGTCAGCTTCGCGCGCTCCTCCAGCAAGGGCCCGGCATTGAGCGAGAAGTCCCTGTGCAGGAGCTTCTCGGATATCCTGCCCATGTTCAGTCTGGCATAGTACCTGTACATTCCGAAAGTGGGGCTCGGGGAGCACATGGCATCGCCAGGGTTCAGGAAGCACTTGCTCACTATGTCGAGTATCTCGTCCGAGCCGTTCCCCACGATGACCTCCTCGGGGGAGACGCCATGTTCTGCCGCGATCCTCGCCCGGAGGAGGTCGGAGTTCTCGCTCGGATACGCCCAAAGCCTTGAGAAATCGAACTCCTCCGCGACCTGCTCCACGGCGGGGTTGACTCCGAACAAGTTCGCGTTGTCGTTCATGAGAAGCATCCCGTCGCTGCGGATCGAGTATGAGGGCCTCGAGATCTCCCCCGATATGCTCCGGCGCAGCTCTCCGACCGACGTCATCCCTTCAACCTCCTCTTGCGCGCCATTGCCGCGCGCGCGTGCGCTGGCAGCCCCTCGAAGCGCGCGAGAACGTCCACAAGCCCCGCAAGCTCCTCAACGCCTCTCGGACTGATGCTCTGGTAGGGCACGATCTTCTGAAAGTCGTACACGCTCAGAGCCGACCGCACCCTGGCCATCCCCTTGGTCGGCAGTATGTGGTTGGTCCCGGAGCAGTAGTCCCCGAAGGCGACGGACGAGCTGCTCCCGAGGAACACGGAGCCCGCGCTTTCAATCCTGTCGAAAATCCCCATCGGGTCAGCGACATCGACCAGAAGGTGCTCGGGTGCATATGCGTTGACAAAATCCACGGCGTCATCGATGCTCTCGGCGAGCATGAAGATCGCTCCCTTCGTGGCCGCCTGCGTCACGATCTCGGCCCTCTCCGCCCCGGCCAGCTCCCGTTCGAGCTCTGCGCGAGCCTCGTCGATAGTCGTTCTCGAATCCGAAACGAGAACCGCCCGGGCCACGGGATCGTGCTCGAGCTGTGCGAGCATGTCCGCCGCTATCAGCCCTGGATCCCCCCTGTCATCAGCGAGCACGAGCACTTCTGATGGGCCCGCGAGGAAGTCTATCTCGCAGTCGTTCCTGACCAAGAGCTTCGCCGCCGAGACGACGGCTCCTCCGGGGCCGACGATCTTCTGGACGCGCCTGATGGTGTCCGTGCCGTACGCCATCGCGGCAATCGCCTGCGCCCCTCCGACCGCATGAATCTCGGACACGCCACAGATGTCCGCGGCTGCCAGTATGGCATCCGGCACTGTGCCCTCCCGGCCCGGGGTGCAGAGCACGATCTCCTTGACGCCCGCCACAACCGCGGGCACGGATGCCATCAGGACGGTGGACGCGTAGTTCGCGGAGCCGCCCGGGATGTAAACGCCGACCCTTTCCAAAGGAACGATCTTCTGACCGAACATGCCGCACATGTCCGTGTACCGGAACTGCATTGGCTTCTGCCTCCTGTGGAAGGCCTCGATCCGCCTCTTGCTCGTCTCCAGAGCCATCAGAAGTTTCTTCGAGACCCTCGCTCTCGCGGAGCGCACCTCCCTCTTCGAGACCCTCAGCTGTTCCCTGCGCATGCCGTCCAGTCGTTTGGCGTACCGCCTGAGGGCGACGTCTCCCCTGAGCCTCACGTCCTCGACGATCGGTCGGGCCCTCTCGCTAGCGGCCTCCAGGTCGACGCCCTCGCGTTCCATGACGGCCCTCGTCTCCGCAGCCGTCATCCTGCTCAGCTCGTAGGTCAACATCTCAGACAACCATCCTCTCGATCGGGACCACCAAAATCCCGGTCGCGCCTATGCTCTTCAGCATCGTGATGACGCCGTTGATTTCGTCCTCGTTGGTGACGGCGTGGATCGCTACCAAGTCCTCGCGTCCGATGATGTTCATGATGGTCGGGCCGGAGACGCCCGGAAGGAGCGTCCCGAGGTTCGGTAGGCTAACCGTCGGGACGTTGGCCATCAGGTACCGCTTCCGGGAGGCGTCCATGACGCTCTGTATCGCCCCTGTCACCTCCTCGATCCGCTCCGACTTCTCAGCTATCGATCTTGCGTTCGCTATCAGCACGGCCCTGGATTCGAGAACCGTCCCGATCTCCTTCATGTGGTTGAGCTTGAGCGTGGAGCCCGTCTCCGCGAGGTCCGTGATGATCTCCGCGAGCCCCACTTGAGGAGCGACCTCGGCCGCGCCCGTAACCTCCGCGAGCTTCACATCTCTGCCCATTCCCGAGAAGAACGCGCGGGTGAGATTGGGGAAGCAAGTTGCGACCGTGCACCCGTCCTTGACGTCGGAGATACCCTTCATCTTGGAATCGTCGGGGACGGCGACCAC
>JBBIUZ010000035.1:9566-13420 GCA_037439985.1 Methanobacteriota archaeon | reverse complement strand
GTCACGCCGCCGAGGGGCATGCCGAGGGACAGGCCCTTGCCCGTGACGAGCATGTCGGGCTCGCACTTCCAGTTGGTGATGCCGAACATCTTGCCCATCCTGCCGAAGCCGGTCTGGACCTCGTCATCTATGAGAACGACGCCGTTGTCGTCGCATATCTTCCTGATCTTCTCCCAGTAGCCGGGCGGCGGGTTGATGAACCCACCCTCGCCCTGCTCGGGTTCGCCGACTAGGCAGCAGACGTCGCCTTCCATGGGCTTGGTCTCCATCACCGTCCTGATCGTGTCCGCGCACGCGAGCCCGCAGGACGGGTACTCGAGACCGAGGGGGCACCTGTAGCAGTAGGCGTACTCGACGTGCTGCACGTATGGAACGAGCGGCCCGAACCCCTCCCTGTACGGCTTCTCCTTGCCCGTGAGGGATATGTCTAAGAAGGTCCTGCCGTGGAACGCAGTCCTGTACGACAGGATCCACTTCTTCTTCGTGTACGCGCGCGCGATTTTGATCGAGTTCTCTATGGCCTCGGACCCACTGTTGAGGAATATGCTCTTGGTCATCTTCCCGGGGGCGATCTTCGCCATCTCCTCTGCGAGCTTCAGGTATGACTCGTACGGCGACACCATGAAGCAGATGTGTATGAACTTGTCCAGCTGGTCCTGGCAGGCCTTGACCATTTCGGCCGGCCTATGCCCGCAGTTGTGGACCCCGATGCCGACGCTGAAGTCCAGGTAGACGTTGCCGTCGACGTCCTTCAGGAAAGGCCCTTCTGCCAGCTCCAGAGATGCCGGCAGGCCGATCTTGATGCCGTTCGTGATGTACTTCTCCTTTCGAGCCATTGCCTTCTTCGACTTGGGTCCTGGCGGCTCCACCACTATCTTCGGACCCTTGAGCTTGTACGATTTCACCATGTTACCCATTCCCGTTCATTCGAGACACATGATAGTGTCTGTGGCGTCTGCGGACCCCTCCGGAGGAGGGCTCACTTCCCCTCCTGTACCTCCTTGATGGAGAGCTCGAGCGCGTCCAGCCCTGCATCGACGAGGTCCCTTGTGATGACGAGGGGAGGCGCTATCCTGAAGCAGTTTTCCCCAGCGCCGATAGCAACGACGCCCTTCTTCCATGCATGGTGGATGACCTCGTGCGCGGCCTCGCCGTCCTTCTTCTTTGATTTCTTGTCCTTGACGACCTCGACGCCTATCATGAGCCCTTTGCCCCTGACGTCGCCGACGATCTCGTACTTCCTCTTCCACTCCTCGAGACGTCTCAGGACGTATTCTCCCTGCTTGGTCGCGTTCTCCTTCAGCTTCTCCCTCTCGATGACCCTCATTGTCGCCAGGGCGGCCTCACAAGCGACAGGCGTCCCTCCGAGCGTCGTGCAGTGGGAACCGGCCTCCCAGTCGAATATCTCCGAGCGGCCAATCGTGGCGCCCAGCGAGATGCCGCCGCCGAGCGCCTTCGACATGCAGACGATGTCGGGCGTGACGCCGAAGTGCTCGATGGCGCACCACTTGCCGGTCCTGCCCATGCCGGACTGGACCTCATCGACTGCGAATAGTATGCCGTGCTTGTCCATGAGCTTCTTGAGACGCCTGTGGTAGTCCTTGGGCGGGACGATGTACCCGCCCTCTCCCTGGATCGGCTCGACGAGCGAAGCCGCGACCTCCTGCGGAGGCAGGAACTTCTTCAGCACCCAGTCCTCGATGAAATCGACGCAGTAGTAGTCGCACTCCGGGAAGTCCATCTTGAACGGGCATCTGTAGCAGTACGCGTACGGGACGTGCTCCACGCCTGGCATGGTCGGGAAGTACCTGGCCTTCTGCACTATCGAGCTCGCAGTGAAGCTCAGCGCGCCCATCGACCTCCCGTGGAACGCGCCTGTGAACGCCAGGAACATGGGCCTCTTCGAATGCCACCTCGCCACCTTGGCGAAGGCCTCGATGCTCTCGGCTCCGCTGCCACTCAGGAAGACCTTCTTCTGGAAGCTGCCCGGCGTGATCTTGTTCAGCTTCTCGCCGAGCTCCACGGCGTACCTGTAGTAGAAGTCCGTGTACGAATAATGGAGCAGCCGCTTGGACTGGTCCGCTATCGCCTTCACGACCTCCGGATGGCAGTGACCTACGTTCATCGCCCCGAGCCCGCTGTTGAAGTCGATGTACTCGTTGCCGTCGACGTCCTCGACGATGCAGCCGTGACCCTTCTCGACCACCATGGGGTAGTAATAAGGTCTGTTGTATGGAGAGAGGACGGCATTGTCCCGCTTCACCCACATTCTCGCTTTGGGTCCGGGGGGCTCACACACTTTTTTCAAAGAAACCTTTGTTTTTCGGTCAGTGTTCAACATACCCCTCTTGGGTTCATCAATCGAACCAAAGGCGCATCACGTATCTTAGGTTTTCGTCTGCGGCGGTCCGAGTGAACACTTTAATCGTGAGACGTTCATAGCAGGACGATGCCGACGCTGCTCGTGAGGTACGGCGAGATCGGACTGAAGAGCGCCTCGGTCCGGAGGAGGTTCGAGCAGCAGCTCGTGGCGGACATCCGGAGGCGTCACGTGCTCGCGAAGGTCCCGTGCGTGATCTCGCAGGTCCGAGGAAGGATTTTCATCGATTCGGACGACTGGAGGAGGTCGTGCGAAATACTCTCGCGGACATTCGGTATCGTGTCGTTCAGCCCTGTGACAACGGCGCCGAGCAATCTCGAGGAACTCGCGAAGGTGGCCACCGGGTTCGCGACACCTCTGCTGTTCAAGAACGCGACTTTCGCAGTCCGGTCCCGGAGGAGTGGCAACCACCCCTACACCAGCCAGGACGTGGCCGTGGCGCTCGGGAAGGCGATCCTGGATGACAACCAGCAGCTCGGGATATCCGTCGACCTCGACGCGCCAGATGTGGAGGTGTTCGTCGAGGTCAGGGACAGGCACGCCTACCTCTTCAGCTCCGCGCTTCCCGGCCCGGGCGGGATGCCACTCGGCTCCCAGGGCAAGGTGCTCTCCGTGGTGGACTCCGAGGACGGGCTCGCATCCACTTGGCTCATGATGAAGCGCGGATGCAGCGTGCTTGTTATGACCTCGGACCCGCACGCAGTCGAGCCGCTGGAGAGGTGGTACCCCGGCGTGAAAACGATCGAACCTGTGGATGACCCGCTGTCGCTCGCGGCTAGGACCGGCTGCATGGGCGTCGCTCTCGCCTGGATGCTGGACGACATCGCCGAGCACGGGCCGGTCAAGCGCGACCTGCCGGTGTTCTACCCGCTCGTAGGGATGTCGGAAGAAGAAGTGAAAAGCCTGACTGACAGGATCAGGGCCTAGGTGCCCTGCCTGTTGTGCGCCCCGAGCGAGGGCCTGTTCTTCTCGACGCCCATACCCTTGGTCCTGACAAGGCCTCGGCCCTTCTTGCCGGCCGGTGTCAGGCCCCTGTTGGCCCTATCGGCCTGCTTCGGGCTGCATATCCAGCTCAGCTTCGGGTCAGACCTGATCACCGGGTTGTTGGGATCTACGAGCATTACCTCGTACCACTTGTGCCTGCCGTCCTCGCCCACCCAGTATGATGCGAGTACCTCGCAGTTCGGGTACCGCTTCGCGGTCCTCTCCTCCGCGATCCTCTGGATGCTCTTCCTCATCGTGATCTTGAGGATGCCCTTCCTCTTCGGCCTGCGGCCCTTCTTGATCCTGTGCTTTCTCAGGCCGCCCTTTCTAACCTTCGTCCTGACGATGACGAACCCCGGCTTGGCCTTGTAGCCGAGCGCCCTGGCGCGGTCGAGCCTCAGGGGCTTGTCGACCCTGACGAACGACCCCTCCTTCCTCCAGTCCACGAGCCGCTGCCACATGAGGTGGCTCATGTCGTCGTTGCCCGGGT
>JBBIUZ010000035.1:8725-9556 GCA_037439985.1 Methanobacteriota archaeon | reverse complement strand
CTCGCCTATGAAGTGGTACATGTTCTTCGAGCCGCCCTTCCTGTTCCCGACCGTCTCAGAGGCTGCCTTAACAACACTCGGCTCCGACACCGGGGGCGCGCTCTCCTTCGCTTTCCGCTCCTTATTCGCGGGAGCTGCCTTGCCTTCCTCTGCCATTGTTGTCACATCCAGCCGTTCATGGGTTCACGCTGAAGCGCACATCCCCTTGCGAGACCGGGCAGATCTCGCCGCTGCGGAAAAGGCCAAACGAGTATCCTTATTTAAACCTGTTGGGGCGGCCCAGCCCCCTGCTGAGGACCGGCCGGGGCGGATCTCGCCAGCCAAGGACACTCACATGAACTGGTCGAGGCTGAGCTTCTTGTCCGTCTTCTTCGGCTCGCGCTTCCTTGCCCGCTTCTCCTCGAAGTCCGAGTCCTTGAGGGTCGCCTGTTGCACGCCCGAAAGCAGCGAGCGCTCGTCCCATCCGAACGAGTCGGTCACGCGCGCGACCGTCGCTGCCAGCCTCGTGGCGTAGTACTTGTAGTCCGGTTTCGCGGCGAAAGGCCTGCCCTCGATCCACGGCTCGAACTCCTGCGGGGAGGCTCTGCTATCGGTCACGACCCACGAGACCTTCATCCCTGGCACGACCTCATAGCCGAGCTCCTTCAGCTTCTTGAAGACCCTGACGTTGATCATGTTCCCGGCCGACTTGTACTGGCTCTCGTCCCTGACCGAGCGCGATATGACTAGCTCGGACGGGTCCACCCTGCCGCTTATCAGATCGTTGATCCTGCCTCTGATGAGGGCGACAGCGCCCTCGCTGATGATGAAGCCGTCCCGGTCCCTGTCAAA
>JBBIUZ010000035.1:1953-8715 GCA_037439985.1 Methanobacteriota archaeon | reverse complement strand
CCAGGACTTTCTCGAACACCTGCGAGAGCAGCTCGCTCTGGAGGTCGAACGAATCCGTCCTCCGCATCTCGTACCCCCTCACGACGAGCTCCTGCCTGGGCCAGACCATCCTGCCGACATAGCGCTTCTTCATTCCGTGCGAGAAGAACGGCTCCATGATCTTCTCGAACTCGAGCACCATTCCCTCTGATGAGAAGCGCTCGGCTATGTCCTGGCCGAGCTTCAGGCTCTTCTCCAGGTCGGACGAGGGGGAGAGGAAGAAGACAGAGTCCGTGTCAGAGTAGATGACCTTGAGACCGTCCGCCTCGAGCTTCCTTATTAGGTCCTTGGTGGCTTCCCTGGCGAACGCGGTGATGCTCGCGCCGATCCTCGGGTCCGTGAACCTGTAGAAGGCCGACGCGAGCACACCGTAGAACGAGTTCATCAGTATCTTGATGGCCTCCTGGAGGCCGTTGTAGTAGTCCCTCTCGTCCTGGGATCCCGCCTCCTTCATCGACCTCTTCGTGGCTGCTCGCTCCTCCATCAGCCTCGTGAGTATCCGAGGGAGGAGCCCCACTCGAACGCCCTTGTCCAGGAATCGCGCGCCCGTGGGCGAAACGATGGTCCCCTCAGGCGAAAGCGTCGTGAAGCAGATGTTCTTCGCGATGATCATGCTCGGGTACATGCTCCTGAAGTCCAGGGTCAGCACCCAGTGGTATAGGCCTGGTTGCATCTCGTGCACGTATCCTCCCTCTATCGCCTCGACCTCCTCCGCGGCCCGCGTCGTCATCGGCACGGCCACGCGCTCCCTGTCAGCCTCGCGGATCAGTATCGAGTCGACGAGCTGCGAGGTCGTCCCGTTCACGACGTCGTCCAGGGGCAGCATCGACACTGTCGCGAGGTCCATGCTCCTCTGAGTATGGCAACCTTCTCGAGGACCTTGAGCGCCAGCTGGGAGTCCCACTCGCAGTAATTCATGACCTTCTCGCGGTCGCCCTTCCACTCGTCGTCCATCTTCTTGGGGTCGACGTCGTGCTTCTCCTCCCCCAGGAGCAGTTTCGAGACCGCGTTCAGGGTCTCCTGCTTGGGTTTCAGGGTCTTCTTGACCGCCCACCAGGCGTCGATGATTATCCGTCCCTCGGTCCACCAGAAGCGGTTGTTGTACTGGGACAGCTCCCCCGGGAACCTGCCCCACTGGAGGGACGGCAATCCCAGCGCCTTCGCGCGCTCGATCAGCTGGGGGATATCGAAGCCATCTATGTTGTATCCCGTAATCACGTCCGGGTCCGACTCCTCGATGAACTTCGAGAATCCCTCGATCATCCCGCGCTCGTCCGCGTCGCCTACGAAGTGCCGGCCCTCGACCTTGCCCCCCTTTTTCAGGACGCAGCAGAGGCAGTATATCTTCGACTCCTTCAGGCTGGTCTCGACATCGAAGCTCAGGATCGTGAGGTCGGGATGGAAGTCCTTGATGCTCTCCAGCTTCTCGGCCTTGACGACGATGTCGGTCTTGTACCGGTTGTCACGGAACTCCTCGCCATACACCCTGATGCACGAGCCCAGGTCCATGTCGTACATGAACCTGAAGTGGAAAGGTATGTCGGCGGCGAGGACCGTGGAGCCCCTGTCCTGGATCGCCCTCCTTATGTCAGGCACGAGCCACGGAAACGTCGCGACGACCTTCCTGCACTTCCTCCTCTCGTCCTTATGGAGCAACTCGATGGTCTGCTCGACGCGCTCAACCCGGTTGTCGTCCTCGAGCATGCGCACAATCGCCCCGAGGGCGTCCACAGAGGCCGGTTCGATGAAGTAGAAGTACGGTTCAAACCCGACGTACTTCACGCCGACCGATTCACCTTCCCGGGTCTTCCCGAACAGGTGGATGGCGAGCTCTCCCTCGGAGTTGCTGTAGGAGGCCCCGATAAGCCTAATGTCCCATGTTCCCATCATCATCAAGCTCTCTCGGTCATTTGGCTCTGGCGACTATCTTGATCACGTCGCCGTCCTTGAGCGGGTGATCGTGACTGATCGTCATGTGGGTCTTTCCATCGATTGCTCTGATGAAGTTCTCACCCAGATCGGTGTGCACCTTGAACGCGAGGTCCTTGGCGTTGCTCCCCCTCCGCATCAGGTAGCAGTCCGGCAGGCATCTGCCCTGCTTGTCGGTCCAGTGGGTCTCGTCCTCGACCGGGTAGACCATGATCATGTCCAGCACCTTGAACACGACCTGCTCCAGGACCGCCTGTACGCCCGTGCTCCCGTGCGTCCTGAGCCAGTCCCCCATCTTCGTGCACGCGGCTGCCTGCTTCTCGTTCAGCTTCTCCTTGGCCGAGAACTCGAAGCCTCCCGCGCCAGGGACGTAATTGATCAGCCCGCCCTTCGAGGCCCTTCTCAGGGCCAGCTCGTACTCGGAACTCGTGGGGACCACCTCGTAGCCAGTCGCCTTGAGCTTCTCGATGTTCTCGGGGGGCGCGATGTCGGCCTTGTTCGCTGCGATGATCATAGGCTTGGCGATCTTCTGGAGCGCCTGGCAGAACCTCAGGAGGTCGGCATCGCTCCAGACGGTCGGGTCGGCATCGGTCGCCGACTGGCGGAAGGCTGCGAGTATCTGGTTCTCGGTGATCGACAGGCCGGTCAGCTTCTCCTGGAGCGCCTTCTCAAGCTTCGTCCCCGCGAGCTTGGCCTGCTTCGCGATCTTATCGAAGTTCTTCTCCAGTATGCCGAATATCCAATGCGAGGTCTCCTTCTCGAGGAACGAGACATCGAGAGCCGGGTCGTGGGTCCCGGTGCCCACCGGGTTGCCATCGAAGTCCGTGCCACCACTCGCATCGACGACATGGATGAACGCGTCCGCCTGCCGGAGGTCGTCCAGGAACTTGTTGCCCAGACCCCGGCCCGTGTGCGCGTCCGGGACCAGGCCTGCGACATCGAGCACCTCGATTGGCACGAACCTCACGCCGTTCTCGCACAGCGAGTTGTTCGGTGTGCACGACTTCCCGAAATCGACATGCGGGCACTTGCCGCGCACATATCCGACGCCGCGGTTCGGCTGGATGGTCGTGAACGGATACGACGCGATCTGCGCAGTGGCCAGCGTGAGGGCCGAGAAGAAAGTCGATTTGCCGACGTTGGGCTTGCCGACTATTCCGACTAGCAGTGTTCTCCCCCCTACTGCCTCAATGCCCCTATGTCTAGAAATAACTGACTATCTCGAGCCAGCGTTCGCACCTCCGCGTGCATTCGCCGCGCAAAGGCGGACTGCGTGCGCGTTTCGATGTTGTCGCTCAAGAATTTTATACGCGCAACTGCCTGCGTCGCCCGATGGAAACCGCACTGATTCTCTGTGAGGGCATGTTCAACAGGACTGGAGGCAAGACCGCAGCCGGGCTCGTCAGGCACTCGCTGAGGTTCAAGATCCTCGGCGTCCTCGACAGCACGATGGCGGGCAAGGACGCGGGAGAGGTTCTGGACGGGCGCAGGACGGACATCCAGATATTCTCGTCCGTCACGGACGCGCTCTCGAAGCTGCACTCCAACCCGGACTATCTCATCGTGGGCGTCGCGACGGTCGGCGGGTGGCTGCCCAAGAGCTTCAGACCGGCGCTCAGGGAGGCGCTTAGGAACAAGATCAACATCATCTCGGGGCTGCACCAGTGGCTGGCGCAGGACCCTGAGCTGAGCGAGCTGGCGAAGGAGCACGGAGTGACGATAACCGACATCAGGAAGGAGCCATCCCTGGAGGATATGCACTACTACAGGAACCTCGCCTCGAAGTTGGACGCGGTCAGGATTCCGGTTCTGGGCACCGACGCCGCCTCGGGCAAGCGCACGACGGCCATCATACTGACGAAGGAGCTGAACAGCAGGGGCATCAGGACGAGCTTTGTAGCGACTGGCCAGACAGGTCTTCTCCAGGGCTCGAAGTTCGGGATACCCTTGGATGCGATCAGGGGAGATTTCGTGGTCGGTGAGCTTGAGAAGGCATACAAGACGGAGCGCCCGAAGGTCATCGTAGTCGAGGGCCAGGGCGCCCTGAGCCACCCGGCGTACGTCACGGGCTCGAGAGCGATCGTGAGCGCGTCCGCACCGAGCACCGTCGTGCTACAGCACGCCCCTGCGAGGAAGCTGAGGACCTACCACGAGACAGAGGTGCACCTCCCGAACGGCACGATAGAGCGCGAGATAGAGCTCATCAAGTGCTTCGCCGGTTGCGACGTCATCGGTCTCGCCATCAACCATCAGGGCATGACAAGGGCGGAGGTCGAGCAGAAGATCGAGGAGTACGAGGCGAAGTACGGCATCCCCGCATGCGATTCTCTCGTGGACGGCACTGGCAAGATCGCGGACGCGATAATCAAGAGGTTCTTCCCTGGGAAGAAAGGCTGAGGGAAAGCAGAGCGTCCGCAAGCTCCCCGATCATGGCTGGCGAGAGCTCCTCGCCCCTCCGTGAGGAGTGCGGCAGGCTTGCGACCGACTCGCGCACCCTCTTCGTCATCAGGTGCGAAACGGACGGGTCCACCAGCAACGAGTTCGACACCCTCTTCCGCCGGTGTGAGAAGATGGCCTTGGTCAGGTCCTGGAACAACCTTTCGTCCGCCACCTTGAACGGCGGCGGCCTCGGGACGAGCTTCACGATGCACGAATCCACCTTCGGCTGCGGCCAGAATGCGGTCCTGGGCACGCCCAGCACGATCCTGCAATCCGCCCTGCGAAAGACCCCGACTGAGAGCCGGCCGTACTCCGGGGTGCCGGGCCTGGCGACCATTCTGTCCGCGAACTCCCTCTGTAGCATGAGCACCGCGGTCTCGAACCCGAGATCGAGTAGCTTGAACGTGATGGGCGAGGATATCTGGTACGGAAGGTTCGAGACGACCTTGTCGAACGGCGGCAGGAACGCCTTCACCGCGTCGGCACATATCAGCTCGATCCTGCCGCCGAACCTGCGCTCCAGGAACTTCACAAAGGTCCTGTCCTGCTCGACGGCAACCACGGATGCCCCGGTCCTCAGGATCTCCTCGGTCAGGTTCCCCAGGCCAGGCCCGATTTCCAGGACTGTGTCCTTCTGGGTCAGGCAGGCGAGCTCGACCGCGCGCCGGACGACCGCATCATCGAGAAGGAAGTGCTGGCCGAGCCGCCTGGACGGCCTCTTGCCGATCGATTCGAGGACGTTCCTGACCTCTTCGGTTCGCATCCGCTCATCTCGCGACGAACAGGCGGTACTTCTCGTCGGGGTTCGCGATCTCGTCCTCGATCCTCTTGGCGACGAGCTTGTCGAGCTGGTGGGCCATTGGCACCCTCTTCGCCAGGTCCGCAAGGTCCTTGAACGAGCCCTTCTTGCGCTCCTCGATTATGGCCCACATGGTCTTCTTCCCCAGCCCTGGCAGGAGCTCGAGCATGTGGAACCTCGTAGTGATCGCCTGCGCTTCGTTAAAGAACTTCACGAATCTGGCTTCGTGGGCCTTGATGATCTCGGCTATGACGTACGACAGCTCGCTCTGCGCGGCATTGGTGAGCTCGTTGAAGCTCACACGCCTCTTCACGTGGAGAACCTCCTGCCTGAGGACGAGGTCCTTTCCTATGTAGACCCTGTCGCCTAAGTTGAGCGTGACGCCTTGCTTGGGCACGAGCTCGAAGAGTTTGAACTGGTCCTCTCCTAGAGCGAAGGCCACCGGCTCCCGGTGGAACATCTTCTCGTCAGGGAGCCCCTGGGGCAGATAGTCTAATATCCTAGCGTAGTCTTCGATAACAGCACCCCCGGGCTCGCTAGAGATACTTCTCTGCGACGCTAAGTATCTTTTCGATGTCTTTCTTCTCGACGCTCGCCCTCTCCTTGGAGAAGATGAGGCGCACATCGTCCGGACCCGTAGGCATTATGTCGGCGATCTTGACGGCGTTGACCTCCGACACGAACCCCAGCTCGACAAGCTCCTTCACGAGCTTCCTGGCCTTCTTGGAGTCCACTCTGGAGAACTTCTGGGCGTGCTCGAGCGCCAGCTTCTGCTCGGCCGTGAGCTCCCCATCGGTCTGGCGCTCCTCGAGGATCTCCTTGACCTCCGCTAGCGTGACCACCTTCTTGTCCTCCATCGAAAACACCATCCTTGACCTCTAGGCCTTCCTGAGGTGCTCTGGCCTCACGATTACCTTCTTGACCTTGCCGCCCATCCTCACATCGACGAGGTAGGCGTCTCCCTGCATGCCAGACACCGTGCCCGTCCTCCCGTGGAACCTCACGTGCGGCATGCCCTTGTGAACGCTCGGGTCCAGGTTTATGCTGGCCTTCTCCCCGATCTCGAACTTCTGGAACATCCTCGTGATCGGAGAGAGCCCTCTATCCCTGGCGCGCTTCTGCATCACCGACCTTGTGCGGCGCCTGTAGCCCTTGGATGCCTTGACCATCTGTCTGACCTCCCTGATCTCCGATCCCTATCACGTCCAGCTCGAGCACCTCGCAGGGCACCCCAACAACACTGGCGACATTGGGCTGCGTCCTGCCGTCGTCCCCGTGCATCAGTTCCTTGATGTAGGTCCCGCCGTCCGCCTCGATGACGAACACGACCTCGGAGCCATCGACGGATTCCACCCGGATGCTCCGGACGGTCCTGCGGCGCTCGAGGTCCGCTCTCCTGTGCACTACCCTGTTCGGCGTGAGCTGACTTATAGGCTTCCCGGCCAATGACCCAAGTAGTTCATTAAGCTTTCCGTGGTCCAAAGGCCCCAGAAAACGCACCCTGACCCTGTAGGTTTTTGCGTGGGCGGACTCCTTGATGGACCTCACCTCAGCCT
>JBBIUZ010000035.1:0-1943 GCA_037439985.1 Methanobacteriota archaeon | reverse complement strand
TTGTTCGACATCCGCAGGCCCTCCACCTCGATCAGGCCATTGGCGGCCCCGTTGATCTCCATCTCGACGGAGCCAAGGTCCAGGGTCCTCCTCTTGGGCTTCCTGACCTCGGAGACGAACGGTCTCCCGTTGCCGAGCATCCGGGCGTCTATATCCTCCCTGCCCATGCCATGGAAGAAGTCATCCTCCCCCTCCGCGTGTCTCATCACGATCGGACCTATCATATCCTGGACGCTCGTGTCGTACATCCTGCCCTTGCCGTCGCACCTGGGGCACCCCTTGCCCCGGCACTCCCGGCATATCCACCTGGTCTGCGGAATCCCTCTGGAGAACTTCCTGTACCGGCCGTAGACGAACAGGGGGGCGATGTCGAGCACGACCCTATCGAACCGCGTGTCGATGAGGAAGACGAGATCGGGGTTTGCGAAGTCGGCGTCCTTTCCCAGCCTCTTCTCGAGCAGCTTGCCTATCTCCCGGTTCAGCTCCGCCTTGATGGACTCGGTGTCCTTCGCTCCGACCTCGGTCCAGAAGGCCTCCTCCCGCTCCTGCAGCTCAGCATCTACCTTCGTGCCCACCAGGAAGGTCCTGAACTCGAGCCCCTCCGAGGCCCTGACGGCGATATCGGCGAACTTGTCCAGCTCGAGGAACAGCCCCCGACACAGATGGCATTCCGAGGGGGGAGCAGGGGGCGCCTGGTCGCCCGGCACGGATGGCCTCACGAGCGCCCCACGCTGGTCGTTCGAGAGCCCGCTGGACACGGATGCGAAAAGCCTCCCCAGGCAGTGGTTGCACAGGGGGCGCTGAAGCGCTCGACCTGCGATCTCTAGCCTATCGGACATCTTGACGGACAGGGGACGCTCAGCCAGTATATATCCGTTGCCGATGCGCACGGCACACACGCCCGTCGGGGGTCGGAGGAAGAGGGTCGCACCCTCAGACCCCGACGCACTCGAGCTTCTCCCTACACGCCTGCCAGAGCGGCCCGTCCTCGCCCGTCATGATGGTCTCGATCCATCCCGGAACTACGGGCTTCACGCTGCTCAGGGCCTTCGAGTGATCGAACTCCTTCAGCGAGGCGTCGTAAACGAGGTAGTTGGCGAAAACGGGGTGGTCCTTCACCCTCTCCTGCTCGAGCGAAAAGAAGAGCCTGGCCCTCTCCTCCCCCTTGATGACGTAGGTCTCGGCTATGAGCGCGTGCCTCTTCCTGAATGTCGCGCCCATCTCGATGTGCGCGATGCCCTTGTAGTCCACACCTTCGTTCAGGGTCCACTTCATCTGTCCCTCGTAGTTCCCCAGGAAGTACTGGGACGGAGACATCTTCAGCTTCTGACCCGATTCGAGGGCCAGCCTCGTCCATAGCCGCAGGAACCCGTGAGCGAACAGCTTCATGACCCTGTCGCGCTCGCTGGCGCCCTCGATCTGCGAAACGGGGATCGACCCTATGTCGGAGTCGATGGATCTCATCAGGGCTTCAGACATGAGAATACATGAATCTCCGTCTGGATATTTCAATCCGGCGAACGGCGCGCCTCTAGGGCGTTATATACAAGCTCTTAGGGTCCTTGTGTGCGGTCGTCCCTCCCAACTGGGAATGGCACTTGGCGCCTTGCGTGAGGCAACTCTCAAGAGAAAGACAGGAACTTCTCCCGAAGCTCATAGACGTCCTCGACGAACGCATGGAACTGGTCCCGCTGCCAACGTACTCCCCTCATATGAACCGCATCGAAGGGCTCGAGCTGTCTCCCAGGCAGCATGTTGCGAGCAGCCGTCTCTGCAGGGATGTGGTGGAGCTGAAGTGGGTCGTGCAACGGTTCCTGGAGCACATCGGGAATTGGGACATGGAAGGGGCTTGACTTTCCGGTCGAGAACGGCAGGAGCTCATCTGTTCCGGCTCTGTCGCAGAACTCAATCCGACATTCTGACGGAGCGCTGAACCGTTTGTT
>JBBIUZ010000034.1:0-13484 GCA_037439985.1 Methanobacteriota archaeon | reverse complement strand
ACCAGCGGCTCGCATGAGGAACCGAAGGAGACTGCGGATTCCGCCAAGCTGGAGGCATACGCAGGGCACTATCGGACCCACAACCCTTGGATCTCCAATTTCAGGATTGTCCTCCGCAAGGGCGCGCTCGTCATGATCGAGCCGTCGGGGACGGAGAATCCGCTCATCCGGATCGGAGAGGACTTGTTCAGGATCGGAGAGGACAGACGGTCGCCTGAAAGGATTAGGTTCAGCATGATGGTTGACGGTAAGGCTCGCTGTGCGGAGTTCTCGGGCTGCGAGTGCTATAGGGTCTTCACGCCTTGACCCGTGCTGCTGGCCCGCCGCAAGCGCCTGAGGGCAAGAATCCTTGTATGGCGAGAGCGCTTGGAACCCAAAGGGCGATGACAGGCATCGAGCTTGCGACCTTCGCTGCAGGTTGCTTCTGGCATGTCGAGAAGGCCTTTTGGGCCGTCAGAGGCGTGCGGTCCACGACAGCGGGCTACACAGGCGGCCACTCGAAGAACCCGACCTACGAGGAAGTGCACACCGGCAGGACTGGGCATGCCGAGTCCGTCAGGATCGAGTTCGACACCTCGGTGGTTTCGTACGCGCGTCTGCTCGATGTGTTCTGGAGCATGCATGACCCCACGCAACTGGACCGGCAGGGGCCGGACATAGGCACCCAGTACAGGTCGGCGATCTTCTATCACAACGAGATGCAGAGGGATATTGCAATCTCGTCCAGGGGCGCCCTGCAAAGGTGCGCTGAGTTCCGGGGCAGGAGAATCGTGACCAAGACAACCCCAGCGGCAGACTTCTGGCCGGCGGAGGATTATCATCAGAAGTACCTGCAGAAGCATTCGAGGGCGGGTTGCGGGCTCTAGCGACAGTCATCCGCCGCCCTCGTGTTGCGAGCGAGCTAGTCGGTCACGACCAGGCGCGACGGACCAACACGCTTTAGTTCTGGGTTATCGTTTCGTCGCGTGGTGGAAGCCCACTGATGCGAGGCGGCAGGGAAATGGAGTCAAGAGACAGGGTTCTGGTGCTGAGAAAGGAGGAGATCAAGAGCGTTATCACGATGGAGGACGCTATCGAGGCCGTCGAGGAGGGGTTCAAGGCGTTCAACTCTGATCGGGCCGTCATACCGTTCCCGGTCGCGCTGCAGGTCCCCGACTACAACGGAGACATACACATCAAGCCAGGGTATGTCAAGGGATATGACACTTACACGGTCAAGATTGCCTCGGGGTTTTACGACAATCCCAGCCTGGGGCTTCCCTCGAGCCATGGCATGCTCCTCCTGTTCGACTCGAAGACCGGCTTCCCGCTCTGTGTCGAGGTGGACAAGTGCTACTTGACCGATCTCAGGACTGCGGCCGCTGGCGCGGTGGCGGCCCGGGCACTCGCGAAGCACTCGGTTGGCGCGGTGACGGTCATCGGCACTGGCACTCAGGCGAGGCTCCAGATCGAGGCCCTGAGCAGGGTGAGGAAGTTCGACGAGCTGAGAGTTTGGGGCAGGACGCCTGATCACGTCAGCGAGTACGTTGCGGATATGCGGAAGACGCTGAAGGCACGAATCGTCCCTTCCAGGACGGCGAGGGAGGCGGTGGAGGGGAGCGATATCATCGTGACAGCAACCATGAGCTCCGTGCCGATAGTTAAGGCGTCCTGGCTCGGCGAGGGGGTACACATCACGGCGATGGGGTCCGATTCCCCAGAGAAACAGGAGCTCGAGACTGCGGTTCTGGGAAGGGCCGACAAGATAGTTGTGGACAGCCTGAGGCAGTGCGTAGCCCTGGGTGAGGTACATCACGCGGTCGAGGATGGAACGATTACGGAGAAGGACGTCCATGCCGAGCTGGGCGAGGTCCTGCTCGGGAAGAGGGCAGGCCGGGAGAGCGACGACGAGGTAACCGTCTGTGATCTAACTGGCATCGCGGTGCAGGACGTCGTAACATCGCATCTCGTTTACCAGAGGGCGCTCAAGAGAAGGATCGGGACATATGTCGATGCGTGAGCACGGGTGAGGGCTCGCGCACATACATGGGTGATGGCCCAGAAACCTTTTCTGTCATGGGGCCGATGCCCCTGGAGTGGTGGATTCCTTGAAGGTCGAACTCTTCGAGATGGAGCGGTGGCAGTCGAAGTACGAACGCCTTGTCGACTATGAGCTTTCAGAAAGCGGGGTGCATCCGCTCAGGCTGAAGGAGCTGCTCGGCAGCGACAAGGCCGCCAGAGAGTTTCTGGATACCCCGCTGGGGTATCCGCAGGCCGACGGCACGCCGCAACTGAGGTCGCTGATCGCTGGCATGTACAAGGGAGCGACGGCAGAGCATGTGTTCGTCACGAACGGGTCGTCCGAGGCGAACTTCCTCGCCGCGTGGCATCTGTTCGAGAAAGGGGACGAGGTCGCCATCATGGTCCCCAACTACATGCAGATGTGGGGTCTGGCCAAGACCTGGGGTCTCAAGGTGAGACCGCTGAGACTGCGAGAGGACCTGAGGTGGCAGTTCGACCCCGAGGACCTGAAGCGCGTTGTGACCAAGAAGACGAAGGCCATCCAGGTCTGCAACCCGGACAACCCCACAGGCGCGGTCATGGCCCAGGAGCAGAGAAAGGCGCTGATAGACGCCGTGAAGGATTCCGGCGCATGGCTGCTCTCGGACGAGGTCTATCAGGGGGCGGAGCGGGTCGGCCCGCATACAGGAACTCTATGGGGCTACCATGACAAGACCCTCATTGCGAACGGCCTCAGCAAGGCCTATGGTCTTGCGGGGCTCAGGACCGGATGGCTCGTCGGACCACCGAAGACGCTAGACGGCATCAAGATGCACCACGACTACCTCACGCTCACGCCGGCGAAACTGTCCGACCGCCTCGCGCAGGTCGCGCTCGAGCCAAAGAAGAGAAGGTGGATCTGGGACAGGAGCCGGGCGATACTCCAGAAGAACTACCCGGCAGTCAGAGACTGGCTCTCGGACCACGGCTCGATGTTCTCGCACGTGCCTCCGACCGCGGGCGCGATATGCTTCGTGAAGTACAACCTGGACATCAATTCGTGGAAGCTCGCCGAGCGCCTGCGGACTGAGAAATCCGTTATGATCGTGCCTGGGGACCACTTCGGAATGGACGGCTATATGCGCATCGGCACTGGCCCGCCGCGCGACTACCTGATCGCCGGGCTCAACAGGGTGAACGAGTTGCTGAGGGAGCTCGAGTCCGCCGTAGTCGTGTGATTCGAGGGTCGGAGGCCACCCCGTTCCGAGGAACCGGCATCCTCGGTTTCGCGCATGATTCACGCCCGCAATCCATGCCATTCCCGAATTGCTAGGTCCCGAGCCAAGCGCCGATGGCGAGCTGCCCATCTCCTCGTCCGTGATCTTCCCAGTCGGGTAGGGGTCAGCCGATGTGACAGAGCACTCTGACCTCGTCCACGGTGACCAGGCCGCCTCTCACCATCTCACCTACAATCGGGACGATCTCGACTATCCTTTTCTCCGAATCGACGGCCTCGATTATCATCGACAGGTCCTCGCTCAGGCGCAGCGGAGTGGCCGCGTGCAGTCTGCTGCGCTTGCCGGACTCGTAGACACCCCGGGTGATGGTTGCGCCCCCCACGCCGTGCTTCCCGAGACAGAGCACGACTGCCTTGTACGCAGGCTGGCCCTCGTAGTGCTCCGACCCGCCGACGTGTATCTTGAGCCGAAGCGCCTTCTCTTCGAGATCAATGTTAGACGCCCTCCAGGGACAGCCCGGCCGCAGGGCCCAGGACACCCGCAACTATACATAGCCCTCCGTTAAGGAATATGTTTGCAGCGGCCCACACCCATTGATACTCCGAGAGCATTGTAACCGTCTCGAGGCTGAACGCCGAGGTCGTCGTGCATCCCCCGAACAGGCCGACGAACACGAGCACCGTGAACTCCTGACCGACGAACCCAGCCTGGAGCCCCCGGAAGTAGATGAAGGCTATCAGGGAGCTGTTCGTGACGTTGACGAAGAATGTGGCCCAGGGGAAGTCCCCCTTGGTGAATACCCCCGACACCAGGTATCTCGCAACGCTGCCGATTGCTCCGCCTATTGCCACGAATAACACTAGCCAGGCCTGCTCTCCGTCCACGAATCTCACTTCCTTTGTCCGTGCAGGGGCCGGAAGCACCGCACGGAGCCCAATACATGGGTGGAAGCCATTGGCCTCGTGCAGGCGGTCAAAATAGGCCTCATCACCTGGTGGAAACAGGCAGGCGACCATCATTTGATATCATCTCCGCGGAACGCCGATTCCATCAAGTGATGTGCAGATGCTACGTGATCCGTAAGGGCGGGGCAAGCAGTTCTTATGCTCGGAAGCGATTCACTTGGATGCAGCATGGAGGGGAGCCTGTGCGGAGGATTGATCGCGCGCGAATGAAGAAGCTGATGGTCGAGGAGGAGAAGGCTTTCGTCAAGACCCATCCGAGGTCCAGGACGCTGTCCGAAAGAGCGAGGAGGTCTCTGCTCGCTGGCGTCCCGATGAACTGGATGGTCAGATGGGCGGGCCCGTACCCGGTATTCGCGAAGGAGGCGAAGGGGGCCCATATCACGGACGTGGACGGCAATGTGTATGCGGATTTCTGCCTCGGCGACACGGGCTCCATGTTCGGCCACTCTCCGAGAGTAGTCGTCGATGCCGTCACGAAGCAGGTGCGAAAGGGCATCACGATGATGCTTCCCACGGAGGATTCAATCTGGGTTGGCGAGGAGTTGTCCCGTCGGTTCGGGCTCCCGTATTGGCAGGTCGCGATGACCGCGACCGATGCGAACAGGTTCTCGATAAGGCTTGCGCGTGAGGTCACCCGCAGGAGCAAAATCCTGGTGGTCAACGGGTGCTACCATGGCACTGTGGACGAGACACTGGTCAGTCTGCAGGACGGGAGAGTGGTCCCGAGGAGCGGCAACATAGGCCCCCCGGTGGACCCCGCGGAAACCACGAAGGTCATCGAGTTCAATGACATACCAGCCCTCGAGCGGGCGCTGAGGACCAAGGATGTCGCGTGCGTGCTGATGGAGCCCGCGATGACCAATCGCGGAATCATACTGCCAGAGGAAGGATACCACGACGCGCTACGAGGACTCACTCGCAAGTACGGCACGATGCTCATAATCGATGAGACGCACACGGTCTGCTGCGGCGTCGGGGGCTTCACGGCAGAGCACGGGCTTCGTCCGGACATCATCACGATGGGAAAGCCGTTGGCGAGCGGTATTCCGGTCGCCGCTTTCGGGATGAGCCAGTATGTACAGGACAGGGTGATGGCGCGCGTACTTTCGGACGGCACAGACGAGAGCGGCCTTGGCGGAACTCTCACGGGCAATGCGCTCGCAGTGGCTGCGATGCACGCTACGCTGGAGAAGGTGATCACCAAGCGCAACTTCGAATGGATGATCCCTCTGGCCCGGCGGTTCGAGAAAGGAGCGAAGGAGGTGATCCGCAGGACTGGAGTCCCGTGGCACGTCGTTCGTCTTGGCGTAAGGACAGAGTACCACAACACGGCGGTGCCGCCAAGGAACGGAGGCGAGTACGAAGCGTCGAAGGACCATGAACTCGAGAGGTTGATGCACCTCATGGCGCTCAACAGGGGCATCCTGCTCACGCCGTTCCACAACATGGCCCTCATCTCCCCCTACACGACTGCGAGAGACGTCGACCATCACACCGCGGTGTTCGAGGCCAGCGTCGAGAGGTTGCTGGGCCCCTGAATCCCTTGGCCCGGAGGGACCCCATAGCGATTCCCTCAATCTGGACGCCGCATCCCGGGTCATCACTTCACTGGGACATCGTCTGATGCACTGTCCTCACTGAGCGCCTCGAAAGCAGTCTCTCCTTGGTTAGTCACCGTTGCAGAGTGGCGAGCAGTCGCCATCTGCCTCTCCTGAACGAAGACCGCAATGATCAGCGTGGCCGCAGCGAGGGCTACTGAGCAGAGCACTATCGGGGCTCCGGGACTGACCATGTCATATACGTACCCAAGCGCGAAGAATCCGACTATGTTCCCGATGCCTTGGATCAGCTGGTATGCACCCATGACTCTACCTCTCTCCGACGGAAGCATCACATCGGCCAACATGGCACCCACCGAAGGATTCGACATGGCCGCACCAAGGCCGGAGACGACCATGAGTCCGAACACCTGCCATGCAGCATTTGCCCACACATTCAGCAGCAGACCACAGACCATGAGAGCCCCGCCTGTCAGAATGAAAGGTCTTCTGCCGCGCTTGTCTGACATCACCCCAAAGGGAAGCGTTCCGAGAAGCATCGCAAGGGCCTCGACGGAAATCGCAATTCCGACGTTGGCCTCGCTCATCTTCAATTGGTCGTACCAGTATACTATGAGTCCGAGGTTCCAGAGGCCCTGGACAATGCCCATCACGAAGCCTCGGGTCGTAACGGCGGCGAGAGCCTTGTTCTGCTTGAAGTTCTTGCTCCATGCCCTGAACATGGCAAGCACAGACGATCCACTATCCTTGAGACGGTGGCTTGGCTCCTTCACCAGGAACACTACCCCAGCGCATGCAGCGGCGAGACCGGCGGCGATGTAGAACGGGTAGTAGAAGCCGAACTGGCCCGCCAGTATGCCACCGAGCCCTGGGCCCCCGAGGCCACCCAGTAGCTGTGCTGTTCCCTCCGCGCCCATCGCGACGCCCCTCTTGTCCTCGGGCACGAGATCGACCGTCAAAGCAAACGCAGCCGGAGTCACCAGAGCCGCACCTAGCCCCTCCAGGATTCTGAGAACGGCGAACTGCCACGAAGCCGATATCAGCGCAAGTGCATAAGTGGTCATTGAGAAAACCAGCGTGCCACTGATGATCAGAGGCTTCCGTCCTATCCGATCTGCCAGGTATCCCGCGGGTACCATTCCCAGTGCAAATGATATGGCGAAGAGAGAGTACACAGTTCCCAGCTGGGCAGCGTTCATCTTCAGGTTCTGTCCGGCGAACTTGGGCATTATGGGGGACAAGATGCCAAAACCCAGAGAAACTACGGCGAGCGAAAGCATTAGGATGGAAAAGTCTCTCGAGATGGCCAGCGCGCCGAGAATCCTTCTGGACGGGCTCTCCATCTTCGTGCTCTCCATGGCCATGCACTGACCAACAATGGCAGTCGTCCGATAGATCCTGGGTGGTCATCCCTTGACCCACTGCCTCTCGCCACTGCCTCGGGGACTATCGCGAGAGGAGATATAAGGCTGCTCTCCCGGGCCATGGTTGACGACTTCCGGTCCATGTCTGGAGCAGGCGTCTACTGACAGGGGACAGCTCGTGAAGCCGGAAGCACCCAACCAGTGCTCAAGGAATGTGCCAGGTGAAGGACATAAGCCCCTTTATGTTCCCGTCCTGCGACGGTGATGGCATTCGACTATTGCACTCTACCCGCCGACGATGAGAGATCGATCCGGCCGTTTGAGCTTGCTCCAGTGGGGAGTCGCCGTTTCATCAAGTCCTCAGGAGACTTCATCCACAGAGGAATCATCACCTTATCCCGAGGCTGTGTCGTTTCTGCGCCCTTGCCAGGACTCTCGCCCTGCTGTTCTGACAGCCCACTTTCTCGCGGAGAGGGGACTTTCCTCAGCCGGCCTGCGATGGACGCAGGCCTACCGTCAGCCATCCGCCTTCTCCTGGCGATTCGTGGCTACGCTGTTGCACGTACAAAAGGCTTTCCGAATCGAACCCGGAGAATAGGGCTCAAATGATCCTTGTTGTGGAGAAGGTCTTCTTCACGGTTACGCAACCCGTCGCGGAGTCGAGAAGTGCTGAGCGGCCACGGTCACCACCGACATCCTCGGCCGCAATCCTCACGTTCAGCTCTCGGAGCGTCTTCCGAGCCTGTTGCACGTTGCGCTGGCCTATGTCTGCAAGGCGGACGTTGAAGAACTTAAACATCTGGGCGCCTCCCACGAGTTTGGCGAACACCCGGTCCGCGGCCGCACCGTTGACCGTCATCTCCTTGAAGAGCCTGCGGGTGCCCGTATCTGCGTACTTCCCGCCCTGGTCTGCGGCTTGAGGGCCGCTCGGGAGAAGGGCGTGCACGATTCCCCCGACCTTGGACTGAGGATCGTACAGAATCACCGCCACGCAGGACCCAAGGCCGAGACACATGAGCTGCTCTGGCGATTGACACACAATCAGCTGGCTAATCCCAACGTTCCGAGGCTCTTTCATCGCTCCTGCTCCATCCTGGTCATGAGGGCCTTCAGTGCTTCGTCCTCTGGCAGCATCAGGAAGTACCCTTCGAAACCTTCGTTAAGGGCCTTGAAACGCGTGTGCACGACCAGGGCCGTATCCACCCTCGATCCGACGGCGGCCAGCGGGACGTCGAGCACGGCTCCGAGTTTGTCGACGACCGCGTCCGGAGGCGCAGGAATCATGTCCATGTCAGCCACCTTCGAAACGGCCATGAGATACCAGCAGAGGCATATGCTGCCCACCTCCCGGAGGCAGGACTCCTGAAAACGGCTGAGCGAAGATAGGTCAGCCTGTTCCTTGGTCAGATGCCTCACAACCATGACCGCCGACTCGCCCGGGAGAATCACCAAGATGCCGCTCTTGAATGGCCCGCAGAGCTGCGTGTATGTCCCGGCCACCACCTTCTCCGCGCCACCCAACCACTCGGCCACCTCCGAGAGCGGGAGCAGGTTGCACGAAGTGACGTCGTTTACGAGGTCGACATCGAGCAGCGTGCCAAGAGCCGTCGCGGCGTTCCCTGCGCCGATGTTCGCGAACTCCCTTATCACCTCAAGCCTCTTGTCGGACTTGTCTTCTGACACCCGTCTCAGCCTCCGAGGACGGAATCGACATCCAAGATGAGCGCAACTCTGCCGCTGCCCAGGATGGTCCCACCCGAGATGCCGCGCACCCTTCCCAGTCTCTGGTCCGGCGGCTTTACAACTATCTGCTGATGGCCAACGAGCTCGTCGACTTCAAGCGCAGCACGCCTGTCCCGGCTCTGTACCACCAGGGTGTCTATGCTCCCTCTCTTCAGCAGATCTATGCCGAAGAAGTCCCTCATCCTGATGAGCGGGAGCACCTCACCCCTGAGCTGCACGACCTCGTGGTTCCTGATGAACCTGATCTCTCCGGGTTCGAACCTATGAGTCTCCACGATGGTGCTCATCGGGACAGCATAGGTCTGCTCGTCAATTCCCACGAGCATCGCCTCTACGATTGCGAGCGTGAGTGGCAACGAGAGCGAGAAGGTCGTACCAGCGCCCCTCGACGAACTCACCATTACCGTCCCTCCAAGCCCTTCGACGCTCTTCCGCACGACGTCCAGCCCTACGCCCCTTCCGGACACCTCGGTCACGTTTGCCTTGGTGGAGAAGCCGGCCCTGAACAGCAGGTCGATCAGCTCCCTCCCGCTAGCAGATTCGGCCTCAGGCGCGGTCAGGGTGCCATTGGCAACAGCCGTCTTTCTGACAGCGTCGAAGTCTATGCCCTTCCCGTCGTCCGAGACCTCGATCAAGACATGGTCCTGTTGCTTGGACGCCACGATTCTCACCAACCCTTTCGGCCGCTTCCCTGCCCTCACCCTCTCTTCGACCGGCTCGATGCCGTGGTCCACGCAGTTCCTCAGGAGGTGCATCATCGGGTCCACAATCCTGTCCGCGACAGTCCTGTCGAGCTCGATGTTGCCAGACTCGACGACAAGCTCGGCCTCCTTGCCTTCACTCTTGGCGATGTCCCTGACCATGCGCGGGAACCTGCTCATGACGCTGTCCAGGGAGATCATCCTGATCCCGAGGACCCTCGACTGGATGTCTGATGTCAGTCTGTCGATGAGCGTCGATATCTCGAGCAGCTCGTGATCCTCTTGAGTTGACGCCTTCTGGATGAGCCGATTCCTGCCAATCACCAGCTCGCCCACGCTATCAAGGAGGTCATCCAACTTGCCCATCGTAACCCTTACCGTCTGACCGTGCGCGGCTTCCTTGCCCGTGGTACTCGACGACGCCTCCTCCCGGGTGATCTTCTGCCACCTATCCCTCGGGACCCCCTCGCTCCCGACAAGGAGCAGTTCGACGTCGGTCATCGCAGCGATCCGCCTAAGAGATTCCCGGAACTTCTTTCCTGGCCTCGCGACCACTGACAGATCCTCGAAAACCGCCTCCTTCTCGATCTCGAAGGCCGTAGGTGTCGACGCCAGAATCTCGGCGCCCTTCGCCAGCTCCTTGATAATGACGAGCGCCCTCGCCGACGGCAATGAACAGCGCCGGCCAAGCCTGATGACCACAGTAATCGTATCCTCGACGTGACCATCTTTCGATGGCTCCTCCTGCGGAGTGACTCGTTCTGTCGTGGCGGTGTCATCTCCCCATTGCCCCGAGGCAGAATCACGCTCCTCGACATTCGCGCTTGCGAAGGCAGCCAGCAACTCCCTGATCTCCTGCACCACGTCGACCCTGTCCTTCGGCTGCTGGCCTCTCGCCACCGCCTCGACCATCTCCTCGAGCGCGTCCAGCCCCTTGAACACCATCTCGGCGGTCTCGCCCGTTGGCGCCATATGCCCATCCCTCACCTGTCCGAGCATATCCTCGATGACGTGAGCCAGCTCCTCGACGGCATGGTAACCAATCATGCTAGCCATGCCTTTGACCGTGTGTGCGGACCGGAACATTCTGTCAACGAGCTCCCGGTCGTCAGGGGACTTCTCGAGCTCGAGCATGGAATCATTCATGACCCTGAGATACTCGGACGACTCGGACACGAACATCCTCGCATACTTGATAGGGTCGAGCTCTTTTGGCATCCAGGTCACTCCTCGGCGAACGCCGCGAGAGCAATCGTCTTCATGCCCGCCACATCGCTCCTGGCGGGGCCGCAGAGCTTTTCCAGACGCGGAGCGTTCATCCTGTTCAGCGCCTGCGTCCTCCCGAAGGCGGGCAACTTAACTGCCCCTTTGATCTTGTCACTTCTCTGTTCGTTCGGATTCAGAATCGAATCGACCGCGCCGGAACCAGGAGCATGGATAGGCGACCGGCCGTCTACCCCATCCGACGCGCCGGACACGATAACCGTCGCAGGGCAGTCCGTCATCATCCTGCCGGTCGCTGCAAGCTCGTGTATCGTCGGCGACTGAAGATCCAGGAGGACAACGCTCGGGTACGAGCTCTTCGGCTCCTCCACGGCATCGAGCCTGTCCCATGCGCTCCGGACAGCGGCGGGACCCTCATCGGACTCCTGTATGTGCTCAGGAACGGCCTGCATACTGCCACTGCGGTCGACAAAGGGGGCTTTGACCTCATGAGGCATTGGTGATTCCTCAGGGCTCCATCTGAAGGACGGCATTGACGGACTCGAGTACGTCGTCTGCTGTGAACGGCTTGATGATGAAATCGACGGCCCCTGCCTCCAGAGACCTCATCACAGTCTTCTGATAGCCGAGGGCGGAAACCATGATGATCCTTGCCTTTGGGTCGGCTTCCTTCAGGCGTCTGACCGACTCGATGCCGTCCTTGTCGCTCATGATGATGTCCATCGTGATCACATCAGCACCCTCCCTCACGAACCGGTCGAGGGCCTCATCGGCGTTCTTCGCCTCGATCACCCTGTGCCCTCCTGCCTCCAGTATGTTCCTGAGCACCCTCCGCATGAATTCCGAGTCGTCGACTACCAGTATCTTAGTCATTGTCCGCACCCCCGTGCTCAGCGCTGTCCAGTTCCAGAATCCTGAGAGGGTCTATCAGAGTCACGAGCCTGCCGTCTAGCTTGGCTATCCCAAGGACGTACTGCACGTCCATCCCCGAGGTCACAGATGTCGGCGCCTTCTCAATCGATTCAGGCGCGATGCTCACGACCTCGCTGACCTCGTCCACCATGAACCCCACTGGCGGGTTGGGGCAATCGATGACGATAATCTTCGCATCGCCGTCGTCCTCCCTCAGCGGCTCCATTCCGAGCCGTGTGCGCAGGTTCACGACAGTCAGTAGCTTCCCACGCAGATTCATGACACCTTGGATGTGGGGAGCGCTCCTGTGGACTTTCGTGATGTCCTGCACGCTGTTGATCCCGCGCACGACGGAGATGTCGAACCCGAACTCCTCCCTGCCGAGCTTGAAGACGACGACTTGCTTGATGGATTCCGATAGCACGGCGTCCCCTCCGTCAGTTCTCATTCCCGGCATCGTCGCTTGGCTGGATACTGGGAGGCGGTCCTCTGTCAACCCGCTTGGTAATCTCGTTCAGCCTTGAGGCGAGCTCCGCCAGCTCGCGTGCCGAAGACGACATCTCCTCCATCCCGACGGCGAGATTCCCGCTCGACGTCGACACATCCTGGGCAGTCTGGGCGTTCTCCTTGGTAATCCCAGCCACCACATCCAACGACCGCACAAAGTTCTCAATCAACGATTTCTGCTCCTCAGTCGACGCGTTGATTTCCTCGACCATCGCCGCCGTCTCCTCGACCGTGGCGGCGATGTCCTCAAGAGACTTCAGCGAGTCTGAAATCGTGCGCGAGCTGTCGGCGGCATCCTTCATCGTGTTCTCCATCTTACTGGTCGTCTCTTCGATGTCACGTTCGACAAGTTCGATCAGCTGCTGTATCTGGCCCGCAGCCTTCCGTGAGCCATCTGCGAGCTTCCGGATCTCGTCCGCGACAACCGCAAATCCCCGACCCTGTTCTCCAGCTCTTGCGGCCTCGATGGCGGCGTTGAGCGAGAGCAAGTTCGTCTGATGCGCAATGTCTGTAATCATGGAGACGATCTTGGAGATTTCCTTCGACTTCTTCGAGAGCTGCGCCATTGCCTCGGCCGTGCCCTCCACGTTCTTCAGCAAGAAATCCATGCGTTCAAGTGCATGCTGTGCAGACTTGCTTCCAATCTGGGCGACGTCACTCGCATTCGCCGAAGCAGCAGCCGCGTTCTGAGCGCTCTGGACGACATCACGGATGGCACTCGCCTGCACGGAGAGCGTCTTGACCATCTCATCAATCCTCAGCGACTCTGATTGTGCCCCCTTCGATTGCTGCAGAGCAGAAGTCGAGACCTGCTGGGTGGCCTCGGTCATGTGGCCGATGGTCTCGGCGAAGGAAGACGAGGAATTCCTCAGTGATTCCGCAGCGAGCCGCATCTCCCCGGTCATATTTGCCAGGCTCGACCTCATCTTGTCAAAGGCGGAAACGAGCTTCTTCAAGTCGCCAGTGCCCTCGACACTGACCTCCCTTGTCAGAACTCCAGACGCGATGGCTTCCGCGCTCACTGTCAGTTCGACAAGGGGCTTGGAGACGTTGTCAATCAGCAGGTTCATGGACTTCACTAGGTCGCCGATCTCGTCGTCCGCAGTCTTCACATCGACGTGCGTCTTGAAATTGCCCGCGGCAATCGTCCTTGCGGCTTTCGACACGGCGACTGCAGGTTTCGTTATGCTGGAGGAGACGGTCATGGAAAAGGCGACTACGACTGCAGCCGCTGCGGCGCTTGCAGCGATCGCATACATTCGGGCGTTCTGAATCGTGTCATGCATCACCT
>JBBIUZ010000033.1:0-13533 GCA_037439985.1 Methanobacteriota archaeon | reverse complement strand
GAGGTCTCGGTCGCCGAAGGGGCGACGATGAGAGGGGATGCGCGGCTGCTGACCATAATGATAGAGAACCTCATCGGCAACTCTTGGAAGTTCACGATGAAGAAGCCAGAAACCAGGATTGAGTTCGGCATCACATATATAAATGACGAGAAGGCGTTCTTTATACGCGACAACGGCGCAGGGTTCGACATGGCGTACTACAACAAGCTGTTCGCGCCATTCCAGCGCCTGCACGGGGCGATGGAGTTCCCTGGGACAGGAATCGGCCTTGTTACCGCTCAGCGCATAATCCGCAGGCACGGAGGAAAGATCTGGGGCGAATCCACAATGGGCGAGGGTGCGACATTCTACTTCACGGAAGGAGAGGGACGGGCCAAGAGCGACGAAGGCAAGGGATGACAGGTGGGCGAGTTGGACACCAGGCCGATACTGCTGGTCGAGGACAACCCTGATGACATAGAGCTGACGCTCCGCGCACTCAAGATGAACCGGATATTCAATGATGTCATGGTCGCCCACGACGGGGTCGAGGCACTCGACTACCTGTTCTGCAGAGGGGCCTACTCGAACCGCGCGCATGACGCCCTGCCAGCGCTCGTGCTTCTCGACCTCAAGCTTCCGAACGTGGACGGCCTCGAGGTACTCCAGATGATCAGGAGCGAGGAGAGGACGAAGCTCCTCCGCGTAGTGATTCTCACATCATCTACTGAGCGCATGGACATCGTCAGGGGATACGGGCTCGGAGCGGACAGCTACATAAGAAAGCCCGTCAGGTTCGAGCAGTTCGTATTGGCGGTCCAGCAGCTCGGGGCATACTGGCTCGGCCTGAACGAGCCTGTCCCGGAGGGGGAGGTCTAAGGAATGGCAGAGAGATTGCAGGCACTGCTGATCGAGGATTCAGAGGACGACGCCAGGTTAATCGTGCACGAGCTCGAGCACGGCGGGTATGATGTCTCGTTCGAGAGGATCGACACGCCCGACGGGATAGAGGAGGCCCTGAAAAGGAAGAACTGGGATGTGATCCTCTGTGACCATGCGATGCCCCGCGTATGCGCCCCCGAGGCGCTGCAGATTGTGCAGAAGTTGCGTCCCGGAACGCCGTTCGTGGTCGTTTCCGGGTGGATGAGCGACGACCTTGCGTCGGCGACGAAGCACGAGGGCGCACGGGATGTCGTGCACAAGAACGACCTGAAGAAGCTCGTCCCGATAGTGAGACGAGAGACGAAGAAGGCCAACACGGGAAAGAGGAACTAGACAGGATGCCAACGAGCGCTGCCGGGCCATCGGGAGTCAACCGAAGCGGCCAGGCATTTCTCGCGGGGTGAGCTGCGGCATAGCGTTTATGTATCATGTCGGCATCATGATGGACCCAATGTCTCCACAGAATGCAGCGAAGCCTCCTATCGCAAAGAAGGTGCCAAAGAAGCTGGTAAGCCACGGAGATGTCAGAGTTGACGACTATTTCTGGCTGAGGGACAGGGCCAACCCCGACGTGATCGAGTACATCGAGGCAGAGAATCGCTACACCGGCGAGGTAATGAAGCCGACCGAGGACCTGCAGAAGAGCCTGTTCAAGGAACTCGCATCCCGGATCAAGGGAACTGACACGACCGTGCCAGACAAGATTGACGTCTTCTATTACTACACGAGAACGGAGGAAGGGAAGCAGTACCCTATATACTGCCGAAGGAAGGGCAGCATGGAGGTCGCCGAGGAAGTCCTGCTCGACGTTAACGCCGCCTCCGAGGGGAATGTGTTCTTCTCCGTGGAGCAGTGCAGGCCGAGCCCGGACCATGGCCGGCTGGCGTATCTCGTGGACAACAACGGATCCGAGCGGAACACGCTCTTCATCAAGGACCTCAGGACCGGCTCTCTCCTCGAGGACAGGATGATGAACGTCTACAGCCTCGTGTGGGCGAACGACAGCAAGACGCTGTTCTACTCGACGATGGACGAGGAGAACCGACCCTTCAAGGTGTTCAGGCACACTGTGGGCACGAACCCGGCCCACGATGTCGAGGTCTTCCACGAGAGGGACCCAGCGTTCTACTACATGCACCTGTGGAAGAGCAAGGACAGGAGACACGTGCTGGTGCACGTGGAGAGCGCCACGACTTCCGAGGTGCACTGCACCAGCGCCGACAGACCGACCGAGCCCTTCAGGCTTGTGAGGCCGAGGAAGCACGGGGTGATCTACGGAGTGCTCAGCCACGAGGACGCGTTCTACATCGTCACCAACGAGAACGCCGAGAACTTCAAGGTGATGCGCGCGCCGGTTTCCGGACCTGACGAATGGAGTACGGTCGTGCCGCATCGTGAGAGAATGTGCATCGCGATAAGCAATCCTGACCCCTGGGTGGACATCAGCAGGAACTTCCTCGTGCTGTTCGAGAGGGAGAACGCCATCGCCAGGATCAATGTGGTCGACCTCAAGGACCTTAGCTCGCACTTGGTCGACCTTCCGGAGAGCCTCTGCCATGTCTTCCCCATCGAAACCTACGATTTCGAGTCCGATGTGATGAGGTTCGGATTCTCGTCGATGGTCACTCCCCCGCGCGTGTACGATTACGACATGCGCAAGAAAGTGCTCGTGCTGAAGAAGCAGGAGGAGGTCCCAGGGTACGACCCTTCGCTGTACGCGTCAGAGAGGATCCATGCAAGGGCGAAGGACGGGACGCTCATCCCCATATCCGTCGTGTACAGGAAGGGATTCAAGAAGGATGGCGCGAACCCTGGGTTCCTGTACGGGTACGGGGCCTACGGGGACTTCGAGGGGCCGGCCCCGGAGTTCGAGATGAGGTTCCTTCCGTTGCTGGACCGCGGTTTCGTTTGCGCCAAGGCCCACATCAGGGGCGGGGGCGACCTCTGCAAGAGATGGCACGAAGATGGTCGGATGTTGAAGAAGATGAACACCTTCACGGATTTCATCGCGTGCGCAGAACACCTGGTTTGCGAAAGGTACGTAGCGAAGGACAAGCTCGTGGCCAGAGGGATGAGCGCGGGCGGTCTGCTGATGGGCGCCGTCGTGACCAAGAGGCCGGACCTCTTCAAGGTCGTCGTGGCGGAGGTGCCCTTCGTGGACGCCATCAACACGATGCTCGATTCCTCCATCCCGCTGACCATAGGGGAGTTCGAGGAATGGGGGAATCCCGAGGACAGAAGGTACTACGACTACATGATGCAGTACTCTCCATACGACAATGTCTCGAGGATGGCCTATCCTCATATGCTCGTCACTGGCGCCATGAACGATGCAAGGGTGCAGTACTGGGAGCCCACGAAATGGGTTGCGAAGCTGCGCGCCAACAAGACTGACGACAACATCATCATCCTCAGAACGAATATCATCGAGGGCCATGCTGGCGCGTCAGGAAGGTATGACTATCTCAGATGGTTCGCATTCATGTATGCGTTCATCCTCGACAGGCTCGGCATGAGGCAGTGAGCTACTCACGGAGCCCTTGCCATGAGGGCCTCGTATGCCTTCTGGGCAACCTTCAGATTCGACTCAAACGTCCCTTGGTTGGCAGCGTCCGTCACCTTCTGCCGCGCCGACCGTCCGATCCCGGGCAACCTCTCCTTGGCGCCATGGGCCGCCCTCAGCTTCTGACCGAGCGCGTTCGCGCGTACCTCTGTGAGGAAACCCGTCACGCCCTCCTCGATCCACTCCCTCATGTTCGGTATGTCCGAAGCAATCACGGGAACCTCGCAGGCCATGGCCTCCAAGACGCTCGCGGCTGCGCTGTCGCTGTCCGGCATCGAGACGGCCAGGTCGGCCATGTTGTAGACCGACGGCATGGCCTCATAGGGCATCCTCGGGACGAACCTCACGCGCCTTGCGAGTTCCGGGTCCGCCGCGACGACCCTGTGCACCTCCTCGATCATGTTGCCGAAGTCGAACGTGTAGAGGTACGCGTTGCCAATATCAGGGAGGGACTCCCTGAAGCCATGCACTATCTCGAGAGGGTTGTATATCCTGCTGCACGGCCTAATCGAGATCAACCTGAACTCGGACGGATCGCGGCCTCCCGTCCTCCTGAACACCGCAGGGTCGACCCCCCACCTGAAAATTGCGATGTCGCCCTCGTAACCGAACCCTCGAACCCTCTCCGCCATGTCTCTGGTCCCGGCGAACACGAAGTCGCACCGTCTCAACACGAACTTCAGGACGGAGCGCTCGAGAAACGATCTTCTGGGGCCCATGTAGATATCGGACCCCCAGGCGCTGCCGACGACCTTCGGGCCTCCGCTCAGCGCAGCGTAGAGTCCGCCCACGGTGAGATAGTGCCCGTGCACTATGTCAGGGCCGAACTCGCGAACGAGTCGCCTGAGCCTGGGCACGTGCGCCATGTTCCGCACCCCCGAACCTCTGCTGAAGACGCAGACCGTTTTCACTCCCGGTATCTCCTCCGGGGAGTCGCTGAGCACCAGGACTTCGGCGGACCGCGAGAAGTGGAGCGCCCATCTTCTCAGGTGTATGCTGCTGGAGTCTCCTGTCAGGCAGAGCTTCGCGGGATCGCCCTCCTGACAGTCACAGCCTGCGGATACATAGAATTTTCCCGCTCGGTCAACCCGCTATGATGCTGTATATCATCTCGGCAGCGGCCAGGAACACTCCGCAAACGAAGAGGGTCCTGACGGCCTTGGTCTTCAGCGTCCTGAGGCCCCACGTCGACCCGAGAATCGCAAACACCAGCACGACAGGGGCGAGCAGGGCCGCGATGGGCCAGTGAATCTCCGTGCCCGGGCCGGACCCGGCCCAGTAGGCAATCATCGCGGCAGGCGTGAGTATCGCCCCTATGAATGAGGACGTCCCGATGGCCATCCGCGGTTCGAGCCTGAAGACGTAGATGATGAGCGGCACACTTACTATGCCCCCTCCAATGCCGAAGCCGCCGACAAGAAATCCGGTGAGAACGCTCACCGCGGCCCCCGTGGCTCTGGCCCACATGCCGAACCCCGACGATGGCGATATGGGCTCCTTCTTCTTCGCGTGGATGTCATGGAGCATCTTCGTCGCGACGATGACGAGCATGGCGGCGAACGCCCCTTTGACGACCTCGTCCGCGAGCCTCGATGTGAACAGGACGCCTCCTGCCACGCCTGCGAGACCTGCGGCAGCCAGCTGGAGACCCACCCCGAAGTGCACGAGGTGCTTCCTGTTGTGGGAATAGGCCGAACTGAGCATAGTCACGAAGGCGAACGAGAGGGAGAGCGGCACGACGCTCTTCATCAGGAATCCGGCGAAGAAGAGATCCATGATGGGCACATAGAGCTGGCCGCCTCCGAGCCCGAGGTTGGAGTAAAAGAACGCCACGATGCTGACGAGGACCGCGACGATCAGTAGCTGGTCGACCCCGACGCCGTCGAACAACACACTGCCATGAGCAAATGGATGATATTAAAGGAGTGCCTTTGTACAGAATTTCGAATCGTGATGCATTTTGACGAATCTGATGCGAACAAGGCACAGGAAAATTGAATAAGTCTTACGCCCTATCACGCCCGGCAGAATCCCCCAGGAGGCGGGTGCCGGGAGCTCGATCCCTTGAAGGTGCTGAGGGCAGACCTAACTACAGGCAAGTTCTCCGATACGGAGATTGGCAAGCAGGACCAAGTGAAGTTCATGGGCGGCAGGGGACTCGCGGCCAAGATTCTATATGAGGAGAACAGACCTGGCATCGACCCGCTCGATCCGGACAACTTGCTCATAGTGATGGCCGGCCCCTACACTGGGACCATGGGGTCCTTCACCGCGTTCTACAACGTGACGACCAAGTCGCCGCTGACGGGAGCCATCCTTTCCGCGCATTCTGGAGGGCACTGGGGACCCATGCTCAGGAAGACCGGTTACGACGGAATGGTCATCAAGGGAAGGGGCTCGAAGCCGGCCTACATACTGATCACGGACAGCGGTCCCGAGCTCAGGGACGCTTCTGACTTGTGGGGGAAGGATGTCTTCGAGACCATCGAAGAGCTCGAAGAGAGGCATCAGAAGGCTAAGGCCGCTGTCATCGGACCCGCGGGGGAGAAACTCGTCAGGTACGCCGCCATCATGAACGACATGCACAGGGCCGCCGGGAGGGGCGGGGTCGGGGCCGTCATGGGCTCGAAGAACCTGAAGGCGCTCGTGGTCTACGGCACGAAGGAGGTGCCCCAGGCGGACTCAGAGAAGCTCAGGGAGACCTTCAAGACGGCCACCGCGACTGTGAAGGAAAAGTCGGCAGCGTTCTCGAAGTACGGGACATCCATGGTTGTGGGGATAACAGGGAAGGCGGGCACGATCCCGACGAGGAACTTCCAGTCCGGGTACTTCCCCGAGTACGAGAAGATAGGCGGGGACGCATTCGTCAGGGACCACGTGGTCAAGAACACCGCATGCGCGAGATGCCCGCTGCACTGCGGGAAGGAATCGAAGACAGACAAGTACGGATCCACAACAGAGGGCCCGGAGTACGAGACACTGGCGATGTTCGGCTCCAATCTGGGGAACTCAGACCTCGACTCGATCATCCAGGCCAATCACCTGTGCAACAAGTACGGCATGGACACTATCTCGTGCGCCGATACAATCGCGTGCGCCTACGAGCTCTTCGAGAAGGGCATCATCTCGGAGGAGGACACTGATGGCGTGAAGCTGTCCTGGGGCGATGCAGATGCCATGCTCAGACTCGTCGACATGACCGGAAGGCGCGAGGGGTTCGGACACCTGATAGGGGAGGGGTCGAGGAGGCTTGCGGCCCGATATGGTCCAGACGCGGGCAAGTATGCCATGAACGTGAAGGGCATGGAATTCCCTGGTTATGACCCCAGGGGCATCCAGGGCATGTCGCTCGCGTTCGCCACATCCTCGAGGGGCGCGTGCCATTTGAGGGCGACGATGTACGTGCCAGAGCTCTTCCAGGGTGTGCTGGACAGGTTCACCGTCAAGGGCAAGGCCAAGCCTCTGAGGGACATGCAGGAGCTCTTCACGGTCTACGACTGCATGGTCCTGTGCAAGTTCGGCGCGAGGAACGCCTTCGCGAACTCGTGGGACAACGTGCTGGCCCTCTGCAACGCGGCGACGGGATTCGGGTACACGCTCGAGGATTTGAAGAAGGTGGGGGCCAGGGTGTGGACCATCGAGAGGCTGTTCAACCTCCGCGAGGGGCTGTCGAGGCGGGACGACACGCTGCCCGACCGGCTCTTCACCCTGCCGATTCCGGAGGGTCCCTCGAAAGGGGCGTGCGTCAACAGGGAGGACTTCGAGAAGGAGCTCGATGCGTATTACGACGCATGGGGCTGGACCAGTGAGGGAGTCCCAACGGACGAGGCGCTCGGAAGGCTGGGCATGAGCAGGTGAACTAGGCCGTGCCGGGCGCCAGTATTTGAACCCTCTCAGATGCATTATCAGTTCTGATACCCGCCCTGACGGCATATGAACAGGTATATGAATACCTCCAGACCTAATTCGCTCGGTGGTCCACCTGATCGAAGCCGACCGGCTGTGCAAGGATTACGGGAATGTCAAGGCCCTCAGCGATGTCAGCCTTAAAGTGAACAGAGGCGAGATTTTCGGGTTCTTTGGGCCGAACGGCGCGGGGAAAACTACGTGCATCAAAGTGCTGTGCGGACTCACGAAGCCCACGGGCGGCGACGCCACTGTCCTCGACATAGACGTCAGGAAGCACCCTGTGTGGGTCAGGGAGAACGTCGCGGTGCTGTCCGAGGAGACCCGGTTCTACGAGGAGATGACACCCCGCAGGTATCTCGACGTGTTCGCCAAGCTGATGCTGATGAAGAGGGCCGAACGGTTGGGGGCCATCAACGACGCCGCGGACCTGGCCGACCTCAGAGGTTACCTGGACCGGAGGATATCCCTCCTGTCGCAGGGAGAGCGCCAAAGGGTCGCCCTGGCCCGCGTGCTCTTGGCGGACTGTCCACTCCTGTTCCTCGATGAGCCGTTCGAGGGCGTCGATATCATCCACAGAAGGGCGGTCAGGGAGCACTTCAGGGACTACGTGAGCAAGGGGAACACCATCTTCTTCACCTCCCACAACCTGCTCGAGGCGGAGCACATCGTTGACAGGTTCGCCTTTATCAACCGTGGCAGGCTCATAGCTGTGGGGACTGCCGACGAGCTGAAGGATAGGTATCTGGCCCCGTCGTTCATCCTGCGTGTGTCGGATCCTGAGAAGGCGCGGGATGCGCTGAACGGCCAGCTCCCTCTGCAGTTCCTGAAGATCATCGAGGGGCAAGTCGCGGTCACGCTCCAGCATCGGAGCGACTCACGGCTGGTCGCTAAGACACTAGTCGAATCTGGCGTCGATATCTTCGAGATGCGCGCGACCGGGACGATGGAGGAGGTCTTCGAGAGGATTGCAGGAGGTGACGCTTCATGAGCTGGAGACCGAAGTGGAAGCAGGCCAAGGAACCACTGCAGGCCCCACAGCCCGTCGAGAAAGGCCCGGAATCACCGCCGCCCGCTCCAGACCCTGAACCCGCTACCGAACAGGCCTCCAGGCCGTCGCGCGACCAGCAGAGAGCCGACGCGACGGCGCTTACGCCTCCAGCCGTCGAGCATCAGGCGGTCGCCCCGCCCAAGGACGATGAACTCCCTCCGCCACCCGCGGACATCGTCGAGACCGCCAAGAAGCTCCCGCCGATGAAGTCCCGGAAGCCCGCCACCGGTGCCGCCCTGAAACGCGCGGGGACGATCTTCGGCAAGGACGTCCGCACGATCGCGAGACACGGACTTGTCGGGTCGATCATACTCCTCGTGTTCCTGATGGTGGTCTTCTCCATCGCGAGCTACGCGATGGTCCAGCTTGTCTCATCTGGATTCGGCCTGGTAGTCAACGGACACAACGGGACCAGCCCGAGCGGCGGCGCCCCCCATCTGGGCAACGACGGCTCGCTCGTGGCCCACGCAGGTCAGAATCGGACGGTCCTCGCCGGAAGCCTGGTCACCCTAGATTCCTCCGGGACCAGGCACACGGCCGACATAGCCTACGTGCAATGGACCGTGATGAATCAGAACAGCTCGGGGTGGCGCAGTTCGCCCTCAGTGTACGGACCTATCGCGCAGTACACATTCCACGAAGTGGGGAAGTTCGCCGTGCATTTGATCATCATCGACACTCGCTGGAACCTCGCTGAGGCGAACCTCACGGTGACGGTGATTCCGAGCACCTCGGACACGACGCCCCCAGTGCCTGTCGTGACTGGAACCAATCCGAACAACGTCACCTACGGGCAGTCAATTCGCCTCGACGCCTCGAACTCCACGGACAATGTGGGGGTCGTGAACTGGACCTGGGAGATCCACGACGTGATTGACAGGACGAGATACGGTCCCACGCTTGGCTACACTTTCGAGACCGCGGGCAACAAGCAAATCACGCTCGTGGTGAGGGACGTCTCAGGCAACATCGCCATCGAGGGCCAGTCCATCAATGTGACCCCCTCGGACCCGACTGACAACAGCTGGCCCAACGCACGGATGAACAACCTCCCCAGGACCGTCATGATCGGGGACACGGTCAGACTCGACGCATCGCAATCCAGCGACAACCGCATGATCGTGGGGTACGAATGGTACGTGCAGCTGAACAACACGATGACGCGGCTGATGGGGCAGACGACCTCATTCGTGGCCAGCAGCTTCGGCGACTACCAAATCACCCTGGTGGTGATGGACAGTGCGGGCAACGCAGGCACGGCCCAGAACTCCGTCATTGCGCTCACGCAGGGGATGAAGGCGCCATCGGCGGTCTCGTGGACGAGCACGCCGCTTGGCCAGAAAGTGCCGTTCGATGTGCTCACGTTCGTCTACGGAGCCTCACTCCTCGCGTCGGTCATCTACCTCGGCGGGCTCTTCTCCAAGGGGTTCGCGCACGAGGTCCAGAGAGGAACGGCCAAGACCCTCTTCGCCGCGCCGCTCTCGGTGACGAACTTGGTGTTTGCGAAACTGCTCTACCCGCTCCTGATTGGACCGCTGTTCATTTTCCCGCTGCTGCTGGTCTCGCTCAGTCCCCTCCAACAGGACCCGACCCAGATACTGGAGATCGGTGCCGTCTCGTACGTCTTCACGGCCCTCGTGCTCGTTTCGGGGGTCTACGGGTCTTGCATGATATACGCGGCCACGAAGAGGATGTCCGTCAAGCCAACGGTCGTCGCGAAGTCGTTCATGTACCTCTCACTCATCGGAACGCTCTCGGTGTTCGCGGGGTGCGCCTTCCTCCTGGATAGGTGGTTCTCCACCGACTCGTGGAACAAGCTGTACGAGAACCTTGGACCGAAGGTCGCCATGTTCTCGCCGTTCCACCAAGGCGGACTGGCGATTCGTTCGCTGCTGTTTGGGGCGCCCCTAAGCCTGGACTGGATCGTGTTCGCGATACCTCTCGCCCTGATAGTGGGAGGCGTCCTCGCGTCGAGGAGGCTCTATGCAGACATCTTCTCGCGGGAATAGACAGGGATGAAAAGAACGAGAAAAGGGGACTGATGGAGGGAATTGCTCAGAGGGTTTCGAGCTTCGCCTTGTTTGCAAGGTTCTCCTTGCCGAGCCGCTCCATGATTCGAGCGGCTTCGGCCAGGAGCATCTTGGCGACCTTGGACGCATCTAGGTAGAAAGCGGACGATCTCTCCTCGGCCGCAGCAGCGAACCTTGCGGCCGCCTTGAGGTCCGTCCCGTGCGGGGCCCTGCAATCGATGATGTACCCTTCCCGCTTCATGTCCTGGATTGGCTCGAGGATCATCTCGTTCAGCTTCTCTCGCCTGGTGTTCTCCAGGAGAGTCCCACGCTTCTTGTGAGCCACCCCGAGCGCATTGAAGACCTCCTGCCCTGCCGCGAGCTTGGGGTCTTTCGCGAACTCCTCGTAGATGGCCGCGGCGCCCTTCTCCAGCTCGATCCCGAACCGGATCACCGCGCCGAAGGTCGTGCACTCGGGGAACTCACACTCCGTCATCAGAACCACCTGGTGATCACTACCTTCCTGTCCGTGAAGAACTTTATGGCATCCTGGCCCTGGCCGTGGAGGTCCCCGAAGAACGAGTCCTTATACCCCGCGAACGGGAAATACGCCATGGCGGCAACGATGCCGACGTTGATGCCGATGTTCCCACATTGGCACCTGTACCTGAACTCCCTCGCCGATTTGCCGCTTGAGGTGTATATCGACGCGGCGTTGCCGAACGGGCTCGCGTGGATGAAATCGAGCACATCGTCCATGCTGTCCATCCTCATGTACTGCACGACTGGCCCGAATATCTCTTCCTTCGCGACCCTCATGTCGGGCGTGACTTGATCTATCACCGTCGGGCCTACGAAGTGCCCCTTCTCGTAGCCGGGCACCTTGGCCTTCCTCCCGTCGAGCACGATCTTGGCGCCCTCCTTCTCAGCCGAGTCTATCAACTCAATGACCTTGGCCTTGGCTTTCGCGGATATGACTGGGCCCATGTTGACGCTCTCGTCAAGGCCATATCCCATCTTGATCTTCTTCGAAGCCTCGACCCACTTGAGCAGGAGGCGGTCCCCGACGTCCCCGACGGCAATCATGTTCGACCCTGCGAGGCATCTCTGACCGGCGCAGCCGTAGTACGACGCGAGCATGTTCGGAATGCTCCTTTCGAGGACAGCATCGGGCATCACGACCAGGGAGTTCTTCGCGCCGCCCTGGGCCTGCACCCTCTTCCCGTACTCAGCCGAGTGCTTGTAGATGTACTTCGCGACCGGGGTCGAACCCACGAACGAAATCCCCTTGACCTTGGGGTGCTCCATGAGCGTGTCCGAAACCTCGTGGCTGCCGTTGACGAGGTTCAGCACGCCCGGCGGGAACCCGGCTTCCTCAACAAGCTTGGTCAGGTAGTTCTGCGTGACCGGGACCTGGCTCGATGGCTTGATGATGTAGGTGTTCCCCGAGGCGACGGCGTACGGCCAGAACCAGTACGGAATCATCGCGGGGAAGTTGAACGGGCATATGACCGCGAAGACACCGAGAGGTGTTATGACGGCGTCTTCGTCGATTCCCGAAGCGGCGCCGTCCTCGAGGTTGTAACCCATCATGAGGGACGGTATTCCAGCCGCCACCTCCACGTTCTCGATGGTCCTCCTCGTCTCGCCCCTGGCCTCGTCGATTGTCTTGCCCTGCTCCTGGACCATTATCCTCGCGATGTCCTCGAAGTGCTGCTCCATGACCTCCTTCAGCTTGAACATCAGGCGCGCTCGCGTGATCGGGGGCGTCTCCCTCCAGGACCACCAGGCCTCATGGGCGGCCTCGATCGCGGCCTTCGTCTCATCCCTGGTGGACATCGGCACCCTCCCGATGATCCCCCCGGTGGACGGGTTCTCTATGTCGATCGTCTTGTCGGATCCGGAATCGACCCATTCTCCGTTCACGTAGTTCTTCAGCTTTCCATAGTCCTTCTTCACTTCAGACAAGAGCACCATTATACCTGTTCTCCATGCGCGAGTATCGCCGCAGCGCAGCCGTGTCGGACTTGACGACCCTTCGCTCGGGAGTGCGTGCACCGCTGCGGCTCACCCGACAGAAGATGCCCGTAACCCCCATTTCCGTCCTGCATTCTATCTTTCCGCTTGGAAGACGTTCAGCTTATCGGCCCCAAATCTGCAGATACGTCAGCAAATCACGGCCTCAGTCGCCGGAATGTGCTCCCCCTTATAATACATTATGGTGCGCTCCGACAACCCCCCAGCCCAGCATGGGCCGTTTCCACGATGGACCAGAGTTCCAAGAACGCGCCTCAGCAGTACTTGCTCTCCCACGCATCTATCATGTGATGGTACCTCTCGTTGGCCCCGGATCCCATCACCTTCTCTTCGACATCCCTGAACCCCTCCTCCAGCTCCTCCTGATCGGGCTGCTCGAGGAGCTGATTCGCGAGCGGGTACAGGACGCTGTCCTCTTTCTGGATGTGCTTCGAGAGCAGGTCGACATACGCCCTGCTGGACTCGATCATGGCCTGCATCGTCCTCTCGGTCATCCTCTCCCTGGACAGCTCGGCCATCCTCTTGACGTGTGCGCGGCCATCCTGGTGCTCCCTCAGCATCACGGCGATCGGGCCGACCTCCCCCGACACGCCCTTCTCTATCATCTTCTCGAACAGCAGCTTCTCCTCTTTGCCGTGGTGACACTTGTCCGCGAAGTTCTGCAGGAAGTCCACAGCCTGCACATACAGCTCTGGGTCGACATCCCGGCCGCTGGCGAGCCTGTCGCTCGCCTTCGACAGTATCTCCAGCATCCGCTCTATCACACGGTGCTCTTCCATCAACTCGTCCGTCGGCGCCGTCATTCTCCCGCTTCCGCGGCCCGATGCGTCAAGGGGGAGATATGGCTTTGACCTGCCCTTTCAGGGAAGACTCCGTCTCGAAAATGACGGAAGAGGAAGGAAACGGTTTGTGGCTCGTTGGAGGGCTAGAGCCCTGCTTTCTTCGCCTCTTCCTTGAGGGCGGGCTCGAGTATGTCGAGGCCCTTCTCGAGCAGGTCCTGCTTGATGATCAGGGGCGGGTGCAGCCTTATGACGTTGCCGAACTGG
>JBBIUZ010000032.1:0-13664 GCA_037439985.1 Methanobacteriota archaeon | reverse complement strand
GTCAATTCCTTCTACTTCGGGAATGGGCTGCCCTATCCAGACCTGGGATGGTCGACGGACTCCCCTAGGATGCGGTTGGGATTCTACTTTCCCCCTCTGAACATGCTCGTGGCGAACAGAGTCCTGGATTCAGAGCGAATCCCGAGGTACGTCCTGGAGTTCGTCGTCTACCATGAGTTGCTTCATCATGCCGATGTCGGTCGTGCCTCTCCGAGGAGACGCGTGCATCACGACAGGATCTTTAGGGAGCGGGAGAGGATGTTCTCCCATTACGAAGAGGCCGAGCATTGGCTCAGGAGACTGGTTCGCGAGCGGAGAAGGCAATGAAGGATTGTCCCCCAGGCGTAACAGTGCGGTTCATGGCCTGCGCACGCAATCTCGCCGCCCTGACCCTCCTGGGGGTTGTTGTTGTGCGTCGCGTTGTCCCCTACACATGATACGGTGTCGCACCGATGTTCATAGAGGGACCCATGTTCGGCGCACTGTTGCCTGGCGTCGGAACACTGCATCACGTGGATCAGCAGCATAATCTTCCAGGCGATCGAAACCAGGGCCGTCCCAGGTTATATCCTTTTCCCGTCGGAGACCGTCATATGCGCTGACGGGGTCGAGCATCCACCCTTGCCAGGTCATGCAAAGAATGATTTCCAGGGACGCCCTTGCTGAGAGGGCGGTTTGGAGGGACGGCTTGCTAACGGACGAGATCAAGGACATTCTCGATGTCGGGTGCCGGAGGCTTTTCCAGATATCGAGCCCTCCAGTACGGTTCTATCTTCTCGCTGACGCGATGGGCCGGCCGCTGGATGATCCCCAGGTACTTCAGGCGGTCTCGGAATGCAGGCAGCTGCCGCAGAGGCTCAAACTCCTCGAGACACTCCAAGCGGACGGGACCTGGCCGATATCCATCCAGAGGAGGCTGGCCGAGGCCGCGGGTCCAGGGCCACCCGTAGGATGGACATACATAACGATGCTCAGGAACCTCTTCCATCTGAGGGAGTACCAAGTGAAGGCGAGCGAAGGCCATGTGAGGGCCGTCCTCGAGAAGATACTCAGCTGGCAGAACAAGGAGGGGTACATCCTGGGACCTCACACGGACCTCTTCCCGTTCCCGCACTACAATGGCTTTGCGCTGCGGGGCCTGCTGGGGTTCGAGATGAACGACGATCTCCGGGTCCGCAAGCTCGTGAGATGGCTTCTCAAGATGCAGCGACCGGACGGCGGCTGGCTGATACCGTACATCCAGGACATGAAGTACATGCCCCAGTACAACTCAATGAAAATGTCGAAGTTCATGGACCAGATCCGCCTCGGGAAGGTCGGGGAGTACGAACGGGCCGCGTACGCGAACATCCCGAGCTGCATTTGGAGCACCGTCGGAGTCATCCGGGGGCTCAGCATGAGCTTCGAACTGACCAGGTCTGAGGCGACGATGCGCGGGGCGGATTTCGTGCTTGGCAAGTTCTTCAAGAGGAACTACCACCCGACCTTCTACCGTTCAGAGAGCAACTGGACGAGATTGAAGTATCCCACATACTTCGGGAGCGGTCTGCTCGCCCTCGACATACTGACGTGGTGCGGCTTTGGCGCGGGCGATGACCGCATGGACAAGCCCATCAGATGGTTGATGAGCATGCGGCACAGCGACGGGCTGTGGAGCCAGAGCGATAGACCTCACCCTGAGAAGGACCAGTGGATAACGGAGATATCCCTCAGCATCCTCTCGCGGTACCTGAAGTCCCTGAAGGGAGAGCCATTCGGGTCCGAGGAAGAGCTGGAGAGGGTCAAGGCGGCGAAGCTGAACCACCCTCTGTGACGCTCCGATCTGCGCATTGTCGCAAACCCCGGCCCAACGTTTTTGTACGGATAGGTCATCCGAAACACCATGGCGGCGCTGGTGGGCTGCTCGGGGTGGTCGTACGACGACTGGGTCGACAGGTTCTACCCTTCTGAGCTGGCCAGGAGGAAGGGCGAGTGGCTCTCCTACTATCTCAAGTTCTTCCCCACTGTCGAGGTGAACTCCACATTCTACAGGGCGCCGAACGATTTCGTGATCAGATCCTGGATCGAGAAGGGCAGGCAGAGGCCAGGATTCGAGTTCTCGGTCAAGCTGCCGCAGACGATAACGCACGAGTCCGTGCTCGATGCGGACATCCAGAAGGCCGCATCTGAGACATCAAGCTTCGAGACGATCTGCGTCCGCCCACTTGCCGAGGCAGGGCTGCTCGGGGGCGTGCTTGTCCAGCTGACGCCCTACTTCCAGCACAGCAGCAGGAACAGCCTCGGGAGGCTCAGGGGTCTCCTGGAGATGCTCGACACAGACTCGTATGACTACGCCGTGGAGTTCAGGCATAGGACATGGCTGAATGAGCACGGCAGCGAGCTCTCCTCGGATGCGCTCGAGATACTCCAGGAGTTCGGGGTGGCGAACGTGATAGTGGACGGACCCGGGTTCCCGGTCACAAGGTCCCTCACCGCGAAGCATGCCTATGTGAGGTTCCACGGGAGGAACTACGACCTCTGGTTCGGCGGGGAGCAAGAGGATGACTACAGGCTGAACAGGTACGACTACCTGTACGGCCTGGAGCAGCTGGAACCGTGGAAGCCCAGGCTCCAGGAGATCGTCTCGAACTCGGAGACGACGAGGGTGTACTTCAACAACCACGGTCGCGCCAAGGCAGTCAAGAACGCGTTCCAGATGATGGATCTCCTGGACGTCCCCCACGAGGAGAAGGACATCGATATCCAGGACCAGATGACCCTGGGAGGGTTCTGAGCGCTCAGCCGACGAGCCGAGCCCTGCTCGTGCCGTCCTCTGCCTCTTCCACGCTCACCACGTTCCCCATGAGGTCCTTGATGTCCTCTATGTGCGTTATGAGGAATATCTGCCGGAACTGACTGGACAGACGCGACAGGGCCGCCATGACGCTCCTCTTCCTTCCGGGGTCCTGCGACCCGAATACCTCGTCAAGGATCAGGAGGTTCATCGGGTTGGCGCCCGTCCTGTCGGCTATGATCGTGGATATCGCCAGCCTGAGGCTCAGGTTTGCGAGGTCTGCCTCTCCGCCTGAGAACCGGTTCACGGGGTACTTGATTCCTTGGTCCTCGATATGCATTTCGTAGTCCTCGCTGAGCTCCACGCGCGCGTACCTCCCGCTGGTCATCGCCTCCAGTTCCTTCGAGGCGAGCTCGGAGATGGTCGGCGCGATGCGCCCTATCAGATGGTCCTTGAAGCTGACGAAGACCTCCTCGAGTAGGGCGAGTTCGTCCGCCGTCTTCCTGTCCCTTTCGATCGAATTCCTGATGCGCGCGATGTCCTCCAAATCCTTCTTGGTCCTCTCGAGCTCCGATTCGTTCCTCTCCCGAAGGCTGCTCAGCCTGCGGACGAGGTCCTTCGCCGAGCTGAGGGCGACCATTCTTCCGTCCAGCTCCTTGATCGCGGATTCGTATAGGCTCCTCTTGGGTTCAAGCTGGGCGGTCATCCCCCTGAGGAGCTCCTCTTCCGCCAGGACCTTCTTCAGGCGCTCGGCCACGTCTTCGAGGTCCCGGCGATAGTGCTCGCACTGTCCCTTGAGGCTCCTCAGCTCGAGGTACTCCTCGTGGAGGGCCCTCAGACGCGCGTGCTCCGACAGCACCTTCGCGTACTCGTCCTCGGTGAACAGCGCTCTCCCGAGCTGCTGCAGTTCGGCCTTCCTCTGCGCGAGCCTCTCCCTCAGCCTGGCAAGCTCACCCTTCTTCGCCTCGACCGCCGTCTCCTGCTGCCTCAGCCTCTGGATGTCCTTGTCGAGGCTCGCGCGCCTCTTCCTCAGGGCCTCCTCCTTGCTCGCCAGCGCTCGCAGGTCGGATTCAATACCTGCGACGGTCCCCGCGGCCTCGGAGGCGGTCTTGTCGGCGACCCGGGAGCTCTCTTCTAGCTTGCCTATCAGCAGCTCGAAGGAGTCCTCCAACGCCCGCTCGCAAGTGGGGCAGATGCCGTCCTTCCCGGCCAGCCTGATCTCCTCAAGCTTCTTCCTGTCCTTGACGGCTGTCTCTCTCCTCTCCGCAATCTGCGCGTTCAGCCCGCCAATCCTGGTCGACAGCTCCGCTCTCAGGCTCTGGCATTCCGCCCTCGCTCTCTCGGTGTCGTCGATTCTCTTCGCGATGTCCATCGCCGATCCGAGGGCCGGCCGCAGCTTCTGGAGCTCGTCCAGTCTCCGCCCTTCCTCGGCCTCGTCAGTTGACACGTCCGAGGCGATGAGCCTCACCCTCTCGCTTCTCGCCTTCTCGGTCTCGAGCGCCTCCTTCCTGGCCGAGACCGCCTTCCACAAGTCCTCCTGCTCCTCGAGGGCGGGCAGCCTCTGGAGCCTTGAGTTGGCATCTGCGATCCTCGCTTCGATGCTCTTCCGGCGTTTCTCCAGCTCGTCGGCCGCTGACTCCTTCCCTTTCAGGTCGCTCGAAGTGGAGAAATAGGCGTCCACGTCGCGCTTCAGCTCGTCCCTGCGCGCTCTGAGGTCTTCTGTCTCCGCAGCGACTCGATGCTCCTCCTTCTCGGCTTCCCCGAGCTGTTTCGCAGCGTCATGATACGCAACCGTCAGCGTCTGCAGCTTGTCGCGGAGATCGACCTCCTTCTCCCTTCCGTCCTCAGTCACGAGCGTCCTCTCCGCCCCTCGGACGCTGGACAGGGCGGCATTCTTGTCCGCCCTGATTGCCGCGAGGATGTCATCGAGGCCGTCGATCTGGAGCATCCTGAGGACGACCTTCTTCCTCTCCCCGGCAGCGATGTTCTGCAGGGCATTCAACTCCTTCTGAATCGCGAAGACCGAGGTGAAGAACGACTTGTGATCCATGCCGATGAGCTTCTCCACCATTCTCTTCACGGGCTTGTCGTCCACGGCCAGAACCTTGTCCTCCGTCCTCAGTTCGGCCCGCATGCTGAGCGACTTCCCGCCCATCTCCCGGTTGACCCTGTACTCCGTCCCTCCAAGCTCGAACTCGAGCGTGACAGCGCAGGGTTCCGACGGCGAGGCCCCCGTTCGCCGGATGCTGTCCTTGCCAGTCCTGACGACCTCCTCCACGTTCCCAAACAGCGCCCACGCAATGGACTCGATGATCGTTGACTTTCCGGAACCGTTGAGCCCGAGGATTCCCACGATGCCGTCCGGGAACTGGACCTTAAGCTCCTTGAACCGCCTGTAGTTCTTCAGCTCGAGGTAAGATATCCTCAGCCGTCTTCCCCCCTCGTGAGGTACGGGATGCCTCTGTCCAGCAGCCTAGCCTTCTTCTCGTCCCCGAAGGCGAGCGACGCGATGTACTTCTTGAACTCGTCCGCGAGCACGCCGATCTGCGTGTCACCCGACTCTCTCATGCCCTCTTCGTCCGGCCGGTCCACTCTGACCTCGAAGTGCAGGGTCGAGCTGCCCAGCCGTCTGAGGGCCGCCATGTCAAGGGCCCGGTAGGCGTCGGGAGCGACGCCATTGATGCACAGTCGGACTATCTTCTCATCGACGGACACGTCGTCGATCCTCCGCGAGGCCTCATTGAGTATCTCCGTTGATACCAGGCCTGACGCATCGATGGGGCTGAGCTCGAGCATGTCCCTTATCTTCAGCTCGTGGAACCTCAGGCCACGCCTCTCGAGGTCGACCTCGAGGAAGCCCTTCCTCTGGTTCAGCTCCCCGAACCCGAGCCTCTCGGTCGATCCGGAATAGCAAACCCTTTCCCTGAGCTCCCTGAACTCGTGATAGTGCCCGAGGGCGACGTAGTCCCATCCATCGGAGAGAGTTTCCAGGGGTACCGTCTGCTCGTTGAACTCGTCCATCCTGTATGTCTGGGGGCCCGTCACGCCAGCGTGGATGGTCAGCACGTTGTACTTCGTGGCCGTGGAGGGCTTGACGGCCTCCACGACGCTCTTCAGCGGCGAAGACGCGGAGTGCGGGATCGCCGAAATGGTCAGGTCACCATGAACCAAGGTCTTCGCCCCGGGCTCGTGCAAGGGGTGAATGCCGGACAGGTGCTCGAATACCCTGAATATGCTCCCGGTCTCCTTGAGTCTCGGAGTCGAGTGGTTCCCCGATATCACGACCGTCTCAATCCCCGCCTCGGAAAGCCTCAGAAGCTGTCTCATGGCGCGGTCGATCGCCCTGTTCTGTGGCCTCACCTGGTCGAAGAGGTCTCCTGAATGGACCACGACGTCCGGCCGGAGCTCAAGAATCCTGTCGACGGCCTGCTCGAACGCAGCGTAGACATCCATCTCCCTCTGGTTGACGCCTTCTGCCGGGTCGAGCTTCGAGTACGCCGAGAACCCGAGGTGGGTGTCGGATATGTGGACGACCCTCACGGTCTTCCACTCTCCATCGTGGTTATGATTTCCTCGATCTCGTCCAGCTCGACTGACCTGTCCGCGCTGCGCATCGGCCCCCGGGGCTCGAATATCTCCGCGAACTTAGCGTCGATGGTCTTTGCGGAGCGCCACAAGGCGACAATCGCCAGCGCTATGATGGTGAGCACCACTGCAGCGAATACGAGGCTCTGCTGGAAGAGCGGATGGACGAACGGTGTGACGACTACAAGTCCGATGATAACGTAGAGCCCGAGGAAGGCCCACTTGAGCGTGTTCGCGGTGGCAAGATACCCTACGTTCTCTGCGGACTTCGTCGCGAGCATGGCCTCGCTGGTGGATATCTCTATCAGCCTCATGGTCCTGCTCCAGAGTCCGTACATCCCGTAGAGGACCACCACCGAGGTCCCTGCGACTATCAGCAGCAGGAGGATGTCCGCGCTCACTCCAACTGGGCTAGCATGCTGGGAAACCCAAGGCATTGCGTTCACAGCCAGGAAGACGACAGTCACCATCATGACGATGTAGATGAAGATCCTGGAAATACTGTCTCTCATCTCGTTTGATATCCGGATTGACGATTTCGAGCGGCGCCTCATGTTCCTGACCAGAAGATTCAGATAGGACGCTAGAAGCATCAGGGATCTCGGCGCCCGCCCTTCGAGCTTGCCGATGGCCTTGTCCGTGTATCTCACGCTGTAGGGAACGATCAGGGCGGTCGCCGTCGTGACGAGCAGGATGGTCGGGTAGATTGTGTCCGCGATGTGTGGGAGAAGCCTGTGCGCCTCGGTGCTGGAGCTGACCGCGACAGTTGCAATCATTAGCGAGAACTCGCCTATTGCGACCATGCCAAGACCCGCCCCGAGAGAGTTCTTCGCGCCGAACCCGCAGATGAATGTGGCGAGGGTGCATGCAAATATCTTGCCGAGGACGAAGACCGCCGTGATCGCCAGCACGGCGACCATCACGCTGACATGAGCCGCCTCGTCCAACACAGAGAGCTGGCGCGCCGCCAGCATCCCGACTGTGATGAAGAAGATCGCCCCGAAGACGTCCCTCACGGGCTCCACCTTCCTGATCACGTCACCCACGTGCCTCGATTCGGAGACGATGACGCCCATCACGAAGGCGCCGATTGCCTCCGACAGGCCTATCAGCTCCGCGAAGGCAGCCATGGAAAAGCATAGCCCAAGCGATGTCACGACGAGGAGCTCGTTCGACCGCTGCTTCCCCACATAGTCGACCAACCTGGGGATGACCGCGATCCCGAAGACGATCGAAGCGATCACGAATCCGATCATGCCGAGGACGAGCTTGGTCAGCTCGCTGGGGCTGACCGTTCCTGAGGAGACAAGGCCTGAGACAACAGCGAGTATCAGAATCGCAGCGAAGTCCTCCACGACGAGGAGACCGACGACGAGTCTAGCCCTCTCGTTGTCAAGCCCGCCGCTCTCTCTCAGGGACCTGACGATGATCATGGTGGATGCCACCGAGAGCATCGTGCCCAAGAGCGTCGACTCAAGGGTCGTCCATCCCATCACCATCCCGAGTTGGTAGCCGATAGCGATCATCACCACGATCTCGATCGTGGCGGCAACAATCACGGTCACCCCTATCCTCCTGAGCTGTTTGAGACTGAATTCCAGTCCGATCGAGAATGTGATGAGGACCATGCCGAGGTTCGCCAGCAACCTTATCGAGTCCACTGCGGAGGACACTAGGCTCTGCGCTACGAGTCCGACTGCCAGTCCGGCCACGAGGTATCCTAGTATGAGCGGCTGTCTGAGCCTGTGGAAGAGAATGATGATTATGGCAGCCAAGGCTATGACGACGGCCATGCTGACGAGGAAGACTGTCTGGAGATCGGCCATTCCCACCGCACCGCAGGTTCGTTGAGGTCGAAGTCAACTCGAGGAGCCTGCCACTCCTCAGGGGCACTGCCAGGGCATCCAGCGCAAGCTTGGGATGCTCCTGTCTGGCAAATGCCCTTCATGTTACTTAAGCGATGCCGTCTTAGCGGATTGCAGGGGTGGCCTGAAAAGTTAAAGCCGGGACTAACCCCTCCCTGGGTCGGGATGCCGGGACAAGTCGTGAGGTTGTCCGCGCCTTCGGGCGATCAGAGGCCGCGTGCGAAGCTGTTCGGCATCGGGAGTGCCGGATGCAACATCATAGAGCGGGCCCAGCTTCCGACAATCGCCGTGTCGACGTCGGCGTCTGACCTCTCCCGGTCAGGGGCGAAGAGGAAATTCATGATCGGCTTGGACAGGCTAAATGGCTTGTCCGACACGAGTGCGGATGTCCTGACCAAGATGCCAGAGGTTGTGGGGCACGAGCTGCTCGATCTCTTCAACAACACCGACATCGCATTCGTGGCTTGCGGTCTGGGAGGGATTGCAGGGAGCATGGGCGCGAGGCTCGTGACATCGATCGCCCATGCCAGGAGGGTCATGGCCATCGCCATTGTCACGACGCCCTTCTCCGCGGAGAGCCTCAGGCGCAGGGAACTGGTCGCGAAGGTGATGAGCAGTCTGTTAGACTCGTGCACGATGGTCATCGAGTTCGACAACGACAAGCTCAGCTCTCTCGCTCCGAACATGCCGCTATCGAAGACTTTCAGCATCCTGAACAGCATCATGATGAGGCCCGTCGAGGACCTCGTCGCAACCGTGCCGAGGAACGGCATCGCGGCTCTCGAACGGATTGTCGGCAACGCCACCCATGGCCGTTTCGGTCTCGGGCTGGCGAAGGGCGACGAGCGCGTTGAGAGGGTCGTCAACGATGCACTGAGCTCGCCCTGGTTCGACTTCGATTCCGGGCAGGTTACAGCCGCGGTCGCGGCGTATTCTGCATCGAATCCGTGGGACAAGGAGGCGGATCGGATTGCGCAACGGCTCGGAGAAAGGCTGCCCGGGTCCACAGTCGTGCTCGGGTCATACAGGGATTCGTCGATGGCGGACAGGATCAGACTCAGTCTCATACTCTGCAGGGACAAGGGTCTTCGCCGAGATCGGTGAGGGGTTCACGCGAACTCCTTCATCCCGCCGAGGACTCTCAGGGCGTCCCTTTCCATGAAATGCAGCTTGCCCGGGACCGCTATCGTATGAAGCGGAGCTCCGAAGTCCATCCTGATCAAGTCCTTCATCGCCCCCGCCCTGACCATGCAGTCGGGAGAGCCGGCCCGGGCGACGACACAGACCAGCGAGTCCTCGGACAGCGCATGCAGCTGGGTCCTTCTCTCCATGTCCAGCAGTAGATGCATGCCCTGGTCCGCAGTCATGAAACGCGAGTTCTCGGCGTTGATGTCCAGAAGGACGAGCGTATGCAGGCCCCTCGCAAGATTCTCGCCGATTAGCTCGTAGGGGCTCGTCGGAGAGTATCCCTCCTGGGGCAGTGGAAGGGTGACCGTGCGGCCGAACTTGTAGTGCTGAAGGCCGAGAAGGCCGGGCACAGCAATCAGCGCGGACACGCCATGGATCACCCTCGTTTCGGTCCCCTGGGCGATCGCCCTCAGTCTCAGCTCCACGTGCGTCGTCGCCGTCATGGGGTCGCCCGGGACGAGCAGGGCGACTTTGGACTGCCTGCACGCCTCCAAGACGCGTCTTCCATCCTCCAGCGTCGCCCTGTCGATGGTCTCGATGTTCTTCCCGGTCCTCGCGGCGAGCCTGTTGAAGGCTCCTTCGGACAGGAACGACGTGTACGCCTCCACGAAGACGACTTCCGCTGCCGCTATCTCCTCGAGGCCCTGGACCGTGACCCCGTTCTCGTCGTGCAACCCGAGACCGACGAATGCCAGGCCGCCTCTCCTCCCGGCCATCGCATCTCCAATGCGGCTGCAGGATAAAAGCAGTTCCCCTGCCCGCTCCGATTCTGTTATCATCGTGTACGACGATTCCCCACTCTGATGGAGTCACTGTCCTTGGTGGTTCCCAAGAAGAACGCCGAGCCCATCCGGAGGAGACTCATTGAGAAGGGCATCCTGAGGAGAGACCTCCAGATACGTTCAGACGCGAAGAGCGTGTACCTTCCCGTCTCTCAGAGAGTCGACCTCGGGTACCCGATTGAGAAGATGGATTTCAAGGAGATCGAATCGCAGGTCACGGACTACAGGCTTCTGGTGGACGTCCCTGAGGGGGTCAGGACCCTGCTCCCATCGTCATTCGATGTCGTGGGCTCGATCGCCATCGTGAAGATGGAGGACGAGGCGGTGCCGTACGCGGCAAGCATCGGGAAGGCGATCATGACGACCCAGAACTCAGTCAAGACGGTGTGCGTCGACTCCGGCGTCGTCAAGCAGTTCAGGACGAGGGATGTGAAGATAGTCGCTGGCGAGAGGACTACGCAGACACTCCACAGGGAGTATGGGCTCATGTTTAAGATCGACGTGGCCCGAGCATTCTTCTCGCCCAGGCTCGCCACCGAACGCCAGATTGTGTCGAAGCAGGTGAAGCCGGGCGAGGTCGTGATCGACATGTTCGCGGGCATCGGGCCCTTCTCGATCATGATTGCCAGGATCGCCTCGCCAAAGGTCGTGTACGCCATCGACATGAACCCGGATGCGATCGATCTCATGAAGGAGAACATCATGCTGAACAAGGCCCGTTCGGTCGAGCCGATACTGGGGGACGCCAGGGAGGCGGTCGCCAGGCTCGAGAAGGCCGACCGGATTGTGATGAACCTGCCGCACTCTGGAAGGGGGTTCATCGGCGACGCCATCGGGGCGCTCAAGCCAGGGGGCGTCATCCACTACTACGAGATAATGGCCGATGGAGACGAGAAGGTCAGCATGGACGATATCGCCGATGCTGCCATACGGCAGGGCAGGGTGATGAAGGAGCTGGCGCGGAGAAAGATAAAGAGCTACTCCCCGACGATGACGTTCTACGGCTTCGACCTGCAGTTCCCCTGAGCGCCGTAGTGGCACTGCTCCGGACTCTCGTTCTTCGGCTCGAGCGTGATCCCCCTCTGCTGATGGTAACTCCCCGAGCGCTGCTCGTAGGTCTTGACCGGCGGGGAACGCAGCTCGGAGAACACCACCTGAGCGAACCTGTCGCCGATTGGGATCTCGACTCTTCCGGGTGAAGCGTTAAACGCAGAAAAGGTCAAATTTCCGTTGAATCCTGCATCGATTCTCCCGAAAGAGGACAGGACGCCCTTCCTTGCCCAGCTCGTCCGGATCCATATCTCGCCCACGAGAGTCGGAGGGAGCACGAAGTACTCCTTGGTGGCCACGACGAACCACATGTTCGACGGCACGGACACGACGCCTTCCTTGTACTTGATGCCGGTCGAAGGGATCAAGACCTCCTCTATCGTAACGTCGTAGCCGTTCGGGGTGAGGTTGCGCTCGTTGTACCCCTCAATCGTCAATTGCTTGCTCTCGACCATGCCGATTATGTCTGCATCCGACAGAACGGCCATTGCGCCTTCACCTTCTCCGAGGGCCCTTCCTGGCGCGCTTCGGTGCGGGTCCGGGCTTCGCCGACTCACTCAGCTGGTCTGCTATCTTCTCGGCGAGCCCTCTGAACCTGGCGAACGACTGTGCCCACTTCTCCTCGAGCTCGATCCTGAAGCTCTCGGAGACACCAGCAGGCCCCCTGATGTCGCAAGCCCCGAACCCCTCGGAGGCGAGTATCCGGTTCACTGGGTCGGCCGCACGAGATATCCTGTCCCACCTGAACAGCTCTCCGATCCCTTCGAGGTCTTTCACGAGATCCCCGACGTATTCCGTGCCAAACCTCGCGAGGAGCCTGACGTACAAGTCCCTCAGATCCTTCGCGGAGTCCATCGCGGAAGCCCTCAGCCTCTCCAGCAACCTGTCAAGGTCACCTTCTTCCATCTGTTCGAGCTTCTCAGGGGAGGACTCCATCGCGTCCTTCACGGCGGCCATGATTGCGGGCTCGAGCCCTGTCTCTATCGTCCGTATGATGACGATGCCGCGTCTGGCGACGTCGGCCTTGGCCTCCGTGAGGTCCTTCAGCAGGCCGGGGTCAAGGCTCTGGGCCATTTCAATCAGATCTCTGTGAACCCTGCGACGGTCTTCTTGTCGAGCTTCTTCACGACTTCGACGATCAGCTTCACGCAGTTCTCCGCGTCCGCCATGCTGAACAGCCCCACGTGGGAGTGTATGTGCCTGGTCGGCACGCCGACTACGACGCTCGGGCAGCCCGCGTTGGCGATGTGGATGGCCCCTGCGTCCGTACCTCCCCTCGCGATCTGGGAGAGCTGGTAGGGTATTTTTGCCCTGTCTGCCGTCTTGATGACCAGGTCGACGAGCGCCTGGTTCGGGATCATCGACGAGTCGTAGGTCGTGAGCGAGGGCCCGAATCCCATCTTCGTGGGGGCCTCGTTGGGCTCTATGCCCGGGACATCCCCAGAGATGTCCACCTCAAGCGTGAGGCACACGTCCGGCTTCGTGACGTACGCCGTGGTCCGCGCCCCCCTGAGCCCGACCTCCTCCTGCGTTGTCGCTGCTCCGACGACCGTGTTCGGGTGCTGGACCTTCTTCTCGGCAAGGATCCTGACGACCTCGGCAGCGGTCCAGGCTCCTATCCTGTCGTCGAAGGCCTTCCCTATGGCGATGGTGTCCTTTCCGCTCTTCTTCCCGTCCTTGAACAACTGCTTCTCCATCGTGGAGAAGCGCGAGTCCGGCACCGCTGGGTTCCCGATCCTTACCCCCATCGCATTCGCCTCGTCCTCGTTCGACGCGCCGATGTCGATGAACATCTTCTCCTTGACAACGACCTTATCCCTCTCTGCAGGCGGGAGGAGATGTGGTGGCTTCGACGCGATCACTCCAGGGATTGTGCCCTTGTCTGTCCTGACGAGAACCCTCTGGCCCAGCAAGACCTGGTCAAACCATCCGCCCAGGGGGTTGAATGTGAGGAACCCCTGCTTGTTGATTGACGAGACGACGAAGCCGACCTCGTCGACGTGGCCGGGCAGGAGCACCACGGGTTCGCCCGTGGTTCCTTTCTTCGTGAACATGAGCGAGCCGAGTTTGTCCGTGTGGACGTCGTCAGCGAACCTCGACACATAGTTCTTCATTATCATTGCCGGCTCCTTCTCAAAGCCGGACGGTCCGAAGCATTCAGATAGCTCCCTGAGCAGTTTCATCGCTTCTTGGTCTACCAGAATCATCACCTTGCCGCGCGCATCAGGTTGACGATAGATAATTCTTGCTGCTATTTGGGCCGGTGAGGCAACGTTCAACTACCGGTCGGGTGATGTCTTGTTGGGGTGCGCTCATGAGGCGGACAACACATCTGCTGTCAGGCATGGCCATCGGATCGGCGGCGGCCTGCCTTCTCGGCTACGCGCCCCTGCCCCTGATGGCCCTCGGGGCGGTGTTCGG
>JBBIUZ010000031.1:0-13714 GCA_037439985.1 Methanobacteriota archaeon | reverse complement strand
GTTCGCGGCGGTGAGCCTCGCATCCAGCAGGAGAAAGAAGTGACCCGAGGGCCGCAGGTGCGGCCCCCCAAACATCTTACCCAACCCTTTGTCTTTTGATTCCTCCGATGGCTCAGCGGTGACGTTCCGAGACAGGCGAGCCGTGAGTCCAGCTGGGTTCCTGCCCGCGCCCCCGTTCCCGCATCCGAGCGACGGGTCTATGGCCGGGCCTGGAACGAACCATGCCGAGCAGGAATGCCGACCGTGAGCTGTCTTGGTGCGCCTACGCGACCGCCTCGGCGAAAGCTTCGTCCGCGTAGGGTGTCTCCTCGAGCTCGTCCGACATCTCGACCAGGTCGACGCGGACGGCGGAGTCAATCATGTTCAGTTCCTCGACGAGGTCATCGGGGTGGAACGCAATCCGGTCCTCCTCCAAGTCTCGCTCGATTCTCTTCAGCAGCATCCTGTTCGCTGCGAGGGTGACCATGACCCTGGCGTCCTCGGACCCCTCGTCCGAAACCCTCAGGGTCCTGACGATTCTGTTCTGCTCGCTCGTTGCTTGCTCCCCGGGCGTGAGCGGCACGGCTAGCTTCCTCATCATGTGAGATCCCATCCCTTGTATGACGATTGTCTGACAATATCCATCTGGAGCCTATATAAGTCTTGCCCGGACGTCGGTTCACTAGTGCGTGGGCGGGCCTGCGATGCTGTTCGCCTTCCGCTCCAGGTCGGCTATCTTCCTCTGCAGCAGGCGGATCTTCGCGTCATGCTTTGCCACCTGCTCCCTTATCTTGGCGGCCCTGGCGCGGAGCTTGGCGGCCTTGGCGAGCTTCTTGGCGGAGACCTGATGCTCGTTCACCCTGGCGGTGTATCTCTTCGCCTGTTTGATTGAGGACATCCTATCGCGACAAAAATCGAGCTACGAGCATAAGAAGGTTCCTTCCCAAACTCTCGCACGGAGGCATGAAAATCGGATATATAGGGCCTGAGTGATGCCTCGCCCGTAATGAAGGCATACGTAGAGGCGCACGGATGCAGCTTGAACTTCGGTGAGTCCAGGGAGATCGAGGACCTGCTGTCCGGCAACGGTTGGGATATCGTGAACGATAGCGGGGACTGCGACCTCGCGGTGCTCGTGACTTGCGTCGTTATCAAGAAGACCGAACGGAAGATGCTCAAGAGGGTAAGGGCGCTGTCGAACGCCCCGAGGTTGGTCATCGCGGGGTGCATGGCCACTGCATGCCCTGAAAAAGCGGTTGCAATCGCACCAGGTGCCTCCTTCGCCCCGCCGGGGGACCTGGATGCCGCCTCCAGCCTTCTGCGTGCGCAGCGGACCCTGGCGCGTCCAAGGACGCGCGAGGGACATGGGATAGTCCCGATATCGACCGGGTGCCTTGGGGGGTGCTCCTACTGCATCACGAGGATTGCGCGCGGCCCGCTTAGGAGTCGTCCGCCCTCGCAGATTGAGGATGCCGTCCAGGTGCTGGTCCGGGAGGCGCCAAGGGAGGTCCAGCTCACCGCCCAGGACACCGCCGCATATGGCAGCGACATAGGTACGAATCTGCAGGCACTAGTCCAACGGATATGCCGCCTTCCCTTCGACTTCCGGCTCAGGATAGGCATGATGAATCCCGCGGTCGCGAAGGTGTTTCTCGACGGCATCGTCCGGGTGTACGAGGAGCCCAAGGTCTTCAAGTTCCTCCACCTGCCGGTCCAGAGCGGAAGCGACCGGCTTCTCGAGCAGATGTGCAGGAGGTACACCCTTGACGACTTCCGCAGGATTGTGGGGACTTTGAGGTCCGCGATACCGCAGGTGTCGCTGTCCACTGACCTGATCGTCGGATACCCTGGAGAAACCGAGGAGGACCACGAAGCGAGCTTGAGGTTGATATCGGAGGTCATGCCGGACATAGTGAACGTCACGAGGTTCTCCCCAAGACCGGGGACTGAGGCGGCGAAGGCCGGCTCGGCTGTGTCGGGGGGCGTGATGAAGCAGAGGCCGAGGGAAATCACCGAGCTCAGGTTCGCGGTCGCGCTCGAGCGGAACCGCGCGTGGCTCGGACGCAGGGTGACAGCTCTGGCCACGGAGCGGGGCAAGAACGAAGCCACGATATTCAGGACGGATGAGTACAAACAGATCGTGGTCCGGGGGTTCCTCCCCCTGGGCAGGTACTGCCGGGTCGAGGTAACGGGCGCCAGCTCGACACGCCTGGAAGGGAACAGGATCGGTGACTGATGGAACCAACTACGAAGCTGTACATGTTCTTGGCAGTCACGATCCTGATCTGGGGTTACTCATTCGTGGCCGTCGACGCGGCCATACGAGACGGCTCGTCGCCTATCCTGATCGCCATGGCCAGGTGGATTATCGCCTCCCTCATCTTCGGCGCTTACATAGTCGTGAAGAGGCCGCGCCTGCCAGAGACGGCCGACATGCCCGTCTTCCTCACGCTCGCATTCATCGGCGTCGGGGTGTACTACGTATTCCAATACTACGGAGTGGAGTTCGCGGGAGCGTCAATCTCCTCCATCCTCGTGACCCTCCTGTGCCCGGTCATCATATTCCTGGTCTCTTACTTCAAGCTCGGCGAGCGGATTTCCATACTGCAGAAGCTGGGGTTGGTGCTGTCCGCTGTGGGAGGGTACTTCGTAATCACGAACGGCACGGTGGCCTTCATGCGGAACTGGCTGGAGGTCGTCGGAGGGATGTTCGGCGTCGTTTGCGCCGTCTTCTGGGCCGTCTACACTCTCTGGGGCAAAGGCCTCGCGAAGAAGTACGATCCATTCGCGTCCACTGCCTACCTCTCGCTGATGGGGACCGCGATGCTGGCACCATTCGCCGTGGCGGACGTCGCGCTGTCGAAGCATATCGCGTTTCCGGTGACTTTCTGGTTCGCGGCTCTGTATCTGGGTCTGCTCTGTACTGTTGTCGGGTACGTGCTGTGGTTCCGGGCGCTGACGGGCCTCACGGCCTCCTCGACGGGCGTGATGCTGTACTTCGAACCCGTCGTGACCATCATCGCCGCATGGCTCGTGCTCGGACAGACGATCGGCTGGATATCAGGCCTCGGAGGGATTCTGGTGATGGCCGGCGTCGTGATGGTATCAAGAGGATGATCGAGGGCATTCCGACAGGAAATCGTTAATATCGGCGGCCATCCATGTCCAAGTCCACGGTCGGCAGCCCCGTGGTGTAGCGGTCAATCATGCGGGCCTTTGGAGCCCGCGACGGAGGTTCGAATCCTCCCGGGGCTACTCTTCGTATTCTTTCTTTCGCCTCTTCGTTCTCTCCCTGATTGCCGTAACCAGCTTCGCGAAGAACATGAATGCGACGACCCAGGATATCACGATCAGGAAGAAGCCCTGCGCGACGAATCCTCCGGAGAAGGCTCCGAAGAGGAGGATCCCCCCAACTGTCGCGGCGACTCCGAACAGTATTCCCCACGCGGCCATGGCCTTGTCGACCTTCCATTTCGCCACGGGTCACCACTTCTCCCAGTGGACATATGCTGCGGGCTCCAGCCTGGTCCGTCTCACGCCCTTCCCCGACGGATGTCCTACAGGCACAATGACGACCGGTCGCGCAGCGGCCGGCAGGTTCAGGAGCTTCGAAACCATCTGCTCGTCGAACGCTCCGACCCAGGTGGCGCCCAGCCCTCTGCTGTGCAGGTAGAGCAGCAAGTTCTCGACCGCGGCCGCAACGTCTTGGAGGCAGTAGAGCGATCTCCCTCTGTCGCCGTAGTGTCCGATCCTCTCGAGATTTGCGCAGCACACGAGGACGACAGGTGCCAGCCTGACGAAGTCCTGTCCGAGCGCGGCCTCAGCCAGGAGCTTCTTCGTGTGGAGGCTCTTGACAACCACGAAGTCCCTCGCCTGAAGGTTGCCCGCGGAGGGCGCCTGATTGGCCAGTCTCAGGGCGGTGGCGAGGATGTCGTCGTCGACGGGAGCCGGCGTGAACGCTCTGATGCTCCTCCTTCCGACCATGCACTCCTCGACGTCCATGCTGCCCTCCGGAAGACGCATGAACGCCAAGTTCTAAGTATTTTGTCGGTCGATGCTTGGACGAGGCCGTCTGAATGCCCGCGGAACGGACGAAGGTGCTCTGCAACCTCAGACTGGAGTTCGCGACACCTGCCGAGGCTGAGAAGATCCATAGCTCGGTCGCCATTGACAACCAGGGCTATCTGACCTCGAGGGTCGAGGATAGGGCGATCGTCGCGGAGATACGCGCAGACTCGCTCAACAGCCTCCTGCATACGCTCGACGATTTCCTGGCCTGCACGAGCGTCGCGGAGCGGATAGTCACCAAGAAGACCTAATCGGGCGCGTCCTTGACTCTGACGGCGATCCCTCTCTTGAACGCCAGCATCTCGGAAGGCGCCATCAGAGCCCTTCCGACCGCGGCGAGCTCGTCCTTCGTGTTGGTCACAAGCACGTCGTCCCCAGGCCTGATGTCGGGGTCGCATCGGACAACGAACTTGGCGAACACGTTGTTTCCTTTCGCGGCGAACTCGGCCGGCTCGTCCTCCGTCACGACGCGCATCCTGGGAGCCTCGAGCACCTCGGCCAGCATCCTGCCCCCTTCCAGCCTGAGCGTGAACCTGCCGTCGCTGGCTCTCATGGACAGTGCATGCCTGCCATCGATGATCACGTTCCGGATCTTGCCAGTGCGCGGCGACCTGACTATCTCGACCTTCCTGCCCTCGAGGATGTCCCCCGCACCTCTCCCGAACTGCATGTCCAGCACGGCGCGGCACTTGACCCTGTCGAGGTCAAACCCCTTCGGGCCGCCGCCGACGATGTCCTCCAGGAACCTCAGTGTTTCCTCCCCCTCCCAGATGACCGCAAGCGGGTAGCCGTGCTGGTGCGCGTGCCTCTCCATGACCTTGTTCATCTTGTCCCTGACATCCGCGTCCAGCTCTTCGGGGATAACGGACTGCGCGATTGGATAGTATTCGTCGAGCTCGATCGGCACGGGCCCGAAGAATGAGATGACGATGAATGCTGCGTCGACCTTTGCGAGGATCCGCGACATCAGCGGTCCGTAGGTCCTCGAGTACGGCTTCTGCGCCTCCGGGAACCCGACCAGGACCTTCGCATCGTGCCTCCTGTGCCTCCTGAAGTAGTTCTCCTGATACCTCGTCACCGTCGGCCTCTCGTAGCTCTCCGGACCGCAGTAGAAGAACGCCCCCCTCCTGCTCGCAGGCTCGAACCCCTCGAGGAAGCCCTTGTGCTTCGACAGGACCTTGAGCGCCTCGAGCAGTGCCGGATGTGCTCGCGCCCTCGTCTCCACGAGCTCCCACATCGAGCCCTCGTGGATGGCGTTCTTGACACTGTTCACCTCGTCAAGGCAGATGTACAGGTTGTGCTCGGCCAGCTTCCTGGTTCGTTCCCGCCCAGGCATCTCTTTCAGGTCCTTGACCGACGTGCGGCTGCAGGAGGGGCAGCTGCACGCCAGGTCGTGCAGGTCGTTCAGGAACCTGGTGCCGGTCGGATACATGAGCCTTCCCTCCCTGGCATACTTCGCGTACGAGGCGGAGTCGAACATGTCGCACCCGAGCAGCGCAGCCAACGGGAAGACCATCGGATGACCCGCGCCGAACAGGTGCACGGGCCTCGACGGGTCGAGCCCTTTCTTCGAGGCGACCACGACCTCGACGATGTCCTTGAACCTGTAGCTCTCGAGCAGCGGCACGACCCCGCCTATTGGATGGACCGCGAAGTCCATCAGGGACAGCTCTTTCGCGCATCTCTCACGCAGGTCGGGGTAGATTCCTCCCTGGACGGGCCCGGCGAGCATCATATTCCCGCGGTCTCCGACCGACTCCCTCGCCCTTCTCAGGGTTTCGTCCACGGCGGCCCGTGTCTCCTCGCGGGTGAACCCAGTTTCAGAAAAGACATCCAGTATCGTTCCGATGTCGGCCCCCATCGAGGCCTGGAACCTGACTATCTCCCTCGGATCCACGCGCACGTCTCCGTAGACATGATCCTGGAACGTCCCGCTGTCCGTCATGATCGGGCCATCGAACCCGAGAAGCTCGTGAACCCCTTTCGTCTCCGCATGCTCTCTTAGGCCTGGTGTGCTCCTGATGATGTACGAGTTCGTGATGATCATCTGGACACCCATGCTATCGCGCATCTCGGGCGGGGCGATTGTCAGGAAGTTCGGGTTGACCACTGGAAGAAGGACCGGCGTCGTGACCTTCCCGCTCGCGGTGACGAGCTCGCAGATCCTGGCTAGCCCGTCTCGCTCCTTCAGCTCGAACATCGAGTCTCGTGTATCGGTTGGCTCGTAATTATGGTTGCTGCGGGATGGCGTCTCCATGGGCTGGAATCACGGCCAACAAACCATTAAATACGGTCCCCATCAAGTTCGGGGAGCGAGGGATATGAGCAACCTGCTCCAGGTGATACTCGGCACCGTGCTGGTGTTCTTCCTGCCCGGGTACACAATGGTCAACATGCTATTCCCGAGGAAGGGCGAGCTCGACCCGGAGTACGACCAGGTCTACAGGGCCACCCTCGGGATGGGGTTGAGCATAGTCATCTCCATAATCGTCGGGTTCGGGCTCAACGCTGCCAGCACTGTGGGGCACGGGTTGGTCACGGCAGGCCCACTCTGGACCGCCCTTCTTTCCACCACTGCGCTGTTCGCCTTCGTGGGCTGGTATCGAGGGGCATATCCCTGTGCGGGTTCGATTCACCAGTCGCTCTATCGCTCGCCGGCCATCCGGGGCATGCCCAGACCAAAGGGCGCCGACATGTTCAAGCGCAGGAGGACCGAGCGCCTCATCATGGAGAGAGAGCATCTCGTCGCCGACATGAAGAGGTTTTCGGAGGGTTCGTCGACGGTCAACCAGCAACGGAAGGAGTACTACCGGAAGAGGATGGACTACACAAGGCAGCGCATAGGGCAGATAAACGAGGAACTGCGTTCCCTGGGCGGGGGGCGCTGAATGCCGAGGAAGGGCGAGATGCAATACAAACTCGTCGTGGTGGTCCGCGATGATATCAAGATGTCCGCGGGGAAGCTTGCGGCGCAAGTGGCCCACGCGGCCGTGATATGCGCGCTCGAGGCGAAGTCCAGGAAGCCGAGATGGTTCTTCGAATGGTATAAGGAGGGCCAGCGGAAGGTGGTGCTGAGGGCGGAGGATATGGACCAGTTGCGCGCGCTCAGGGACAGGGCCTCCAGGGCAGGGCTTCCGAACGCGCTTGTGACCGATGCCGGCCTGACCGAGCTGCCTCCTGACACGACCACCTGCCTGGGGATCGGCCCGGCACCGGAGAGCGACGTGGACCCGATCACGGGGGCGCTTCCGCTGGCGTGAGCTGCCATGAAGCGACAGATACGGGTCCTGGGCATAGACGATTCTCCCTTCAGGTTCGGCAGCGGGACGGCTCTGGTCGTCGGCGTTCTCGTCAGAGCCCCAGACTACATCGAGGGCGTCATGAGGACCGAGGTCGCGGTGGACGGGATGGACTCGACCGAGAAGGTCGTGGAGATGATCTCCAGGTCCCGTTACCTTGACCAGGCAAAGGTGCTGATGATGGACGGGATTGCGCTCGCGGGGTTCAACCTGGTTGATATCGACAGGGTTCATGAGGCCCTCGGTCTCCCCGTCCTGACGGTCACGCGGGACAGGCCCGACCTCGGGGAGATGAGGAGCGCACTCGTGAAGCATTTTGACGACTGGAAGGAGAGGTACGCTCTTCTGACCAGGCATCAGCTCAAGGAGATTCCCACGGGACACAAGCCCCTATACGCTTCTGGCATCGGCCTCGAATGGTCGGAGTTCGAGGAGCTGGTCAGACTATCGACGGTCCGCGGAGCCGTTCCAGAGCCGTTGCGGATGGCTCATCTGATTGCGAGCGCAATGGCACGCGGCGAGTCCCGCGGCAGGCCCTGACGCTGGCGATGCGGGGAACCCTGATATAGTGCCCAGGTCGATTGCTCACCAGCAGGAATCTGAGGATGATAGAGAACCTATTCACCAAGCATGATCACAGGCTCGTGCCCGGAATCACAAAGGAGCAAGCGATGCAAGCCGCAGGCTGGTACTGGCGTTCGAGGCAGTTCGGGGTGACATACACATCGCCCTACTCCATGATCGGCGGGCAGTTTCACTCGAAGCTCGGCCTTAGGCAGTCCGTCAGCGCCTGTGCGGTGGACGAAGGCCAGGGAGTCGCCGTCGACATCACCTTCTCGGCCGAGCTGACAGACGAAGGCGCCGTGGTTGGGGTTTTGGGTGCCGTCCTGCTACTGCCTGTCGCAGTGGCCGTGGGTGCCGTCTCCTACCTCGAGTATGAGAACGACGCCGCTAGGCTGCTGAGCGAGTGCTGGTCGTATCTGTACTCGTTCCCGAAGAACCCGCAACCTCCTCTTCCCGGGGCGCCTCCCGCCTGGGCGCAGGGTCCGAGTGCTCAACCCGTCCCGGTGGTCTCGGAGAACGCCCCTTCCACAACCGTCCCCAAGCCTTCGCAGCCGAGGGCGTGTGCGGCGTGCGGCGCTCAAGTCGATCACGATAGCAGGTTCTGCAAGAACTGCGGGACGAAGCTCTGATACGCGCAATCTGGCTTACTGGCACCGCTGGTCGTACAAGCGTAAGTTTTAATAGGCTGACCTGTTTCTAGGGCATACTTCGCTGTGAAAGGTGAATATTTGCCCAAGGGTCTGTACACTGCCAGAAAGCTCAAGCTCGAGAGACAGAAGCATCGGTGGAGCGATAGGTACTACAAGCGCAGGACGCTCAGCCTCAAGGAGAAGTCGGATCCGCTGGAGGGTTCGGCCCAGGCCAAGGGTGTCGTCCTGGAGAAGGTCGGGATAGAGGCAAAGCAGCCCAACTCGGCCATCAGAAAGTGCATCAAGATCCAGTTGATCAAGAACGGCAGGCAGATCACGGCCTTCGCGGTTGGCGATGGAGCGATCAACTTCATAGACGAGCACGACGAGGTGCTCGTAGAAGGCATTGGCGGCAGGATGGGCAGGTCGTACGGCGACATCCCCGGCGTGCGGTACAAGGTCATCAAGGTTAACAACGTCTCGCTGAACGAGCTCGTGAAGGGCAGGAAAGAGAAGCCCGTGAGGTGATGTGATGGAGGGCAATCAGGATCAACCAAAGACCCCGGAGCCATCCCCGGCCCCAGAGGCAGCTGCTGCACCGCCAACACAAGTCGAGGGACAGGCCACGGGGACCTCTCCTGGGCCAAAGGCCATAGGGCCGCCTGCACCAGGGGCCGGAAAAGTGCTCCTGTTCGGCAGGTTCGACGTGACCGGCGTGGTGGTCAAGGACGTCGGGATCGCGAGGTACATCGACATCACTCCGGTCGCTGTCCCTCATACTGGCGGGAAACACACGAACAAGCCGTTCGCGAAAGCCAAAATGAGCATTGTCGAGAGGCTCATCAACGGGATGATGCGGACCGAGGACTTCACGGGCAAGAAGCTCAAGGCGTACAGGGCGGTGGAGAACGCCTTCGGAATCATAGAGAAGAAGACCCAGAGAAGCCCGCTCCAGGTCTTCGTGGACGCCATCCAGCACGTGGCCCCGAGGGAGGAGGTCACGAGGCTACAGTACGGGGGCATTTCCGTCCCGAAGGCCGTCGACGTGGCCCCTGCAAGGAGAGTCGACCTCGCGCTGAGGTACATCTGCAACGGAGCTCTCGAGGGATCGCACAAGAGCAAGAAGGCGATCGAAGAGAGCCTGGCCGACGAGATCATCGCGGCCGCGAACAACGACGTCAACTGCTACTCAGTGGCCAAGAAGGAAGAGATCGAGAGGGTGTCCTCCTCGGCACGCTGATCCATCTGTACGGCTTTGCGCTCCATGTCTCGCACTTACGAAATACCGCTGACCCCCTCATGGTGATGATATGGGAAGGAAGGAAGACAACATCAAGAGGGCCCAGGCCCTCATGAGGAAGCCGAAATACATCAGAAACATCGGGACAGCGGCGCACATCGACCACGGCAAGACCACGCTATCGGACAACCTGATCGCTGGCGCAGGCATGATGTCGGAAGACCTCGCGGGAAAGCAGCTCCTGCTGGACTTCGACGAGCAGGAGCAGGCCAGGGGGATCACGATCAACGCGGCGAGCGCGTCCATGGTCTACACGCTCGGGCAGGAGGAGTACCTCATCAACCTCATCGACACGCCTGGGCACGTGGACTTCGGCGGCGATGTCACGAGGGCCATGAGGGCCATAGACGGCGTCATCATACTGTGCTGCGCCGTCGAGGGCGTGATGCCACAGACCGAGACGGTCATCAGGCAGGCCATCAAGGAGCGCGTCCACCCGATATTGTTCGTCAACAAGGTCGACAGGCTGATCAACGAGCTCCAGGTCACGCCCGAACAGATGCAGCAGAGACTGTCTAACATAGTGAATGAGGTCAACGAGAAGGTACGCAAGCTGCTGCCGGACGACCTGAAGGACAAGTGGGCTCTCAAGGTCGAGACGGGGAACGTCATATTCGGCTCCGCCTTCAACAACTGGGCCATCACCGTCCCGTTCATGAAGAAGTCGGGCATCAAGTTCAAGGACATATATGAGTACTGCAAGAACCAGGACCAGAAGACGCTGGCGAAGCGCGCGCCCCTGCACGAGGTCCTGCTGGAGATGGTCATCGCCCACCTGCCGAACCCGCTGGAGGCGCAGAAGCTCAGGATACCTGTCATCTGGCACGGCGACCCGGAGTCCAAATTCGGCAAATCCATGCTCGCCTGCGACCCCGATGGACCGGTGGCGTACATGGTCACGAAGATCATCGTGGACCCCCATGCGGGAGAGGTCGCAGTCGGGAGACTCTACAGCGGGAAGATCATCAAGGGCCAGGAGCTCTGGATCAGCGGCATGCCGAACCCGAACAGGGCTCAGCTGGTCTCGCTCACCGTCGGAGCCGACAGAATACCAGTGGAGGAGATAGATGCCGGCAACGTCGTGGCCGTGTCAGGTCTGAAGGACGCCGTCGCGGGCTCGACCGTCTCGAGCGACCCCGAGATGGCAGCCTTCGAGAAGATCGTGCACTACTCCGACCCCGTCGTGACGGTCGCTATCGAGGCGAAGCATACGAAGGACCTCCCCAAGCTCGTGGACGTGCTCAGGACGGTCGCGAAGGCCGACCCATCGATCCAGGTCGAAATCAACCAGGAGACGGGCGAGCACCTCATGTCGGGCATGGGCGAGCTGCACCTCGAGATCACGAACTACAGGATCGTCAACGAGCACAAGGTCGAGATCAAGACCTCTCAGCCCATAGTCGTCTTCAGAGAGTGTGTCGCGGGGAAGGGCGGGCCGTTCGAAGGCAAGTCCCCGAACAAGCACAACAGGTTCTACATCGAGGTGGAACCCTTGCTGCCTGCTGTCGTCGAGGCCATACGCTCGGGAGAGATCGAAACCGAGGGAAGGATCAAGGACTCGAAGGCCCTGGCCAAGAAGCTCCAGGACCTCGGGACGACCAAGGAGGAGGCCAAAGGCGTCGTCGGGTTCGTCGGGACGAATGTCCTTCTGGACATGACGAAGGGGATTCAATATCTCCACGAGACGATGGATCTCGTGAAGGAGGCCTTCGAGGAGGCCATGAACAAGGGGCCGCTCTCGAACGAGAAGTGCATGGCGATGAAGGTCATGCTCGTGGACGCGAAGCTGCACGAGGACAGCATCCACAGGGGACCAGCGCAGGTCATACCGGCCGCGAGGAGCGCCATCTACGGCGCGATGTGCCAGGCCGGGAGGGTGCTCTACGAACCGATCCAGAAGGTGTTCATCAATGTTCCAGAGGACATGATGGGCAACGCGATCCGCGAGATACAGCAGAGGAGAGGCATCATCGAGGACATGAAGCAGGAGGGGGACATCACCGTCGTGCAGGGCAAGTGCCCTGTGGCGGAGATGTTCGGGTTCGCGGCCTCCATAAGGAGCGCGACGAGCGGTCGCGCGCTGTGGTCCACGGAGAACTCGGGTTTCGAGCCGATGCCCCGCGAAGTGCAGGAGAAGACCGTGCCTCAGATAAGGGAGAGGAAGGGCCTCAAGCCGGAGCCGTACGACGCGTCGTACTACGCGGGCTGAGGCCGCTGAGCCACATCAGTCCTTCACCCAAAAAGACTAATATACCAATAGCATAATGCTCGAATGCATTGCATCGGAGATGCGAAAATGGCTGAGAAACCACATATGAACCTGGTGTTCATCGGACACGTCGACCACGGGAAGTCGACCTCTGTCGGCCGACTGTTGCTCGATACGGGGCACATCGAGCCCCATGTCATCGAGAAGTACAAGAAGGAGGCCGAGCAGAAGGGCAAGGCAACTTTCGAGTTCGCATGGGTCATGGATGGACTAAAGGAGGAAAGGGAGAGAGGGCTCACCATCGACGTGGCGCACAAGAGGTTCAACACGCAGAAGTACTACTTCACCATAATCGACGCCCCTGGCCACAGAGACTTCGTCAAGAACATGATCACGGGGACGAGCCAGGCGGACGCGGCCGTCATCGTCGTCTCGGCGATCGAGGGGCCGCAGGCGCAGACGAAGGAGCACATATTCCTCGCGAGGACCCTCGGCGTGAACCAGATTGTCATCGAAGTCAACAAGATGGACGCCGTCAACTACGACCAGAAGAAGTACGAGGAGACGAAGAAGGCCGTCAGCGAGCTCCTGAAGACCGTAGGGTTCAAGCCGGATGAGATCCCGTTCGTGGCCGCATCGGGATACAAGGGCGACAACGTCGCGAAGCCGTCCACGAACATGCCCTGGTACAAGGGCCCGACGCTCGTGCAGGCGCTCGACGCACTGAAGGAGCCGCCAAAGATGACCGAGAAGGCACTCAGGCTGCCCGTCCAGGACGTCTATACGATCACCGGAGTCGGCACGGTCCCGGTGGGCAGGATCGAGACCGGGGTGCTGAAGCCCGATATGAAGATCATCTTCATGCCCGCGAACAAGACCGGCGAGGTGAAGTCGATCGAGATGCACCACGAGGCCCTTCCACAGGCGGTCCCTGGGGACAATGTGGGCTTCAACGTCAGGGGCATCGCGAAGGCGGACGTCAAGAGGGGCGATGTCGCGGGCCCGGTGGACAACCCACCGACGGTCGTGAAATCCTTCACGGCGCAGATCATGGTCCTGAACCACCCGAGCGTCATCACGGTCGGGTACACGCCCGTGTTCCACGCGCACACGGCGCAGGTCGCGTGCACGTTCACGGAGCTGCAGAAGAAACTGGACCCGAGGACCGGGACGGTGAAGGAGGAGAACCCGCAGTTCCTCAAGACCGGTGACGCGGCCATCGTGAGGATAACGCCGACGAAGCCCATGGTCATCGAGAAGGCGAAGGACTTCCCGCAGCTGGGCAGGTTCGCCATCAGGGACATGGGACAGACCGTCGCGGCCGGAATGGTCATCGAGGTCGAGAAAAAGGAGATGTAAACCCTTTCTTCAAATCCTTTATGTTTTTGTGAATGAGGTCTTCTGGATGGCACAACGGGCTAGGATTTCTCTGAGCGGAACGGACCCCAAGAAGGTCGACGGCGTCTGCAAGCAGATCAAGACCATCAGCGAGAAGACCGGCGTGGCGATCTCGGGCCCGATTCCACTGCCCACCAAGAGGCTCGTAGTGCCCTGCAGGAAGGGCCCGGACGGCGGTGGCTCGAGCACTATCGACCGCTGGGAGATGCGGGTCCACAAGAGGCTCATCGACCTTGACGCCGACGAGCGCGCCTTGAGGCAGCTCATG
>JBBIUZ010000030.1:6849-14095 GCA_037439985.1 Methanobacteriota archaeon | reverse complement strand
GTCAAGGGGAGTCTGACTGGCATGGGACTGGATCCTGATAAGGTCGGTCTTCTGTCCGCAAAGCTTGACAGGATAAGGGGGCACATCGAGAGCGTGAAGAAGACCGCGAGATGGAAGCTGAGGGCCGCCGTCGGGGATAGGGTGAGATGGTACGTGCTCCCGGAGGGGAAGACCGCGAACGGGTAGAGAACGGTTAGGCGTTCCGCGCGACGCTGTCCTGCGCAGAGCAAAACCCCCTCAGCCGGGCCTGATGTGCACCACTCTACAGGTGGCCGGTCTGGTCGTCGGTCCGGCCTATGCACGCGAAAACATAGTTTTATGACCCGCGCGACGATGGCCTTTGGACGATGTACGACATACCGACTGTGCTGTCCGCGGACGAAATCCTGGACAAGGCCTTCAGGAGGGCTTCCAAATTGGACTACGAAGGGCAGACGAGGCTCGAGACCGTCCGCGAAATCAATATCTCGAAGCTGAAGTCCTCAAGCGACACGATAGTCAGCACTATGGGGAAGTACGTGAAGGCCTTCCCGAGCATCGATCGGCAGAGTCCGTTCTACGCGGAGCTGATCGACGTCACCGTCGGCCGGGACAGGCTAAAGAAAGCGCTTGGCGCGATAGACTGGTCGAGAGGCAACGTGGCGAGGGTCGCAAGGGATGCGACGAGGCAGATGGCGTCGGCCCGCAGCATCGACGGGATCGACCAGCTGAGGCGGTCGGCCTACGGCAGGATATCGTCGTTCGTGAAGCAGGTGGCCAAGGACCTGAAGTTCCTATCCGGTGCCCGGGATATCATGAGGAAGTACCCGGCCATCAACCCGGAGCAGCCGACCGTGGTCGTCGCGGGCGCTCCAAACGTCGGCAAGAGCCTACTCGTGTCGAAGATGTCGACCGCCAAGCCGAGGGTGGCGGTCTATCCCTTCACGACACAGGAGATATCCGTGGGCAAGTTCGAGAGGAGGTACTTCACATACCAGGTCGTCGACACCCCGGGGCTCCTGGACAGGCCTATCGAGGAGAGGAACGCGATAGAACTCAGGGGGATACTTGCGCTGAAGCATCTAGCCGACCTCGTGGTCTTCGTGTTCGACCCGACGGAGACTTGCGGCTACCCGCTGTCCGAGCAGGAGCACCTCCTGGGCCAGATACGGGGACAGTTCTCGTCCGTGCCGATGATCGAGGTGGAGAACAAAGCGGACATCGCGGACGCCAAGGACGGCAGGCTGAGGATATCGGCCCTCACGGGGCACAACGTGCAGAAGCTCATCAGCAGAATCACCGAGACACTCGGCCCCAAGCAACACTTATAGTCGGAATGACGATTGACTTCCGGGATCGCACATCTAGCATTCCTGCTCTGGATGGGATGTCGGCCCCTGCCTTAAGGGGGAGCGTATGAAGGCTGTCGTTTGCAGCGAGTCCATGGAGGAGTACTTCTCGAGGCTTCAGCGCGAGGTGGATTCCTGCTACGATGTCGCCAGACGCGCTCGGACGAATGGCCTCGACCCAGAGCTTGATGTCGAGATACCGCAGGCAGCGGACCTGGCGGAGCGCGTCGAGAAGCTCCTTTTCGAATGGGACGTCGAGGGCATCGCGTTCCGCATAAGGGAGCTGAGCAGGGACCACAACCGCGAGGAGGTTTCGATCCTCGTCGCGAAGGAGTACGTCAAGATGCCGGCCAGGTCCCGCGAGTTCGCCATCGAGAGAGCGATACGGGCAGGCCTAGCGGTCCTGACGGAGGGCATACTCGTCGCGCCCCTCGAGGGGATAACGGGGGTCACCATAGGGAGGAACCCCGACAGCTCCGACTACCTGACGGTCTTCTTCTCGGGGCCGATCCGGTCCGCTGGGGGCACGGGCCAGGCGATGAGCGTTCTCATAGCCGATGTGGTGCGGCGCGAGATGGGCATCGGCCGGTACGTGTCCTCGAACGGGGAGGTCCAGAGACTGAAGGAGGAGATCCCCCTGTACAAGTCCTGCCAGCATCTGCAGTACACCCCCACCAACGAGGAGATCGAACTCATCGCGAAGAACGTCCCTGTGTGCATAGACGGCGAGGGGACGGAGGACGATGAGATACGCGGTTTCAGGGACCTTCCGCGGATCGGGACGAACAGGGTTAGAGGCGGTGCGTGCCTCGTCGTGGCCGAGGGGCTCTGCCTCAAGGCCCCGAAGATCCAGAAGCACGTCAAGAGGCTGTCGATCGACGGCTGGGAGTTCATAGACGAGTACCTCAACCTCAAGAAGAAAGGAGTCGTCGAGGGGGAGGCGGAGGTGGCACCCAGTTCCAAGTTCCTGAAGGACCTCATAGCCGGCAGGCCGGTGCTCGCGTATCCGTCGAAGGTCGGAGGGTTCCGCCTGCGGTACGGCAGGACGAGGGCGACCGGACTCGCAGCCCTCGGCATGAACCCGGCCACGATGGAGCTCCTCGGGGAGTTCGTGGCGATTGGCACCCAGATCAAGACCGAGCGGCCTGGAAAGGCGGGCGCGATCACGCCGTGCGAGCAGGTCGAAGGTCCGATTGTGCTCCTCGACAGCGGGGACCTCGTGAGCGTCGAAACGATCGAGGAGGCGAGGGCCCTGAAGGACCGCGTGAAGGAGATAGTCGATGTCGGTGAGATACTGATCCCGTACGGTGAGTTCGTCGAGAACAACCACCTCTTGATGCCTGCTGGGTACTGCATCGAGTGGTACAGGGAGGAGCTCCTCGAGAGGTGCAAGGGCCTGCCGGACGACTGGGAGGCCCAGTCGTTCCAGCGGGCGCTGGAGATGTGCCGCGAGTTGGGCGTGCCCCTCCACCCGAGATACAACCTCTTCTGGAGTGATGTCTCCGTCCACGACATCCTCGATCTCCGCGACAAGGTCCTCCGAGACGCAACGGTGGACGGGGATTCGATCGCGGTACCCGCTAGTCCCAACGTCAAGAGCATTGCTGAATCCCTAGGAGCGCTGCACAGGGTCGATAATGGCATGCTCGTTTTCATGGCCTGCGCGGCCCCCTTGCTGCTCGGCCTGGGCCTGGAGACTGACGGCTCCAGAGTCCGATCAAACGGCAGAGCGGTCCCGGAGTGCACCAGCCCGCTGGACCTCGTCAAAGCCCTCTCAGGAGTCGACGTGCGGGCGCGGGCCATCACCCGGATAGGCGCGAGGGTCGCCAGGCCCGAGAAGGCACGGGAGCGCCGCATGAAACCCCCGCCCCACGCTCTCTTCCCTGTCGGGACCAGCGGAGGGCCTCAGAGGATGATCAACGAGGCCGCGGAGGCGGAGTCCATACGCTTGGAGCTGGGCGAGCGCGTATGCGCTCAGTGCGGCAGGAAATCCTTCATGTCGAGTTGCTCGTGCGGGGCCCATACCACTCCAACGGGCAACGTCGGGATTCAGGACGTTCCCGTCGGCCAGTTGTTCACATCGGCTCTCGAACGGCTCAGGGAGAAGCGCAGCCTCGATGTCAAGGGCGTCCAGGGCATGATATCCCGGACCAAGACGCCCGAGGCCATCGAGAAGGGGATCCTCAGGGCCAGGCACGAGGTGTTCGTCTTCAAGGACGGCACAGTCAGGATAGACGCCACAGACGTGCCGCTCACGCATTTCACGTCAAAGGAAGTCGGGATTGACGTCGCCACGGCCCGCGGCCTGGGTTACACGAAGGACTACCTCGGGAGGGAGTTGGAGCGGGATGACCAGCTGCTCGAGCTGAGGGTCCAGGACGTGATAGTCCCGGAGTCGTGCGTGGGCTACCTCATCAGGACTTCGAAGTTCGTTGACGACCTCCTCGTCAATTTCTATGGTCAGGAACGCTTCTACGGCATAGAGTCAAGGCGAGATCTCGTCGGGCATCTCGTTGTCGGTCTTGCGCCTCATACGTCAGGGGGCGTCCTGGCCAGGATCGTCGGCTTCTCGGCGGCCCATGCGGGCTACGCCCACCCGTTCTTCCACGCGGCGAAGAGGAGGAACTGCGACGGCGACGAGGACTCCCTCATGCTGCTGATGGACTGCCTTCTGAACTTCTCTCGGTCCTTCCTCCCCGAGAAGAGGGGAGGTCTGATGGACGCCCCTTTGGTGTTGACCACCAAGCTCGACCCGGACGAGATAGACAAGGAGGCGCACAGCCTCGATGCGGGCTCGAGATACCCGCTGGAGTTCTACAAGGCGACGCAGAGATACGCCCACCCGAAGGAGGTCGAGTCCATCATGGACCTTGTCAGCGGACGCATAGGAACGGTTCTGCAGTACGAGGGTCTGGGGTTCACCCACCGGGTCAGGGACATATCGGGGGGTCCGACGACCTCGGCATACACCTCCCTCGAGACGATGGATGACAAGCTGAACGCCCAGATCAGCCTGGGCGTCAAGATCAGGGCGGTCGATGTCGCGGACGTGGTCCACAGGATCATCACGAAGCACCTCCTCCCGGACATCCAGGGTAGCCTCAAGAGCTTCACGGGCCAGCAGCTCCGGTGCACCAAGTGCAACACGAAGTACAGACGCATACCGCTCAGGGGCAGGTGCTACTGCGGGAACAGGCTCACGCTGACGGTCCACGAGGCTGGCGTCAGCAAGTATCTGGAGAAGGCGAAGGAGATCGGGGAGGAGTTCAATGTCCCCGCGTACACAAGGCAGAGGATAGACCTGCTCGAGAATGCGATAGACTCCCTGTTCCAGTCGGACAAGGTGAAGAACCCGAAGCTGGACGAGTTCCTGTAGGCCTACTCTTCCAGCGAGGCTATCTGCTCCCTCAGGCCGTCGAAGCGCTCCTCGAGGATCTTCAGCCCTCGCAGCAGGACCTCCTTGGCCTGGAGCGACCCGTCCGTCTCGAACCTGAAGAGCATCTTGGTCGGGTCCCCGGTGACCTTCATGACGCCCGTGTCGCAGACCTCGACGCAGCTGTTGCACAGGTTGCACTTCTCGGGGTGCTTCGCCACGATCTTCCTGTCCTCCTTCGCGAGGACGCCCTTCGGGCACACGCTGATGCAGCTCCCGCAGAGGTCGCACCTCGCGTGGTCGATATCGATGTTGGCGGAATACCTGTACCCCGCACCGAGCGCGGCCTGCCATTTCGCGTGCTGCTTGCCAGTTCCTAGCTCTGCGGTCGCGTAGATCAGTAGCGCCTGGTCCTCCGCGAGCTTGACGATCGGAATGAGGTCGTCCTTGATTCTCAGTTTCTGGTCGCCTATGGGCTCGAGGTCGCCCGAGTAGATCGTCGCGGGCCCTTTCTTGTTAATCGAGTACATGATTGTGCAGCTGGGGCAGCCCTCTCCGCCGCACGTGCACTTCGCGCGGAAGTTGTACGCGTCCAGGTCCGTCGGGATCGGCACGAGGCCGAGTCTGTGTGCCACTATCTCGTCGAACATCGGGGACACGCTCTCGTAGGCCGCGCCCTTCTCGTCCATGATCGGGCCGAGGTGGAACTCGACGTTGTCTATCGCCATCTTGGGCACGTCGGAGATGATGGTCCTCCTCAGTGCGTTCGCGAAAGTCGGGTTCGTGTCCGATATGATGAACTGCGCCTTTGTCGTCGTCATCTCAAGTATGTCGATCTTCATCCGGAACCACTCTACACCCTGCGTCCCCTTCTGCCGCCCTTCTTCTTGGTCCCGTCATGCGGCACCGGCGTGACGTCCTCTATCCTTCCGATGCGCAGCCCCGCCCTTGCGAGCGCCCTGATCGCGGCCTGCGCTCCCGGCCCCGGGGACGCGGACTTGTTGCCTCCGGGCGCCCTGACCTTGACATGAATGCTGTCGATGCCCTTCTCCTTGGCAATCTCGGCGACCTTCTCCGCGGCCTTCATGGCCGCGTACGGCGATGCCTCGTCCTTGGCTGCCTTCACGACCATTCCGCCACTGGCCTTGGTGATTGTTTCAGCGCCCGTGACGTCCGTCACGGTGATGATGATGTTGTTGTAGCTTGCGAAGATGTGCGCTATCCCCCACTTGGCCATCGAGATCACTCCTTGCCCTCGGGCGAAGCCCCGGAGCTGGTCGTCTCTATGTCAGCCTCTTCCTCTTCCTTCTCTTCCTTGAGCTCGGTTTTGACGAGCTTCTTCAGCTTGGGCTTCGCGACATGGACCTCTTCCTTCTCCACGGTCTGCCCACTGGCCGGTTCCGTCTGGACCTTCGCCTGGAGCTCCACCGGCTTCGGCCTCATCGGATGCAGCTCGTTGTTGATCGGTGACGAGACATGATACCGGACATGGTCCTCCTCGCCCCTCTTGACGAGGTATCCGGGAATCGTGATCTTCCTGGAGCCGATGGCTGTGTGGCCGTGGACGATGAACTGCCTGGCCTGCTTCGGCGTGTACGCCAGCCCCTTCCTGTAAGTGATCGTCTGGAGCCTCCTCTGGAGGACGGCCTCCGTGGTGAGCGTGAGTATGTCGTTGAGCGTCGCGCCCTCCTGGGGCAGCAGGGACAGCCTCGCGCAGCGCTCCAGAAGCTGGTCTGTCTCGACCTTCGCCTGCGGGTCTCCGGTCCTGAGCCTGGCCTGCAGCTCCCGGCTATGGGCCCTGAAGGACCTCACCAGGGACTGCGCCCGCCAGAGCTCTTGCTTGTTCTTGAGGCCGTACTTCATCAGAAGCTCGTTCTCGGCCTTGATCCTCTCGCCCTCCCACGGGTGGGCCGGCGTCTCGTACTTCCTCCTTGAGAACTTGGGGTCTCCCATGGGTCACACTATTCCTTCTTCTCCTTGCTCTCGGCACTGGCTCCGGGCTCGAGCTTCTTCCTGATGACTCCCATGGTCATGCCGGTCCTGCCGTTGGCCCTTGTCCTCTGGCCCCTGACCTTATGGCCCTGCTCGTGCCTGATGCCCTTGTAGCATCTGATCATTCTCATGAGATTGATGTCGTCCCGCCTGTTCAGCTCGACGTCGACCCCGACGAGGTGCATGTCAGCGCCGGTCGACCAGTCGTTCTGCCGGTTGACCATCCAGTGCGGCACCTTCTCGGAATAGTCGGTGATGAGCTTCTCGAGCTCCTCGGTCTTGGACTCCGGCAGTTCGCCGATCTTGGTCTTCCTCGGGACGCCTGCAGCCCTCGCGATGATCTCGGCCGTCCTGATTCCGACACCCTTGACGCCAGAGAGCCCAATCACGATGTTCTTGTTGCCGTCGATGTCGGTGTTCACTAGCCTGACTATGTACCTGAAGTTCTCGTCCCTCTTGACGACCGGCTTCTTCTCCGCTGGTGGGCCCTTCTTAGCCTTGCCGTCCTTGACGTCCTTGTCCTTGGGCGCACCCTTGGTCTTCGCTTCCTTCT
>JBBIUZ010000030.1:0-6838 GCA_037439985.1 Methanobacteriota archaeon | reverse complement strand
CAAACGTGAACCTCCGCTGTATCTCTGACAGGGTCGCTCCACAGTCGAACAACTGGTGCTGACTGGAGCGCACTTCCCCGACACACTAAGGTGTATAAAACCCTTATGCTGATGCCAAGCCCCGGATTAGGTAAGCCCGGTGCGTGCCAGCACACCCTTTCCGGCGACCCCCGCGCCCGAGTGGGTAGTGCATAAGGCGCTCATCCTCACGTGTGCCCGCTTCCGTGGATGTCGACGTCACCTCTTCTCCAGGCTCCCTTGGCCCTTCCCGACGATGACATCGGCCGCCTCGTCTATCGAGAAGGGCAGCTCCTTGGTATGATATCCGAACGAGGCTAGTATTCTGAATAGGCGGGCCACTTCCGGGACGTCGATATCCACCTCTTCCAGGAGTTCCTCGTTCGACAGTGTCTCGCGGACCGTTCCCGAAGCGAGCACCTTCCTCTTGAGTACAACTATCCTATCCGCGATGTCTGGCACCGCATTCACATCGTGGGTCGCGACGACTACAGTCTTGCCCTCGCTGCTGAGCCTCTTGAGTATCCCGATGACGTTCCTGCGGCTTCTCGGGTCCAGGTCCGATACCGGCTCGTCGAAGAGGATGATGTCCGGGTCGATGGACAGGACACAGGCGAGAGAGACCTTCCTCTTCTCCCCGCCGCTGAGCCTGTGGGGGGCCCTGTCCCTCAGATATGCGATGCCAAGAGAATCCAGGGCGTCCAGCGACCTCTTCGTCACCTCTTCCTTGGTCATGCCCATGTGCAGCGGCCCGAAGGAGACGTCGTTCCAGACGGTGGAGCTGAAGAGGGCGACGTCGGAATCTTGGAAGACGATGCCGAGTTTCCTCCTCAACCACGTTAGGTCGTGGGCGCTCTCGACAGCCTTACGATCGATGCTCCTGCCGTAGACCTCGACCGACCCGCTGGTCACAGCGATGAGGCCGGCCATTACTTGGAGCAGGGTGGACTTCCCGGCGCCGTTCGGTCCCAGTATCGCCACCCGCTCCCCCCGGAATATGTCCAGCGAAACCCCGTCCAGTGCTGCTGTGCCGTCCTGATACACATATGCGACATCTCTCAGCCGGATGATTGGTTCGACCATAGCGACAGAGCCCCGTTCACGGAAGCACATGCACCAGTGCGTCCTTCGCCGCGGTGGCGTCAAACGCCATCAACATGATGCCGAAGGCCACCAGAGACATGAGGAAAGCGTAGTCCCACCCTCTCGCCTTGAAATCCGTTAGCATCCGGGGCCTGCCAGTGTATCCCCTCGATACCATCGACAGGTACACCCCCTCGCTCATATGGTAGGCGCGGGAGAAGATGGTCGCGACGGAGGAGGCGCCTATCATCCTTTTCTCTCTGGAACTGACCTTTCCCGAGATGCGGCTCTTCCGGACCGTGAACATGCTCAGTGTCACGCCCAGAAGCAGGTGGATGTATCGGTATGTCATGTCGAGCATCATGATGAACGACTTCGGGAACCTCAGGTCGTACATGGCCTTCATCAGCTTCGACCACTCGACGGTCGATACCAGCAGCACCGACATGGACACGGCGGCCCCGACCCTCAGGGTGAAGGTGATCCCCGAATAGACCCCCGCTTCCGTGAAGTATACCCCTGTCCCGAATATGCCCTTCGGCGTGAACAGCGGGATGCCAGGCGTGATGAGATTAGTCATGCTCGGGAGCATCACAACGACCGTGAAGAGCGGGACGACGACCCAGACCCTGCCAAGGTAGCTGGCCAGAGATATCCTTGATATTCCAGCTAGCACAATGGACGCCACGATCACCAGCGCTATGCTCATCACGTTCCTGAGAAGCACGGTTGTCACCAACATGGACATCAGGGCGATGAAGACAAACCGCGGGTCAAGGCGCTGGAGCGCTCCATTGCTGCTAGTGCTCTTCTCGAGCTCCAGCGAATCTCTGACCGCCCTCGCCACGGACATGATAACCCTCTCGAACATCCGTGTACCAGCTCATTTCTTTGTCTGCGTCAGCTCCCTTCTCTTCATCAGAAGGCCCAATGCGTACGTGAGGAGGATGATGGCTATGACGCCGATGACGGCCGAGACGATGTAGCCGAGAGACGCTGCCAGCTGGGTGTTCCAGTCGCCGAAGTCGTAGGCCGGGATTGGCGCGGACCAATACTTCCTCGGGACCCAGCTCCCCACCTCTCCCCACTCGCCCCACGCATTGCCATAGTTCCAGACCAGCAGGATGCCTATCGGGGTCGCTGCGATGATGAGAGCGAGCGCAAACGTCCACTTCATGGGCCACTTCGTCACCTTCATGTCACACACCTTCATGCCCGTGCGGGCGAGTCGTTCGGTTTGTGTTCGTCGTGCTCGCCCTCCGGGACGTCCTCCTTCAGCATGTCGTTCATCCAACGGGGAGCCAGTTTCTCGATGGCCAAGAGGTCCCTGCGGTGCTCAGAGACATAGTAGACAACTGCACCTGTGGCTATGGCCTCCACGATACCGACGAGCATGTGCGTCAGCACCATCGCAGGAACCGCGACATCTAGGCCATAGGGCGCGTATCCAGGTGCGATCATCGGCTGGATGCCGAACTCGATCGACGCCGTGAAGGCCGCCGCCACAAGACCGATGTAGGCGGCCACCATCGATGCGGCCACCCTGGACCTCGTGCTACTGCTCACCCTCTTTCTGATGAATGTGTAGATGAAGATGCCGACAAACGGCATGACCACGCCCATGTTGAAGCAGTTCGCGCCAAGAGCAGTGATGCCCCCGTCTCCGAACAGCAAGGCCTGGATCAGCAAGACGATCGTGAGAGCGATCGTCGCCCCATATGGTCCCAGCAGGATTGCGATCATCACAGCGCCGACTATGTGCGCGGTCGTGCCATCGGGGATCGGCAGGTTGAACATCATCACGAGGAACGAGGTCGCGGCCATGAATGCCAGCAGAGGGACATTCCGTGGTCCCAGCCTCCGATTCGCGCATCTGAAGGCGAAGTGCCAGAATGGGATCATGATTGCGTACAGTGCAATCCAAGTCGCGGGTCCGAGGTATCCGTCAGGTATGTGCATGTGCGTCACCGAGTATTAGTATTACGTTCTGATGTTTTCGTAATACTAGAAGGCACCCTTCTATTTAACCCCTTCTCCACACCCTGGCAACGCTTATCTGCACATAGCCCGTTCCATGACCAATGGCCGAGAAGACCCGTATCTCCATGACCGTGTCGGAGGACTTGCTGAAGGAGTTCGACACGCTCTCCAGGGGTCTCGGCCATGGAAACAGGTCGAAGGCAGTCAGCGAAGCGATGCGGGAGTTCGTCTCGACCAGGAAGTGGGACCTGGCGCGCAAGGGCGAGGTGCCGGGAGTGATACTCGTCACCTACGATCATCACTCTCAGGGGGTGAACCGCACGCTCACCGAACTCCAGCACGAGTACCCCGATGCCGTCACGGCTACGATGCACATCCATCTCTCGAAGCACACCTGCCTCGAGGTGATCGCGTTCAGAGGGGCAGCGGATCGTGTGCGCGCGCTCGCGAGGACGCTGCAAGCCCAGAAGGGAGTCCTGGACCTGAAGGTCGTCACGTCCCCCGCATGAGCACCTTGTTCAAATTATGGTCATTTCGTTCAAGGCATTCCGCCTACAAATATCAGAATGATGGCCGTCGCGAGACCGGCGATGACGAACCTCAGGCCCGTGTAGACTATCATCTCCCTGATGAGGCTCCCGAGGTACGCTCCCAGGACGAAGAGGAGTCCCAGGGTCATGACGATGGCGGTCACCACGGCCTCGTCTAGGCTCACGAAGAAGAACGGCAGGAGGGGAATGAACGCCGCCACGAGCGGGGCGACGCCGTGCGACAGCGCGCTGAAGGATATGCTGACCCTCATCGCGTCGACCCTCGCGCCTTCCACGGGTCTGAGCATCGCCTTCTCGATCTGCTGGTGCTGGAGCATGTGCTCCACCCGCTCGGCTTCATAGGCCCCTACGGCACTGGATATCGCGAGGGCGACTCCGGCGGCGAAGCCGGCTGCGAGGATCAGGTGTCTCGCCAGGTCGGGATTCGCGTGACCCTGAGAAACGTACGCGCCGAGTATGACGCCGAGGATTGTGAGGGCCCCGTCGAACGCCCCTATGACGAAGTATCTCCTGGCTATGGCGCCCGATCTCGTGATCTTCAGGTAGGACCTCAGGACTCTGACGTATTCGGACGGGCGCGCCATCTAGGCCTCACTTCTCTCTAGGGTCTCCCTCGTCAGCTGGAGGATCCGGTCCAGCGCCTTCTCGAGGCCAGACGTGTCCCCGCCTCCGCCCTGGGCGAAGTCTGGCTTTCCTCCTCCAGAGCCCTTGACTATCAGCATGGCCTCCTTGATCAGCGCCCTGCAGTCGATGTCCACGTCAGGGCTCCTTGCGATAACGACCTTCGCACCCTGCTCGTCGGAGCCGAGGATGGCGACAGTCTTCGGATGGCCTATCAGCAACTTGGCGAGCCCGACGAGGTGCTTCATGTCCTCGGACTCGACATGCCTGACGACCGAAACGCCCCCGGCCCTTGTCGATCTGGCGAGAAGCTCCTCGACATTATCCCCGACCCGGCCTTTCTTGAACGCCTCGAGCTGCTTCGTCAGCTCCTTCCTGTCCGCCATCAGTTTGTCGATCGCCTCGCCGATCCTCTCGGGGGTCGAGTTGAGCTTCACCGCGGAAGCGCTCACGGTGTTCCAGAGCCCCATCATTTGCTCAACCGCGGGCATGCCCGCAACGAACTCCAGACGGACGACGCCGTCCTGGATCCTCTTGGTCCTTAGGATCTTGATGGCACCGACCTCGAGCGTGTTCTTTGTATGTATACCCCCGCACGCCTCGACGTCGAAATCGCCGATGCGGACCACCCTGATCTCCTTCCCCGGCACCGCTCCGCCCTGGTACAGCCTGAACCCGTACCTTTTCTCCGCCGTGTTCCTCTCCATGAACGAGCTCTGGACCTTCGTGCCCGAGAGGACGGTTTCGTTCGACAGAAGCTCAATCCGCTCGAGCTCCTCTGGGCTGAGGTCGGCATAGTGGGTGATGTCAAGCCTCGCGAGGTCCGGGCCCTTGTGGGCGCCCGTCTGCCAGATGTGGTTCCCAAGCACTTTCCTCGCAGCGCCATTGATTATGTGGGTGGCGGTGTGGTGCCTCTGCAGCCTTCTCCGTCTCTCGGAGTCGATCTGGCTCGTGATCAGCTTCCCGGGCACCGCCTGCATCTCGCCCTCGACCTTGTGGACGACGATCCCCCCGATCTTATCCACGTGCGTGACCTTCATCTCCTTCATCGTGCCAGTGTCGCTCTCCTGGCCGCCGCTCTCGGCATAGAAGTAGGTCTTGTCGAGCACGACCAAGTCGTCATGGACAGCCAAGACCTTCGCCCTGAACTTGTACTTCTTCGGATCCTTGTGGAACATCAGCTTGGTCGCCGGCAGCCCGGTGGGCAGCTTCACCTCGACTGGAAAGTCCTCGCGCTCGACCTTCGAGTGTCTCGCGGCGACTTTCTTGTAGAAGTCGTCAGGGATCTGGACGGGCCTCGATGCGAACTCCGCGACGACCTCGGGGTTGAGGCCGTGGGAGTCATAGAGCTCCACCAGGTCGTCCTCGCCGATGCTCTTCCCGCCCTTGGAGGACTCGAGCCTCTGGACGATGCTCCTCCCCTTGACCAGCGTGTCCTTGTACTTCTCCCGCTCGACGTCGACGAGCTTGATGATCTCATCCTCGTTCTCCTTGAGGTCCGGGAAGTCCTTGGAGAAGTACCCGATCTGCCTGGCGACTATCTCGGACAGTCTCATGTCGAGCCCTAGCTGGGACATCTCCCTCAGGGCCCTCCTGACGAGCAGCCTCGCGAAGTAGCCCTGCCTGACATTGGACGGCACGACGCCGTCGCTCAGCATGAACATGAGCGCCCTGGTGTGGTCGCACACGACGTACATGCTCTCGAAGGGCTTGACGGCCTTCATGAAGTCGTCGAGGCTCATCCCGAGCCTGGCCGCAGTGTCTCCCCTGAGCGCCCTGACGTCCGCAGCGGTCTCGATCTTCATTGATCCTGAGACTTTCGCGTACTCGGCCAGCACCCTGCCGTCGACGGCCGTGCCCGACAGGCTCTTGAGCTCCTGCAGGACGTCCCCGAACACGGCCTCGTACGCCGAGGGCGTACCCTGGGACATCCAGGTGAGCCGCTCCAGCCCGTACCCCGTGTCCACGACACGGATGTCCATCGGCCTCTGGCTGCCGTTCTCGATCGCGTAGCTCATGAACACGAGCGTGGCGACCTCCACGCCGCCGAGCAGAACCTCGAGGCACGGCCCCGCATTACCTCCGCCCTCCCACCACGCCTCCGAGTAGTTGACGAGCTTCGGGTCGAGCCCGTGGACCTTGGTGAGGAACTCGTGGCAGAGTTCCGTCGTCCGGTCCTTCCAGTAGACCTCATTGTCCTTCTTGTTGAAGACGTGGTGGGCCATCATCTCGAACATCGTGAAATGGGACCCTGTCTTCCCCACGTTGTCGATGTCGTTGAACCGGACGCACGTCTGCGATATGCCGAGCGGGTTCGCCGGAGGCTCGACGACCCCCTGGATGACCCACGGCTGAAAGCCGTAGATGCTGGCCTGGGTGAAAAACACGTCGTCCCGCCACCTGGCCGTGATCGGGTACCGCGCCACCCTGGCGTGGCCGTTCCTCTCCAGGAACGACAGGAAGCTCTCCCGCATCTCGTGCACGGATAGCTTCTCCTTGAAGAGCGGATTCCCGATGAAGGTGTACTCGACGCACGGGGCCTCCCCGCACGTATCGGACTGCCCGAGCGACCAGAAGAACTTGCC
>JBBIUZ010000029.1:10965-14294 GCA_037439985.1 Methanobacteriota archaeon | reverse complement strand
AAGCTGCTCGTCGCCCCCAACCTGTTCGGAGACATCCTCACTGATCTGGGAGCAGCGCTCCAGGGTGGTCTTGGGCTCGCGCCATCGGGGAACATCAATCCGTCCGGGGTGAGCATGTTCGAGCCCGTCCATGGCTCAGCTCCGGACATTGCAGGAAAGGGGATGGCGAACCCGGTCGGAGCAATACTCTCGTCAGCGCTCATGCTTGAGACCCTCGGACGCCGCGACGCCGCGGAGAGGATTGAGCGCGCCGTCATGAATGTCTTGAGGTCCGGAAAGCACCGCACACCTGACCTCGGAGGAAGCACATCGACATCGAGGATGACGACAGAGATCCTCACACAGCTTAGAAGCTGACGACCGACGGCGGTCGTTCGTCGGGCCATCCAGTGTCCTTTTTGGGATAGTTATAAGTAGGCACAATCCGATTTGAACCAAATAGGGACAGCCGGTGGATGGGATGAGTCAACAGGTCTTTTCGGTTCCGAAGGAGAAGGCAATCGAGATCGGGGAGTTCCTCACAAACAACGTCTCAAGGGCCGTCGTCTACTCGCTTCTGCACAGCCAGCCGCTCACAAGAAGGGAAATTGAACGGAGCCCTCTGACTGAATCCATGCGAAGGATGTCTCTGAGCGCCCAGACAAGACCGCTCAAAGACAAGAGCGGGATCCAGATGAGGACGCTGCTATCGAAGGGGGTTGACTGTGGTGCGCTGGTCCCAGTCAATTCGAAGCGGCAGAACTACTACTTCCTCAACTCCGACCTCAGGATCGAGCCGGCGCCGATCAGAGAAGGCCAGGAAGAGACAGACGATGTGGCCCTTTCGGTCTTCGTCGACAAGTCCTACTCGCACACGCCCGGGCTCGCAGTGCTGCCGGGCTGGGGGACGGCGGCGGATCACACTGTCCTGCCAGTGCCCTACATAGACACACCCAAGTCGCTCATGCTTTGGCTCAGCTGGATGATCACGCCCACGAGGAGGGCGATCATGGGTCACATAGCAGACCAGGGCTACACGACGAGGCCGAGGCTGCGTTCCGAGCTGGGCTTCTGGGCAGACAGGATCGTCGCCAAGGAGGGGCTGCCCTCGGGTGTGCTTGAGAGGGACGGTGACAAGATAAGGTACCAGTTCTCGACATTCTCGTTCTCCAAGCTGAAGATGAAGCTGGAGGAGGAGCCCGGGAAGAAGAGATCGTGGACCGCATACCCGCCGAGCTTCTGGCTGACGAGGTCCTACGAGCCGCTCAAATGCATAATGGGCGCTTCCGCATACCTTGGCGACAGAAAGCCGGAGGCCACGCCGGCATCCGTTCTCGAGGAGCTGGCGAAGGGAAACCCGACGATAGTCGAGAAGAACCGGCACGAGTTCCTGGAGGTCAATTTCATCGAGAGGATGAGTTTCTACGCGATCTACCATTCCTCGGGCGATTCCGCAGTGAAATTCTCAGCCGAGGCGCTCGTCCCCGAGAAGGTCACGTACAACGCACCGGAACACCCCCTACTCTGGGTCTCGAGGACAGATGACGAGCACGGTGCCAAGCTGGACTTCAAGCACGAGGCGGCGCTGATGCTCCTGTCGCGGAAGACAAGGGACGAACAGATCGCATACCTGGAGAAGATGCTCAAGGATATCGCGTACGAGAGGATCGGGAAGCTGATAGAGGACCACGAACGGAAGCTGGCGAGAGACCTCGACAAGCTGAGGGTGGAGTCATTCGGCCTTGGCACCGAATCGATCACAGCTGTGGCGGGCCTCGAACTCACCCGCGAGCAGATCCTGACCGAGAAGAAGCACTTCGAGAAGTTCATGAACATCCTGGTTCCGGGGTCAATGCCCAGGACAAAGGAGAGGACTACCGAAGAGCTGATCAAGGCCGTGGACGAGAACGCGTCCAGGCCCCGGGATGGCGAGCCAGCCCAGGAGGAGAGGGACAGGGAAGGGCAATGACGCGGCGGCGACCCGGCCGGAGCCGTCCCGATGCGGGCTTGAGGGAACTGGTGAATACGGCTAGGGCTGCTGGGGCGACTGCGGCAAAGATCATCTCCGCCCGCGACGTGGTCGTCGACAGGCGAGCGCGTCTCAAGTGCCTCGTGCCCATCTGCAGCAGCTACGGAAGGCGTCTTCTGTGTCCGCCGAACCTCATGTCCTTCGACGAGTTCAGCAGGATACTGGATGAGTACGAGAACGCCCTGCTCTTGCAGATCGAGGCGGATGTCGATTCCGCCGACAGGTCCTCCAGCCGTCTGACGGGTGACTCCTGTCGGCGTATAGAATCCCAGACCGGCGTAGTCGATTCGGAGCTCAGGCTTCTGGACGTCGTCAACGAGGTCGAGGCCCACGCGTTCAAGATGGGGTATTACTTCGCGGCGGGTCTTTCGGCCAGCGAATGCAGATTGTGCCCAGAATGCGTGCCCCCATCGAGCGGGAGGACTTGCAGGCACCCGTTCGTGGCAAGGCCGTCGATGGAGGCAATGGGGATTGATGTCATTGAGACATGCAAACGGGCGGGAATGCCGGTGCGTCTATCGTCGAAGGAGCGGGTCCGGTTCACCGGACTGGTGCTTGTCGACTAGACGCGGCTGTTGCGGACGGACTCGCGCATGTGACGACAAATTAGCAACCCGCTGCCTCACTGCGAGTCAGGCATTAGTGACGAGCCAGTGCTTCCACGCAAAGGCTTAAGTTGCGCTACACATAATCCGAGAATGAAGCCAATGTATTACCGTATATTGGGAGGCATTATTGGCCACTAATGCGTCGCTTATGGGATGTGAGGGATTTGATGACGCCAAGAGAGACTGAGATAGTCGAGGTCCTGAGGAAGGGGATCCTCTCGCCGACTGCCGTGGCGGCGGAGCTCCACATAACGCAGTCGGGTGCCACACAGGCTCTGCAGAAACTGGAGAAGAAGGGGGTGGTCACCAGGACGAAGGTCGGCAGGAACGCGTTCTACAGACCGGTCCAGGAGGAAGAACAGGCACCAGAAGGTCGGACGCAGATGAATGACGACATCGAGCTGATTAGGGAGTCGTACCATGCCCTCTCGAGAGTCTGGGGGCACGTTCTGAAGCTGGACCTGACCCACGAGGAGCTCTCCAAGGTGAGAGAGGCCAGGAACCTCTTGGAGGAGATCCTCACCAAGAGGGGCAGGGCCCGTTGACCGTCGACGCGGTCACTCGGGGCTGCGGGGCAACTGGACCTTGCGCTTCACCCACCAGTAGGCAAGCCAGGTCGATGCGATTGTGGCGAACGCAAGCACCGAGAGGGTCCAGAGGAGCCATCTCCAGTTCCCCAGATTGAAGACGAACCCGAACACAGTCGCGAGGGT
>JBBIUZ010000029.1:2248-10955 GCA_037439985.1 Methanobacteriota archaeon | reverse complement strand
TGGGGACGAGGACCGCCGTTCCCAGGATCGTCAGCCAAGTCATCGTGAGGGCCATCCTGTTGTTCAGAATCTGAAGCTGGTTGTTGTAGAGCGCCTGGAGGACCTCGAGGCCGGATGCGAGGACCTCCGACATGTGCTCGCTTAGCGAGATCTGCCTATTCACGTCCTCGACCAGCATTTGCATCTGAGCCAGCACCTTTGGGTTGTCAGAAATCAGGGCCGCATCGGCGTATCTCAGGTTGTGGAGGACGTCCAGCGTCCTCCAGAGCGTGTTCAGGTAGGTTATGAGGGTGTGTTTGAGATCGTATATCTGCTTCCCGATCTCCATCCGTTGCGTCTGCGGGTTCAAGAGCAGGTGGCTCATCTCGTCGCTCTGTTCCTCGATTTCCCTGAGGTACTCGAAATTACGCGAGTTGTTCTCGTCCAGAATCCGGCCGAGCATGGTCGTCAGCTTGTCCTCCAGAGGCATCGATTCTGGCAGCTTGCGGAGATAGGTATCCGCGTATCTGGAGAACTGAACGAGCCTCACGACCTCCTGACTGTGTATCGTCACTATCAGGTCCCGCCTCACAAGGATGATCAGCGGATAGCATCTCATGTCAAGCTTCGCGATTCTGACGGCTGGCACCATTATCCCGAGCTCAGCTTCGTTGTCAACGAAGTTGGAGTAGTAGCCCTTCAGCACCTCGGGGACGAGGGAAGCGCTGAACCCGAGTCTGGATGCGATCTCCGTACCATCCACAGCTAGATCCGATACCGCGAAATTTATCCAGGCTAGGGTCGAGCTCTGTAGCGTGGAGATGAACTCCGTCGGGTCTGCCCCAAGTACCCGTGTCGGCTTGCCTTCATGCGGAAGGGCCACACACACGGCCCGCGTGTGCCTGACCTCACCTGACTGAGGAGGTTCGAGGGACGGGCTTGGGTTCTCCTCTCGGTCGGGCGCGGGAGCATCTGCTGCCTTTCGTCTCTTTCTCGCTGACCTGCTCTCTGATGAGCTCAATGGACTCCCCCCGATGCCTGCCTGCGCCGACGCCCTTCCCACCTATATGCTCCGAGGCCAATCAAGTAGGTTTCGCCGGCTCGCGGATTGCGACTGGCAGCTCTCCATCGGTGCATCCTTTTAATACTGTCGGACCTATTTGGGCGCCGGAGCCGCATGAGAGTACTGCTGATTCACGCAGACCGTTTCGCGTACGAGATAAGGGAGCCGACCAAGCTGGCGGAGGAGCTCCCAGAGGGTTATCAGAAGAAGCACTCGTTCAAGGAGACGCTGGTCGTCTTCTCGACTGTGGAAGCCGCCGATGACAACGTGGAGGTGATTTCGCAGGCCGCAGCCTCCGACCTCGCCGAGGTCTTCGCGCAGGTCAAGGCCCAGAGACTCGTGCTCTATCCGTATGCGCACCTCAGTCCGAATCTGGCAGGCAAGAAGCTCGCCGTAGACGTGCTGAAGGCCACAGAGGCCGCGCTGGCATCGAAGGGCATCGAGGTCCACAGGGCCGCCTTCGGATGGTACAAGGCGTTCGAGATAAGCTGCAAGGGGCACCCACTCTCTGAGCTGTCTAGGGAGTTCACCTCAGAGAAGGTCGTGACGCGCGAGGAGGTCGTCGAGAATATCGAATCGGAGTACTGCATCCTCACGCCCGAGGGCAGGGAGTATCCGGTGGACCTCGAGACTGTCGACTCCCTCAAGGTCCTCGACGAGCACCCTTCACTGAAGAAGTTCATCCTCTCAGAGGAGGTGGGCCGGACGGTGGGGACAGAACCACCGTCCATAAAGGCGATGCAAAGGCTCGAACTCGTCGACTACGAGGAGGCGAGCGACCGCGGCCACTTCCGGATGTTCCCAAAGGGGCACATGATCTTCGGCCTGCTGGAGAAGTGGGCCGAGGAGATCGCGATTGACAGGATCGGGGCCATTCAGATAGACACGCCAATCCTGTACGACTGGTCCTACCCAGACATAAGGAGCCAGGGAATGTCCTTCCACGAGAGGCACTACACCCTCAGGACCGAGGAGAACAGGGAGTTCGTTCTGAGATTCGCGGGGGATTTCGGCCTGTTCAGGATGCTGAAAGGAGCCACCCTCAGCTACAGGAACCTGCCCCTGAGGGTGTATGAGTTCTCGAAGAGCTTCAGGCTGGAACAGCGCGGAGAACTCACAGGCCTGAAGAGGCTGAGGGCGTTCCACATGCCAGACGTGCACTGTTTCACCAAGAACCTGGAAGAGGGCTGGAAGGAGTACATGCACCTCTACAGGAACTACGCTGACCTCGCAGACGCGACTGGCGTCGAGTACGCCGTGGCGTTCAGGATCGTGAAGGATTTCTATGACAAGTACAAGGAGAACCTGGTCGAGCTCCTGAAGTACTCGAAGAGGGCCGCCTTCATAGAGGTCATCTCCGAGATGAAGCACTATTGGGCAGTGAAGCACGAGTTCCAGACGATCGATTCCGTGGGCGGCGCGGTTCAGCTGAGCACCGTCCAGCTCGACGTCGAGGACGCAGCCAGGTACGGGATTCTCTACGCGGACGCCGACGGCAAGAAAAAGGGGTGCATCATTTGCCATTCGTCCATCGGCTCGATCGAGAGGTGGATGTACGCGCTCCTGGAGGAGGCCCTGAAGCACGACAAGCCGGTGCTGCCCTTCTGGCTCGCTCCGACGCAGGTGCGGCTCATACCGGTCGGGGGCGAGTTCGTGGACGAGTGCGAGAGAATCGCCGATGCGCTTGACCCGGCGAGGGTGGACATCGACGACTTGGACGACAAGTGTCAACATGATCATCGTGTACGGCGACAAGGAGAGGAACTCCGGCGTGTTGCCCGTCAGGATGCGGAGCGGAGAGGTGGTCAGCATGAGTCTCGACGAGCTCAAGGAGCGCATGGCCGAGCTCTCCAAGGGGTATCCAGGCGCCCGTCTGCCTCTGCCCAGACGCCTGTCAAGAAGGCCCGTGTTCAGGGGCTGAACTGAGGCTACCGGTTGTCCTCATCGCCCCATATGTACTTGTGCAGCTGAGGGAGTACCCTCACGTCCAGGTTCTCCTTCAGGACCTTCTCCGCCAGCGATCTGAGGTCCTTGCCACCCACAGGCGTCATGATGACCTCCGACTTCGGCGAGTATCTGTCGATGACCTCCTTGGCATACTCGTAGTCCCGGTCATCGGCGATGATGAACTTCAGCTGGTCTGTCGGCCCCAGCAGTTCGATGTTCTCGAAGAGCATCTTCTCGGCTTCCCCGGACGAGGGGCACTTGATGTCCATGCTGATGGTGAGGTTCTCCACGCAGGGAAGCTCGTCCAGCGGCATCGCGCCGTTGGTCTCCAGGACCAAGTGGTACCCGCTGTCGAGCAGCTTCTGCAATAGCGTGACGGATTCCTTCTGGGCGAGCGGCTCCCCACCCGTGAGGCACACATGCGAACACCCAAGCCTCTTCACCTTGGCCATGATGGCCTCGATGGTCATCTGCTCTCCCTTATCGAACGCCTGCGGCGTGTCACAGTATGTGCACCTGAGCGGGCATCCCGATGTCCGCACGAAGACGGTCGGGGCGCCTATCGTCATCCCTTCCCCCTGGATCGACTTGAAAATCGAGTATATCTTCATCCTCTCACCTCGTACTCCAGCGGGTCCACGGTCCCAGCGGCCTTGAACCCCTCAAGCCTGAGTATGCAGGAGTCACACCTGCCGCATGCCTTCTTTCCGCCCTTGTAGCAACTCCATGTGAGCTCCAGCGGCACCTGGAGCCTGATTGCCTCCCTGACAATCTCGGCTTTCGACTTCCGCAGGATGGGGGCCTCGATCCTTATCCCCCGCTTCTCCTTCCCTGCCCTCGTGCCCACATCCAGCACCATCTGGAAGCTCTCGATGAATTCCGGAGTGCAGTCGGGGTACCCGCTGAAGTCCACCGCGTTGGAGGCGATGAAGACGGCCCGCGAGCCACGGCTTTCGGCCAGCGCAGACGCCATGCTCAGGAAGATGATGTTCCTCGCCGGCACGTATGTGCTGGGAATCCCGTGTCCGATAGCCGTCCTGTCCGTGTGCGTGGGCACCCCAACGGAGGCCTTGGTCAGCGAGCTGTCCAGGTACCGGCCGAGATCGAGCGGCACCACCAAGTGCTCCTTGACGTGATAATGCGCTGCCACTCTCCTCGCGCTCTCAATCTCGCGCTTGTGCTTCTGACCGTAGTCGAACGTGAGCGCCACTGGCTCGAAGCCCGCCTCCATCGAGAGCGCTAGGACCGTGGATGAATCCAATCCGCCGGAAAGAAGAACTATCGCTTCTGGCATCTGTCCGACCCCGTTTGTTCATAGCTCGTGGCTGACCCAGGCGCCCTGGCCAGGGCCCTCATCCACTCCTATCTCGATCTTCTTGACATTGCTGGGGAACACGACCTTCTCGAGCATGCGCTTCATGACGAAATTCGCGAGCGTCTCCGCGGAGGTGACGTTGATATCGAGCATCGCGCAGTCGCATTCGGGAAGCCTCAGTTCCTTGTCCCCAAGATCGTAGTGGACGTATCCATCCTTTGTCTTCACGCCCTTGTGCCTCTGCGGGATGAGGACGCGGTGATCGAGCTCTCCGGCAATGCCCCGCAGGAACTCCTTGACGCTGATGAAGTCCATGATGACGCCGTCGGGGCCCACGCCCCCCTCGATCACGGCGTTGATTGCGTAGTCGTGACCGTGCAGTCTGCCGCACTTCACGTGCAAGGGGATGATGTGAGTGGCCGAGAAGGTTATCTTCGAGGTCCAGCCGTTTATCTGAATCCGCATCATCGAAGGGATAGCCTAACGCGACTATAATAGTTTCAGGGCCGCTCACAGTCGTCCAGACCTGGCCTTGAAGAGGCCCAGACCGAGCAGCACCGCATCTGAGAAATCCGACTTCGCCCTTGATGTGTCTACGAAGACCTCGGGAATGTTCACGACGGGTGCGCCGTAGGCATTCCTGCCCCCGACGAAGTGAAGCGTCCTGAACATCAGGTTCCCTGCGACCCCGTCCGGCGCGACCACCAGGTCGCACTCCCTTACGGCGTCTTCCACGAGTATCGAGAAGTGCCTCACATCGAGGCCGTCGCCCTCCAGCGCCTCTGTCAACTTCCCGCCGTCGCCTATGCTGGACATGATCTCGCAGCCTCTGTTGACATCCTCTGGCCGCCCCTTGGACAGTATCCCTATCCTGAGGTCCCATCCGACCGGGGAGAAGTAGGAAATGGTGCTCCGAACCATCCTCAGACGGGAGCCGTAGTCTCTGCCCTCGTCTATGCCGACGGGTGTGAGCAGGAACGCCTTGCCCGTCGCCGCCTCGAGGATTGCGGTGCGCATGACCTCTTCAACACGGTAGGTGTCCTTCAGCTCCTGGAGCACCTTGGACGAGCTCATCGTTCCTCTGACCGCCACGTCTATTTCCCCTCCCTGGAGCGCGGCTACGAGCCCATGGGCGTCGTCAAAGCTCGATAGCCTTGCCCGGCACGCCAAGTCCGCGAGCTTGGACACGGTCTTCTCGTAGGAGTCCCTGGAGAGCCCGATGCCGACCCTCCCCGAGGAAGCGCAGCCAGATGCGAGTAGCCTCTGGGCATCGATCATGGTGCCTCCTCCTCAAAGTTCGTCCTCTACCATCTGGTCGAAAACGTAGTTTTCCCACTTCCTGACGCCGAGAAGTATCTCCAGCTCCTGGGGGGTCAGAAGGGGTTTGTCGAAGACGGCGGCATCGTCGATGGCGATCCTGGGGCATGCGGTGGAGACATAGGCGTCGAAACCGAGGTACTTCAACTTCTCTTGATCGAACTTATCCATCAGAATCAGGGCGGCATCCTTCTTCTTCCAGCGAACCAGTTTGCGGAGCTCCCTCGCACGCCCCAGCCGCCTCTGCCCGGCCTTCTCGCCGACGATTATTCCGAACACGCGCGCCTTTCCCGCCTTCTCTATGATCGCGTGCCTCTGGCGGAGGATCCTGTCCTTAATCTGGTCGATCTCCCGCGGCTCCTCTAGGTTGGGGTCAAGCACGATGACCTTCTTCCCGGTGGCCAAGTGCACCCCTAGTGCGTGGAACGTACCGCTGGCGATCAGGAGATAGCTATTGACCTCCTTCGAGACGGACGTTGCCGACGTGAAGTTGCAGCCGAGGACCTCCCCAGCGTGAGATATCCTGCCATCCCCCTCCCCGACCTTGACCTTCAGGCCGACGCTCTCGAGTCCCTCGATCACCTCGTCGAGGTTGTTCAGGTGTGGCGAGGTCGCAAGGACGCCAATCGGCTCCCGGATCACACCGATGGCTCTCCTGAGCTGGTCCGCGAGCTGTATCTTGGACCTTGCGGGCACGAATATCAGAGGCTTCGGAAACTTAAGCGAAGGGATTGGGGAATGACCGACGTGGACGACCGCATCCACCATCTCGAACAGCGAGCTGGGCACATCACAGGCGCCGAAGCACGGCTCGGCGACGACGACGACCTCCGCACCGGCCCTGCTCTCCAGCTCGTCCGCGAACTGATAGGCCCGCTTCTTCAAGCCCTCGGGCACTTGGAGGGCGACTATCCTCGCCCTCAGCCTCTTGATCTCCATCACGGCGCTGGTCAGGTCGACGTCGAACATCCTGTCTCGAGCCCTTCACTGCGGCACCCAGACCGGCTTGCGATCCGGCATGGCCATATTGGTAAGGAGGACGACGCTAAAAAAACATTGCGCGAGTCGGCATCCGAGACCATCACGCCGCTTGTGAGCCGCGCTCGACCTCGATGTAGCACGGAGAGGGCAGCTTCACCGCCGCCCGCCTCAGGGCCAGCTTGGCAGTCAGGAAGTTCGCCGGGGTCGTCTCCAGGCTCATTACCTCCTGGTCGGCCTTCACCCTCGCCGCCGTGCCCACTGGCTTCCCAAAAGCGTGCCTCATGCCATCGGAGATACGGTCCGCCCCTGCGCCCGTCGCAATCTTGTTCTCCCTGATGACGTTGTGCGGATAGATCCTGATCTTGAGGTGATACCCGGACTGCGGGATCTTCTTTGCGAGGAACCGGTTCGCGGATATCCGCGCGGCCTCGAGGGAGATGTGCCGTATCTGGCACTGCTCCACGACCCGGAGCGTCATTCGGACAGCGAACTTCCCGGGGACGCCGTGCTCGAACTGGGTGATCCTGCTGGCTGGCACTCCGCCCATGTACTCCCTGCGGCAGTAGGCCTGCCCTTTGATTGCCCTGTACATGCTTCCGGGCTTTCGGGACATTCATGACCACCAGATGCTGAGTACAGCCTCAGTTTCGTGGGGATAAAGGTCATTATATTTAAACCTCTCTGACTGCCACGCGGACGGAGGGACGACTTCTGAAGCCCCTCCGCGGTTCCCAATCATTATCTACGCTCAGCTTCATTCGCTGGATGAATGGGCCGGAGACACGTGGGCAAGGGGGACGCGAAGGAGATCGCCCGGGAGCGGATAGACAAGCTCTTCGAGCTTGCGAGGAAGGAGGCTTGCTCTTCCAGCTACAAGAGCGCACAGCGCTACGTCTCGCTCGCACTGAGGATCGGAGAGAAGCACAAAGTCAGCGCCGGCCACAAGAGGACCTACTGTCCCGCCTGCCACTCGTTCTTCGTGCCGCCAAGGAACGTGAGGGTCAGGACATCCAGAGGCAGAGTCGTCATGACCTGCCTCACCTGCGGCGAGGTCCTGCGCGTCCCAGTCCGCTGACCTGAGGAGCTGACGATGGACAAGAAGAAGATGATCTATCTGAGGGCGAGGGCCCAGAGGCTCCGGCCGACGATACACGTAGGGAAGGACGGCGTTACTCAGGCTGTGGCTGACGAGCTGTTGCGCCAGCTGAAGAAGAACAAGCTTGTGAAGGTGAGGCTCCTGCAGTCATCGGAGGGGGATTGTGCAGAGACCGCAACGAGACTCGCCGCGATGTCCTCATCGGTGCTGGTTGAGGTGCGCGGAAGAACCGTCGTCCTGGCAATCAGTTGAGCCGACGCACTCGGAATGACCATGCTTTAAATATCAACGACCTCATTGGCAACGCGAGAGTGGTCTGGATTGTTGGACGCCAAGTTCATACGGGACAATGTCGAACTCGTAGGACAGGCGCTAAAAAACAGGGGCTACGCTCTGACCGTCCTCGAGGATTTCCTCCGGCTCGACGGAGAGTGGAGGGCACTGGTGGAGGAGGGCAACGCCCTGAGGAAGAAGAGGAACGAGGTTTCCGAGGAGATTCCCAGGCTCGGCAAGGACGACAAGCAGGCGAGGATTCAGGAGATGAGGGGGATTGCCGAACGGATCAAGGCCATCGAGACGCAACTGAAGAAGATCGAGGCCGACCGGGACGAGGTCCTCCTGAACATGCCGAACATCCCTGACTCCAGCGTTCCCACTGGCGCCAGCGTGGACGACAACAAAGTGGTCAAGACCTGGGGCACGCCCAGGAAGTTCGACTTCAAGCCGCGCGCCCATTGGCAGATTGGCGAGAGGCTAGACATCATCGACTTCGACCGGGGCGTCAAGATTGCGGGGACAGGATTCTACGTGCTCAAGGGCGCGGGAGCGCGCCTCGAGAGGGCGCTGATCAACTACATGCTGGACCTGCACCACGACCAGGGATACAAGGAGCTGTTCCCGCCCGTTGTCATCAACAAGAAGAGCTGCGTGGGGACAGGGCAGCTGCCCAAGATGCATGAGGACATGTACTGGGTCGAGCGGGACGACTTCTACCTCAACCCGACTGCTG
>JBBIUZ010000029.1:0-2238 GCA_037439985.1 Methanobacteriota archaeon | reverse complement strand
GACTGCTGAGGTCCCCGTCACCAACATGTACTCGGACGAGATCCTCGACAAGAATCAGCTCCCTATCTACCACACAGCCTATCTGCCCTCGTTCAGACGCGAAGCGGGCAAGCACATCGAGACGAAGGGGATCGCGCGCGTGCACCAGTTCAACAAGGTTGAGCTGGTCAAGTTCGTTCTGCCGGAGACATCTCAGGCGGAGCTCGAGACGCTCCTCCAGGACGCCGAGGCGGTCGTGCAGGGATTGAAGCTCCCCTACAGGGTCAAGTTGCTGTGCACGGCAGATACGGGATTCCACTCGTCCAAGACCTACGATATCGAAACGTACGCCCCGGGTATGGACCAGTGGCTGGAGGTTTCCTCGTGCAGCGACTTCAAGGATTTCCAGGCACGGCGGGCCATGATCAAGTTCAGGCGCGAGCCCCATCTGAAGAGCGAGTTCGTGCATACATTGAACGGGTCCGGGATCGCGCTGCCGAGGACGATGATATCCATCCTGGAACATTATCAGAACAAGGACGGCTCGGTCACGATCCCTGAAGTGCTCAGGCCGTACATGAGGGGCATCGAACGCATAGAATGAGCCGCTCGCAGACGCCTGGGTTTCTCACTATTGAGAATCATCGCTGATTGCCAGCTCACGCCGTATATATCCCGTGACAGCTGATAGACTGACAAGATCGTTCACGATGACCAACGACAAGGGTTTCGCGATGTTGGTAGGGAAAGCGTTCTTGCGGGAGATCGAGGCAGGGCAGATTGATCGAGCGATAGCCTTTGGCCGAGCGTTTCTGTTGTCTCTGGGCGTGGCCGGACCGGACGCACAAGAGGACGACTCGCCAGCGAAGATGTCATCCTACTCGGAGAACCTTGCAGTCGTCCCGAACTGATTCCCGCTCAGGTGTCCCCTCACGCCGACAGGAAGGCGTGTCCGGCGCGTCTCAGAGCATGCCGGAGCAGCGTAGGCGCGAAGACGGCCGTCAGGAGTCCCATGAAGACCACGACGGAGTAGGTCTTCTCGTCTATGATCAAGTTCGAGAGGCCGTAGTACGCTATCACCAAGGCGATCTCGAGTCTAGGCGTCATGCCCACGCCGACGGCGGCCGAGTCTGCCCACGACATGCCCGACCACCTCGCCGGGAACATGCAGCCCACAATCTTCGTCGCGACCGCCACGAGAGTCAGCACTACTCCGAAGAGGATCGAGTCCGCAATCCCCCGGACGTCGACGGCCACGCCGAGCGATACAAAAAAGAGCGGTACGAATAGGGCATCTAGGTACTGAGTACCCTTTCTGAGCCCATCCCTCAGGGGCGAACCGGAGAAGGCCGTGCCCGCTACGAAGGCGCCGATAATGGCGGTGATGCCGATGGTCTCAGCGACGAACGCGTACAGGAAGGCGACCGCGAGGGCGAAAACGAACCCGCTCAACGGCAGCTTCCTCTGGAACCCGCGCACCTGCACGTTCATGACGAACTTTGTGAGGTATCTCGACCCGACCCACGCGCCTATGACGATGAAAAGCACTGCCGCAATGACTAGCAGCACGAGTTTGGTCAGGTCGAGGGTCCGACCAGGCAGGAGGTCGTTCGAGATGCCGAGCACAAGCATCCCCAGGATATCGTCAACGACGGCTGCGCCGACGATTGCATAAGCGACGGGAGTGCCAATCAATCCCAGCTGGGACGTTACCTCGGCAGTTATGGCGACGCTAGTGGCCACCAGCGTCGCGCCTATGAACACGGCGTCCGGGCCGAATCCCATGAAGTGCGCGAGCAGGAATCCGCCGAACCAGGGGACGACCACGCCCCCGAGGGCAATCTCAATGGACCTGAGGCTATACACTTGCTTCAGGTCGCATTCCAGGCCGATCATGAACAGTAGTATGATTGACCCGAGGAGCGCGAGCATCTGAACGGATTCGGGCAGCAGGGACGTGGCCGTCCCGGAGGACCTGATGATGTCGAGGACACTCGGTCCGATGACCACTCCGACCACGATATACGCGATCACGCGCGGCTGGCCGAACCTGGCGAACAGGAACCCCGCGAACAGCGACACCACGAGCAGGAAGGTGAGCTCGAACCAGAGCTTGGAGAATAGTTGGTCGATAAGGGCTGCGATCACCGCATCCATGTAGCTCGGACCAGACATGCATCGTGCGCACTTACTCTTTTCCGAAGCTAGGGGATATCAAGTAAATTCCTAGAGCTTTTACGTCCGGTCGTCCATCCCCCT
>JBBIUZ010000028.1:0-14618 GCA_037439985.1 Methanobacteriota archaeon | reverse complement strand
GCCCCGAGATACAGCAATTCAGCTGCGCGACGAACCGCCGGATGCATGGCTTGCCCCAGACCGACACCCGCGAGATATCGCAGACGCTCAAGGTCCCCCAGGGCCAGGACGGATGGTTCCTCGAAGCACACGTCAAGCTGAGGCCGGTGGACTTTGCGACCGACGGAATCTACGTGTGCGGCACCTGCAAGGGCCCGGCGGACATAACCGAGGCGGCTACCCAGGCCTCGGCCGCGGCCTCCAGGGCCGCAATCCCGATGGCCAAGGGCTTCGTGCAGGCCGAGGCGCTCACGTCCGTGGTGGACGAGACCAAGTGCACCGGCTGCGGCACCTGCATACAGGTCTGCCCGTACGGCGCGCTCAGGAAGAACGACAAGGGGCTGGCAGAGGTCATAGTCGCCGCCTGCAAGGGCTGCGGATGCTGCGGCGCGACCTGCCCCGAGATGGCCATCACGATGACGAACTACACGGACGCCCAGCTGCTCGCAGAGGCAAAGGCAACCCTGGAGGAGGTGTGAGCCATGTCGGAGCCACAGCACACGATACATGTGAAGAAGGACGAGCTGGCGGCCAGGTTCGAGCCCAAGATCATAGGCTTCCTCTGCAACTGGTGCTCGTACGCCGGGGCGGACCTGTGCGGCGTGAGCAGATACCAGTACCCGACCAACGTGAGGGCCGTCAGGGTCATGTGCTCCACGAGGATCAGCCCGCACCTCGTACTCAATATCCTCAAAGCGGGCGCGGACGGAATACTCCTCGGCGGGTGCCACCTGAACGACTGCCACTACATCACGGGCAACTTCTACACCGAGAAGCGCGTGAGGCTGATGTGGAAGCTCTTGGAGGACGCGGGCATCGAACCCCAGAGGCTCAGGCTGGAGTGGGTTTCAGCGTCCGAGGGCGAGAAGTTCTCGAAGGTCGTCACCGAGTTCACGGAGACGATCAGGAAACTCGGGCCGATCAGGGTGAAGCAGCACGCGGCGCTGAGGTCCAAGGTGGCCGCGGCCGAGGACGCCTCGGAGACCTTCAGGCTGAGGGCCCTGGTCGGCAGGGAGCTCAACCTGGAGAAGACCGGGAACGTCTACGGCAACAAGCTGGAGCAGACCGAGCTGGAGAAGCTCATAGACGGCGCGACGAAGGACGAGTTCGAGCGCTCGCTCATACTCGAGCTGTCAAGGGACAAGCCGAGGTCGGTCAAGGAGCTGGGCAAGATGATGGAAGTGCCGACGGACAGGGTCCTCAGGCACATAGTCGTGCTCCGGCAGAGGAACCTGCTGTCGATGGACCATCCGGAGGGGTTCACGCCAACATACAGGACTATAGTCATAGGAGGTGAGCAATGATGGCAGCAAGCGACAAGGTCGGAGCGGTCATGGTCATCGGCGGAGGCATCTCAGGGATGCAGTCAGCGCTGGACCTGGCCGACTCAGGGTACAAGGTCTATCTCGTCGAGAAGCAGCCGAGCATCGGGGGAACGATGGCCCAGCTGGACAAGACCTTCCCGACGAACGACTGCGCCATGTGCATCATGGCGCCGAAGCTCGTGGCGACCGGCAGGCACCACAACATCGACCTCATAACCAACGCCGAGGTCGCCATAGTGGATGGCCAGGCGGGGAACTTCAGCGTCACGGTGAAGCAGCACGCCTTCAGGGTAGACCCCAAGAAGTGCACCGGCTGCGGCAGCTGCGCGCAGAAGTGTCCCATAGAGACAACGAGCGAGTACGACGAGAACACGAAGGTGCGGAAGGCCATCTATGTCAGGTATCCGCAGGCCGTGCCTCTCGTGTACAGCATCGACCCGGACAAGTGCATCGGGTGTGGAATCTGCGCGGAGGAGTGCAAGGCCAAGGCCGTCGAGTACGACCAGAAGGAGAGAGTGCTGGAGATCAAGGTAGGGTCGATCATACTCTCGCCAGGGTTCGACGAGTTCAACCCGAGGCTGAAGAGCGAGTACGGATATGGCGTCTTCAAGAACGTCGTCTCGAGCATCGAGTTCGAGAGGATGCTCAGCGCCACGGGGCCGTACATGGGCACCGTGCTGAGGCCGTCCGATGGCGACATACCAGAGAAGATCGCCTTCATCCAGTGCGTCGGCTCGAGGGACGAGCACTGCGGGAACGAGTACTGCTCGAGCGTCTGCTGCATGTACTCCATGAAGGAGGCCGTGATAGCCAAGGAGCACGGCGGGAACATCAAGCCGTCCATATTCTTCATGGACATGCGGGCGTTCGGGAAGGAGTTCGACGAGTACTACAACCGCGCCCAGAACGAGTACGGCATAAGGTTCGTGAGGTCCAGGGTCGCGGCGGTCAACGAGGACCCGAAGACGGGGGACCTGAAGATCAGCTATGTCGAGAAGGGCGAGCCGAAGGAGGAGGAGTTCCAGATGGTCGTTCTCGCCGTCGGGCTGAGGCCCCCGGCGGACGCGGAGAACCTCAGCAAGGTCATGAAGTTCCGCCTGAGCGACGACGGGTTCGCGCAGACGACGACCTTCGCTCCGGTGGAGACCTCCAGGCCAGGCATATTCGCCTCGGGGGCGTTCTCGGCGCCGAAGGACATACCCATGACCGTCGCGGAGGCGTCCGGCGCGGCCGCCAAGGCCGGCACGGAGATCGCCGGTGTCAGGGGAACCCTCGTGACGGAGAAGAAGTACCCGGCGGAGATGGGCATCGAGGGGCAGGAGCCCAGGATCGGGGTGTTCGTCTGCCACTGTGGAATCAACATCGGCGGGGTCGTCAAGGTCCCGGAGGTCGTGGGGTACGCGAGGACGCTGCCGAACGTCGTATATGCGGCCGACAACCTGTACACCTGCTCCCAAGACACGCAGGAGAAGATCAAGGAGATGATCAAGGAGCACAAGCTGAACAGGGTCGTGGTCGCGAGCTGCACGCCCAGGACGCACGAGCCCCTGTTCCAGAACACCATCCGGGAGGCGGGCCTCAACGCCTACCTGTTCGAGATGGCGAACATCAGGGACCAGTGCTCCTGGATACACATGCACGAGCCCAGAGCGGCGACCAAGAAGTCCAAGGACCTCGTCAGGATGGCCGTCGCGAAGGCGAGGCTGCTCGAGCCACTCCAGAACCTCGAGATCAAGGTGATCCAGCAGGCGCTGGTCATCGGCGGCGGCGTGTCGGGCATGACCTCCGCGCTAGAGCTCGCCAAGCAGGGCTTCAATGTCCACCTGGTCGAGAAGGAGAAGGTGCTTGGCGGGAACGCGCTCAAGCTCCACTACCTGCCGACCGGGGAGGACCCGGCGGAGTTCGTCAGGCAGCTCGACAAGGAGATCTCGGCGAACAAGAACATCACTGTGTACACTGGGGTTGGCGTGAAGGCGATCGATGGCTATGTCGGGAACTTCAAGACCACTCTGTCAAGCGGTGAGCAGATAGAGCACGGCGTCGTGATAGTTGCGATCGGCGCGCAGGAGCACAAGCCAGAGGGGGAGTACCTGTACGGGAAGAACAGGAACGTGATGACCCTGCTCGAGCTCAAGGAGAGGCTGTCCAAGGGAGAGGCGAAGGGGAACGAGTACGTGTTCATCCAGTGCGTCGGCTCGAGGGAGGACAAGCACCCGAACTGCTCCCGCGTGTGCTGCACGGGCACCATGACCGCCGCGCTCGAGATCAAGAAGAAGGACCCGAACGCGAAGGTCTTCGTGCTCTACAGGGACATCAGGACCTACGGCTTCAGGGAGAAGTTCTACAAGGAGGCGTCCAGCAAGGGCGTGGTATTCGTAAGGTTCGAGGACAAGGAGAAGCCGAAGGTCGAGGAGAAGGCCGGGAAGCTGGAGGTGACCGTGATGGACGAGGACACAGGGAAGGAGATCGTCCTGAAGCCCGACTATCTGGTCCTTGCTGCCGGCACGAGGCCGCAGCCCGGGGCGGAGGCGCTGGCACCGATGCTGAAGGTGCCGCTGACCAAGGAAGGGTTCTTCCTCGAGGCGCACATGAAGCTCCGGCCGGTCGACTTCGCCACCGAAGGCGTGTACCTCGCAGGGCTGGCTCACGGGCCAAAGTTCGTCGACGAGAGCATCGCGCAGGCGCTCGGGGCAGTCTCGAGGGCCACGACGGTCCTGTCGAAGAAGACGCTCGAGGCGGAGGGCATCATTGCCGAGATAGACGAGAAGCTCTGCGACGGCTGCGGCATATGCGTGCCGATATGCGAGTACAAGGCGCTCGAGGTCGTCAAGGACAAGAAGGATCCGAACAAGAAGCTCGTGGAGGTCAACGTGGGCCTGTGCAAGGGCTGCGGGGCGTGCGTGGGCGCGTGCCCGTCCGGTGCCCTGACCCAGAAGGGGTTCAAGGACTCCCAGATATACGCGATGATCGATGCGGCGCTTGAGACGGAGAAGCCGAAGCAGGAGGTGAAGCAATGAGCTGCGAAGCAGTCCATGAGCCGACCGCTCATGCGGTCGGAGAGAAGGAGCCGGACCCGAAGATACTGGTGTTCTGCTGCAACTGGTGCTCGTACGCCGGGGCCGACCTGGCAGGCGTGTCGAGGCTCCAGATGCCACCCTACTTCCGGGTCATCAGGGTCATGTGCTCCGCGAGAGTCGACCCGGAGTTCATCCTGAGGGCGTTCCAGAGGGGCGCGGACGGCGTGCTCGTCGCCGGATGCCACCCTGCGGACTGCCACTACATCGGCGGCAACTACAGGACACGCAGGAGGATGGCTCTGCTCAAGATGCTCATCCAGCAGTTCGGGTTCGACCCCGACAGGCTGAGGCTCGAGTGGATATCCGCGGGAGAGGGAGAGAAGTTCCAGAAGACCATCATCGAGTTCACGAACACTATCAAGGAGCTGGGACCGTCCCCGCTCGCGGCCGGAGGTGACTGAGATGGCTGAGAAGATCAAGATAGCGCAGTACTGGGGGGCCGGGTGCGGCGGCTGCGACGTCGCCCTCCTGGACATAGATGCGAAGATACTGGACGTGCACGCTATAGCCGACGTGGTCTTCTGGCCCATCGGCTTCGACGGCAAGCTGAAAGAGATCGAGGCGATGCCCGACAAGAGCATCACGGTCTCGTTCTACAACGGCGCGATCAGGAACAGCGAGAACGAGCACATAGCCAAGATCCTGAGGCAGAAGTCGGTCGTCATGATCGCCTTCGGGTCGTGCGCCTGCTTCGGCGGCACGCCCGGGCTGGCGAACGTCACGAACAAGAGGGAGATCTTCGAGACGGTGTACAAGAACACCCCCTCGACGGACAACCCGAACTTCGTCACGCCCCAGCACGAGTACAAGGCCCCCGAGGGGGAGCTGGAGCTCCCGGAGTTCTGGGACTCGGTGAAGACGCTGGACCAGATCGTCGATGTGGACTATTTCATGCCCGGCTGCCCGCCCACGGTCAACCTGATCGCGCTCGCGGTCGACGCTGTCGTGAAGCATGTCACGACCGGCGCGCCCCTGCCGCCCAAGGGCACGGTGATCGCCTCGGACAAGACGCTCTGCGACGAGTGCAAGAGGGAAAGGGTCGAGAAGGGCAGGAGGATCGACAAAATCCGCCAGGCGTACGAATTCAAGCCCGACCCGAAGAAGTGCCTGCTTGACCAGGGGATCATATGCCTCGGGCCGGCCACGAGGGCCGGCTGCGGAGCGATGTGCCCCAACGCCCAGATGCCCTGTAGGGGGTGCATGGGCCCGACCGCGGCCGTCACGGACCAGGGCTCGAGCATGCTCAGCGCCCTGTCGTCCCTGCTGAACATCACCGACTCGGAGTCGCAGATGAGCGAGGAGCAGATCATGAACATGATGATGCAGGTCAAGGACCCGCTGGGAACATTCTACGCGTTCACGCTGCCGAAGTCCCCGCTGAGGAGGAGCGTGAAGGAGAAGAAGAGGAGGTGACCAAGATGGCTGGACCTATAATCAATGACACGCCTGTCAAGACGAAGGAGAAGAGGATCACCATAGACCCGATCACGAGGCTCGAGGGTCACGGCAAGATCGAGATATTCCTGAACGACGCAGGGGACGTAGAGAACGCGTACCTGCAGATACCCGAGCTCAGGGGCTTCGAGAGGTTCTGCATCGGGAGGCACGTGATGGAGCTGCCCGTCCTGACGAACAGGCTCTGCGGCGTGTGCCCCGCAGCGCACCACTTGGCATCCACGAAGACGCTCGACGCGCTGTTCAGCGCCGAGCCGACCGCGACCGCGAAGAAGCTGAGGGAGCTGTTTTACATGGGGCAGTACACCCACAGCCACATCGCACACTTCTACGCCCTCGCGGCGCCGGACTTCGTGCTCGGGCCGTCCGCGCCCGCGAGCAAGAGGAACGTGCTGGGCGTCGTGGACGCCGTCGGAGTGCCCATCGGGGCCGAGGTCATCAAACACAGGTCCTATGGCCAGAAGGTGCAGGAGATCGTCGGCGGGAGGGCCACGCACCCCGTGTTCGGGCTGCCCGGAGGCGTCTCGAAGCAGATCAGCGAGGAGGAGCGCGCCAAGATGGAGGAGATGGCCAAGAGCTGCGTGGAGTTCGGCAAATTCACCATCAAGCTCTTCCACGACGTCGTGCTCGGGAACAAGGACTATCTCAGCCTGGTCGTGAACCCCGACGTGTACTACCTCGAGACTTACTACATGGGTATGATCGACAAGAATAACAAGAGCAACTTCTACGACGGGGACATCAGGGTGGTGGACCAGACCGGGAAGCAGGTCGTGATGTTCAAGCCGAGCGAGTACCTGGACGTCATCGCGGAGCACGTCGAGCCATGGACCTACATGAAGATGCCCTACCTGAAGCATATCGGCTGGAAAGGGTTCGTCGACGGCGCATCCAGCGGCATATACCGGGTAGGGCCCCTCGGCAGGATCAACGTCTGCAACGGATACACCACGCCGCTGGCGCAGAACGAGTACGAGGCGTTTAGGAAGACCATCGAGGGCCTCGGGGTCAAGGGGCCCGTGCACCACACGCTGGCGTTCCACTGGGCGAGGGTCATCGAGCTGCAGTACGCCGCCGAGAGGATGTTCGAGCTCGCGAGCGACAGGAGCATCACGAGCGACGACATCCGCGGGGCATACCACGAGCCCAAGGAGGGCGTCGGGATAGTCGAGGCTCCGAGGGGCACGCTGATACACCACTACGTGGCCGACAAGAACGGCCTGTGCGCCAAGATCAATATGATCGTTGCCACGACCAACAACTACGCGGCCATGAACACGAGCGTGAAGAAGGCCGCGAAGGCGCTGATTAAGAACGGCGAGGTCTCCCCTGGCCTGCTGAACAAGGTAGAGATGGCCTTCAGGTGCTATGACCCGTGCAACTCGTGCGGCACGCACGCCCTCGGCGGCGGGCCCGCGCTCGAGGTCACGGTGAAGCGCAAGGACGGCTCGGTGGTCGCGACTAGCAGAAACTTCTAGGGCTTTTCCCGAGGGGGGCCTTCCCCTTCGTCATTATTCTTCTTGACAGCAGTCCCGAGCAGGAACAACTCCCACGACTACGCCCGCGAAGAGAAGCGCGCGGTTGGCCTCCAGACAAGCCGTCACCAACTTCCGAGGTCCGACAACGGTGGCCGCGGTCTGGCTCCAGTCAGGGTTATTATGACGGACGCCCTTCGGACTGTCATGAGAGTGCTCGTCCTGGGCGTCGGCAACCCCATCCTCTCAGACGACGGCGTGGGCATCCACGTCGCTCGCGAGCTCAAGAAGAGGGCTCCTCCAGAGGTAGATGTCGAGGAGCTGGCTGCGAGCGGGCTCGAGCTGCTGGATGTCGTCCGCGGCTACGACAAGGTAATCATAGTGGACGCGATCCAGACCGCCAGTGGGAGGCCGGGCGAGGTGCATATCCTGGAGGAGAAGGACTTCGAGAAGTCCGTGCACGGGTCCTCGCCGCACGGCATCAACATAGCCACTGCACTGGCACTGGGGCGGAGGCTCATGCCGGAGGACATGCCGAAGGAGGTGGAGTTCTTCGCAATAGAGGCTGAGGATCTCGTGAATGTAAAGGAGGAGCTCACCCATTCGGTGGCGGAGGCGCTGCCCGGCATCGTGCGGCGCATCCTGGAAGAGCTGGTGTGAAATGGCCAAGAAGGACCTGAGCAAGGATCTGCAGGAGCTGTACTTCCCGTCGGCCAAGGAACCCGTGGCCGTCCGGGTGCCCAGGATGGGGTTCATCATGGTGGATGGGCAGGGCGACCCGAACTCCTCCAAGGAGTTCCAAGAGGCCATAGGCGCCCTGTACTCTGTGGCGTACACGGCCAAGTTCGCGCTGAAGAGGAGCGCGAAGGAGAAGGATTTCCCGGTCATGCCCCTCGAGGCTCTCTGGTGGGCGGACGACAACGCCGATTTCTTGAAGGGGAACAAGGACAAATGGCACTGGACCGCGATGATCATGGTGCCCGCCCACGTGACCGGGAAGGTCGTAGAGGACACGATTGACCAGCTCCGGAAGAAGGGGAAGGACAAGGACCTGCCCGCGCTGCCGAAGCTGAGGCACGAGGAGTTCGAGGAAGGCCTCTGCGCACAGATCATGCACGTCGGGCCGTACTCGGCCGAGAGGACGAGCATCGAGAGGCTGCACAGGCTCATCGAGGCGAGCGGACACACGATCTCGGGAAAGCATCACGAGATTTACCTCAGCGACCCGGGCAGGACCGCACCCGAGAAGCTCAAGACCGTCGTCCGTCAGCCGATGAGATAGTCCGGCTCCCGTGGGCCGGTCCGATGCCCATTTCTGTACAGCAGTTCATACATGCGCGCGCTATCGGGATACTGACACGACGGAAGGAACGCCAGCTCTTCCACGGGGCGGGCGAGTGTACCGGGCAAATCTTCAAGTGCGGAGTGGAAATCGTGGACCGCCGAACATGGAAGAGCGCGACAGGACCTCATCCCAATCAGGATGGTGCGATGATGAACCCCTCGGCGAGCGCCCCCGACATAAGCAGGCTCACGCATTTGCCAGTGGACGAGCTCTATGCCGAGTTCGGCACGCGTCCTGAGGGGCTCTCGACGGCTGAGGCCGACGCCAGGCTTGAGCAGTACGGGCTGAACATACTTCCGGAGGCGGAGAAGCTCCCACTCTCGCACAAGGCCCTCGCGCAGTTCAGGAACCTTTTCAACATCCTGCTGGTCTTGGCCGCCATTCTGTCCTTCATCACGGGAGTCACCTCGGACGACATGAGCTCCATCAACATGGGGTTCGCGATTCTCATAGTCGTCATTGCGAGCGTCCTGTTCAGCATCTTCCAGGAGTTCAGGGCGGAGCGAGCAGTCGATGCCCTCCGCCAGCTCGTCCCGAAGAACATCAAGGTGATGCGAGACGGGAAGATGACGCAGCTCGCGACCTCGGAGATCGTCCCCGGAGACGTCATAGCGCTCGAGGACGGTGACAGGATACCCGCAGATGCGCGCCTGACCAAGGCGTTCGAGCTGTCCGTGGACAACTCCGTTCTCACGGGCGAGTCGGAGCCACAGCAGCGGTTCGACACCTGCGACAACCCAGAGGACTGTGCTGTCGAGGACATCACCAACCTGGTCTTTGCCGGGACGACCGTGACCTCTGGATCTGCGACTGCGGTCGTGCTGGCCACCGGCATCAACTCCAAGTTCGGCCAGGTAGTCGGCATCACTCACGCAATCGAGGAGCCGCTCAGCCCCTTGCAGAGGGAGATAAACTACACGGCCAAACTGAACTTCATAGTGGCCATCGCAATCGGCTTCCTGTTCCTCGTTATCGCGCTCGAGTTCCTGCACGCCGCGCTCCCGGACAGCCTCCTGTTCATGATAGGTGTGATGGTCGCCTTGGTCCCGGAGGGGCTCCAGGTCACGCTCACGCTATCACTTGCCATCAGCAGCCTCACGATGGCCAAGCGGAACGTCGTCGTCAAGAGGCTGTCGTCGGTGGAGACGCTCGGCTCGACCACCGTGATATGCACGGACAAGACCGGCACCATAACCGAGGGGCAGATGACGGTGCGGAAGATCTGGATGGGAGGCCAGGTTTTCGACGTCTCGGGTGAGGGGTACGAGCCCGAGGGCCGAGTGTCTCTTGGGGAGAAGCATCTCAGGGTCGCGGACAGGAGCGACCTGAGGACCCTGTGCGAGGTGGCCGCGCTCGACAACAAGGCCACCCTCGTCCCGCCGATCGACAGGAAGAGGTTCCGCTGGACAGCCATCGGGGACTCGACGGACGCTGCGCTCCTAGTCATGGCGGCGAAGGCCGGTCTGGACCAGAAGAAGGTCACCGACGAGCGGCCCCGCATAGGGATGATACCCTTCGACTCCAACCGCAAGATGATGACCAGCGTACACCGGGCTCCGGGCGGAGTGGTCAGCGCCTACGTGAAGGGAGCTGCCGGCGCGATACTCTCGCGATGCACAAGGGCGCAATGGGACGACGATGTGGTCCCCCTTGACGCTGATATCCTCGCGCGGATACGGACCCAGGTCGACACCTTCGCGCGGGAGACCTACAGGGTCATCGCTCTTGCAGTGAGAACCTTTCCAGGTGAGCCTGGGAGATACGAATCGGAATCTGTGGAAACGGACCTCACGTTCCTGGGGCTCGTCGCCATATTCGACCCGCCGAGACGCGATGTCGAGCTGGCCGTCAGAAGGGCCCGCAGCGCCGGCATCAAGGTGATGATGCTGACGGGGGACCACGAGCTCACCGCGGAAGCCATCGCGAGGAAGGTCGGAATCATAACGGGCCCGGATAGGCTCGTCATGTCCTGCGAGCGCCTTCCCGAGAAGAGCGACGAGGAACTCTCGCAGATGCTAGATGCCGAGGAGCTCGTGTTCGCGCGCGTGACGCCGGAGCAGAAGCTGCGCATAGTCCGCCTGCTGAGGGAGAAGGGCGAAACGGTCGCCGTCACGGGCGACGGCGTGAACGACGCGCCGGCGCTTCTTGAGGCCGACATCGGCATTGCGATGGGCATAACTGGTACCGACGTTGCCCGCGAGTCCGCGGACATGGTTCTCCTGAACGACAACTTCGCATCGATCGTCGGAGGGATCGAGATCGGCAGGTCGGTGTTCGACAACCTAAAGAAGTTCATAGTCTACGTATTCGGCCACAACTGGGCCGAGCTCCTGGCGTTCATAGTGTTCGTCCTGCTCCAGACCCCGCTCCCGCTGACCGTTGTGGGGGTTCTCGCGATCGACCTCGTGCTCGAGCTACCTCCGTCCCTCGCGCTCACGATGGAGCCTCCCGAACCCGGCATAATGGACCGCCCGCCCCGATCCAGGGATAGCCGGTTGTTCGACGCCAGGACCCTTGCGCGCTCGTGCTACATAGGCACGCTGACGGGGCTCGTTGCCATCTTCTGGTGCTTCCAGCTGTGGTCCGACGGGGGGTGGTCCCTGGGGCAGTCCAGCATCTCCAACGGCGCCGTCTATGCCAGGGGAGTCACTGTCGTCATAGTCGGGATCATGGCCGGCCAGCTGGGGAACCTGTTCGCGACGAGGACGAATGTGAAGTCGTCCTTCTCGCTCAGCCCGACGAGGAACAGATGGCTCCTGCCGAGCATCGTCGCCGAGCTGGCCATCCTGGTCGCGATAGTCTACGTGCCCTTCATCCAGCCCATCATCGGCACTTCTTCGCTCAGGCCGTTCAGATGGGCCTTGCTCTTCGCCATCGCGCCGGTGATCCTGATGCTGGAGGAGGCCAGGAAGTATGTGCTGAGGACGACGCTCCCGCCAGCGCCAGTGCCGGTCCCGTCGCCGGTTTCGTTGGCCCAAGCCGGTGCGACCACCGTGACCTACATGGAGACTGCCACGGGAGTCCCGTTCACGGCTGTGGGCGGCCCCGTAGTCATCCTGAGCTTCTCACCCGCGGATACGCGAAACGCCATCCCCGTAGCCAGCAGCCTCGCGGAGCAGTCAGGGTCGAAGATCCTTGTCGCGTCCGACCGCGGGCTGCTTAAGGCACAGGCCGATGTCGTGGCGGCTGGGTGCGGCGTGCCCTGCGAGCTGACAGGCCTCGACCTCCCCGCGGGAAGCAAGGGCAGGAAGGCTGCGGCCCGAGCCATCGAGAAATACGCCGAGAAGAACGGGGCCGAGCTGACCATACTCCCGGTCGAGCGCGGGATGTTCGCGAAGCGCGGCGACCGCAAGACCGTCGAATGGATAGAGGAGTTCAAAGGCAAGCGGGTTGTGCTGGTGAGCGGCCAGACTAGGAGGCTTGGGGATACGGGGCATCCGCTTCGCCTGCTCATCCCGGTCCTGGACGAGTTCCATCCCGAGGTGTTCGCGCTCGCAGGCGCCCTGACATCTTCGATGCGGATACCCGATGTCGATGTCGTCGCAGCCCGGGTGATCAAGATGCCTCCGACAGTCCCTCTGTACTCCACCTACCGTCCCGAGTCGCTCGTGGACGCCGAGAAGGAGCTGTCGTTCCTCAGGACCCTGAGCGGCCTCCCCCTACTGCGCCACCTCTCCTCACGCGTGCTGCTCGTCCGGGACATCAGCAGGGACCTCGTCGATTTCGTCCAGGAGCGTCGGATAGATCTGATCCTGCTGCAGGGGGACTGGGCACAGAGCCGCCACGGCTTCCTAGGAGAGAGGGAGAGGAGCATCGCGTCGAAGGCTCAGTGCGGTGTGGCCGTGCTGCTTCCTTCCGTCCCAGGCGCGAGGAACGGGAACGGCTAGACGGGCGAGATGCCGCCAGCCCACCTCACGGCCTGAACTCCTTGACGCGGTCGGCCATCTCAGAGAGCCTGCGCTGGACGAGGCCGTTTATGCTGTCCTTCGGGTAGGTGCCGTCGGGATTCCTCTCGCCGGCCTTGACTCCCGTCAGGTGCTCGATGCCCTCGTTTATGGTCGAAACTGACCACAGGTGGAACTTCCTCGCCTTGATGGCGTCGAGCACCTCGTCCTTGAGCATCAGGTTCTGGACGTTGCTCTGGGGGATCATGACGCCCTGCCTCGAGGTGAGGCCCTTGAGCTTGCAGACCTCGAAGAAGCCCTCTATCTTCTCGTTGACGCCTCCGATGGCCTGGACCTCGCCCTTCTGGTTCACCGAACCCGTGACCGCGATACTCTGGTTGATCAGCTTGCCCGAGAGCGCGGACAGGATCGCGTACAGCTCCGTGCTGGAGGCGCTGTCACCGTCGACGCCCGAGTAGCTCTGCTCGAACGTTAGCTTCGCCGTGAGGCTCAGGGGCTTCTCCCTGGCGTATGTGTCGTTCAGGTAGCCGCCTATGATGACCACGCCCTTCGTGTGCGTGGGGCCGCTCATCTGGGCCTCACGTTCGACATTGACTATGCCGTCTTTCCCCACGCCCACCGAGGCGGTGATTCTAGAGGGCATGCCGAACGAGTAATCCCCCATGCTCATCACCGAGAGTCCGTTCACCTGCCCGACCTTGCTCCCCTCGGTCTCTATCAGAAGGACCTTCTTCTGCACCATCTCCTGGAGCTTCTTCTGGACCATGTTCGAGCGGTAGACCTTCTCTTCCAGCGCCTTGTTGACGTGCTTCCTCGTGACGACCTTCGCCTTCTCGCTCGCGGCGTAGAAGCTCGCCTCGCGGATGGCGTTGGCCACCTCGGCGAACTGGGTCGATATCTTGTTCTTGTCCTCCACCATCCTGGAGCTGTGCTCGACTATGGCCGCCAGCCCGCTCGGGTCCACATGGAGGAGCTTCTCCTTTGCGCACACCGTGCAGACGAAATGAGCATACTGTCTGATGTTCTCCTCGTTCCTGTCCATCGATGTGTCGAAGTCCGCCTTCACCTTGAAGAGCTCCCTGAAGTCGTTGTCCATTGAGTACAGCAGCTCATATGCATACGGGTCCCCGACGAGGACGACCTTCGCGTTGAAGGGTATGGGCTGCGGCCGCATCGACTTCGTGACCATATAGCCGAGGCGCGCCCCTGGCTCCTCGATCTCCACCCTCTCGTTGGAAAGGGCCTGCTTCAGGCTGGGCCATGCTAGCGGGTCCGCGAACAGGCCCTCGACGGGCATGACTAGGAACCCGCCGTTCGCCTTGTGGGCGACCCCGCCCCTGATCATCGTGTAGTCCGTGAACAGCGCCCCTAACCTGGCCTCTTTCTCCATCGACCCGAACAGCCTCGGATAAGAGGGATTCATCTCTATCTCCACGGGCGCGCCCTTGAGCTTCGAGTTGTCGACAATGACATTGACCGCGTAGTTGTGACTCGGGCCGTCTCCCTTGGCAGGCAGGCCAGTCGGGTCCTGCTGCAGCTGATCTCCCTGGAGTATCGTCGGGAGGTTGTCCAGGACGTCCGCCTCGACTCGCTTGACGAACTCTATCACGTCCGGGAGGTCCTTGAACTGCTCCCTGATGGACATCAGGCGCGGATCTAGCACGTATGAAGCGACTTCCCGGTTCAGCTTGACCAGCCTGTCCTCCGCGTCCTTGTCCAGACCCCTCAGGCCCATGAGTGATTCCTGGACCTTGCTCTGGAGGTTCTCCCTCCGCTTCTCGATCTCCTCCTGGACCTTCGGCGGTAGCTGGGACAGCTCCTCCTCGCTCATCGGCTTCCCCTCGATGAGCGGGACCAGCACGAGGCCGATGGGCGATTGGACTATCTGGAAGCCCGCAGCGGCGGTCATCTTGTTCAGACCGCTGACGAACTCCTTCCTGGCGGAATCTACGGACTTGAGGGTCGCGGCCCTCCTCTGCACGTATTCGTTGCTCTCG
>JBBIUZ010000027.1:12753-14631 GCA_037439985.1 Methanobacteriota archaeon | reverse complement strand
CCCGGTCCGGCCGGGACCGACGGCTTCGTCCCATGCCTCTTCGGAATTCGCGAAGAAGCGCTTGACGAGGGCGTTCTCGAGATACTGTTCGCGGAGACGCGCGAGCTGTTCCTCGTCGCGGCGATTGTCGTGTCGTCTGTTCTTCTCTCATTCGTGACTCCCTGTGTCTCCTTTTTCGAAGACACCGGAGCACGTCCGGACCCAGAGAACGTCCTGGAGGTGTTCTTGCACGCCTCCGTGGGGACAGACCTGACGCTGGGCCTGGAAGGTCCGGTTGTGGTTCGCTCGGGCGATCAGATTGGAGAGTGCCTTCTGGCAGAGGTGCTCGCCATGTCGCGAGGCGTGTCGGCCGGGACGTTCGAGCCCCTGCATGTCATCCTGATGGAAGCGCTCATGGCGTCGTGCGGGCCCTCGGTCCAGCCGCGACTGGGCGTGTTCTCGGGAGCGGGAGCAGAGATCATGTCGATTGGTGCGGACATCGATGACAAGTGCGCGGAAGCATCCGCCAGCTCGATGGAACTGCGTGACTGCGATGGCGAGCATTATCTCGTCGTGCTGTTCCTCACCAACCACGTCCCTTGAACGTCTTGACATCCGCGCTCGTGATTTTTATCTTGGTTTTCGCATACTTCTCCCCGCGCATCAGGTCGGCATAGGCGACGAGCATCATGACCACTAGCCCTGCAATCGCCACGTACAGATACGCCTTCGTGTGCCCAAGCACGTAGATGAGCACAAGTGCGGGCACGATGGCATAGAGCGCGTAGGATGTGTACGTCAGCCAGTTCGGCGGAATTGGCACGATCTTCGCGTCCCCGAAGCAGGTCTGACACCTGTTCCGGATGGCGAACCAGGGTTTCACGTGCAGCTGCTTGCACCGGGGGCAGTAAAGGTACTTCACGGCCTGTGATACACGGGACGAGTATAAACATGCCTGTCAGCACAGCAGCCGCTCGATTCGCAGCCACGCGCGCGGCGACGCAGGTTTCCAAAGCATCTCTGCCATCGACCAGATGCGCCTCGGGTCGGCGCGCAGACGGCAGGAGGGTGCAGGGGCGCGGATTTGAACCGCGGAACCACTTCTGGACAAGGTCCTAAGCCTTGCGCCGTTGGCCGGTCTTGGCTACCCCTGCGCTAGCCGCCTGTCAGATGCTTCGGCATTATAAGAATGAATCGTCATGTTGGCGCAGTGCCATGGCCAGGCCTTTCTCTCGAGGCCAGCTCGCGCCCTATGACCTCGCCCATTATCTTCTTGGCCACCTTGGACTTCGCGGGGAACGCAGCCACGCGGATCCGGATTGCCACGACGTCGTCGCCATGGCCTAGCCCTATCTCTCCGAAGTATGCCCGCTGCTTGTCAATCCTGACGAACGCATTGCAGCCTTCGTCTATCCTCTGGTCGAGCGTTCCCAGGAGTCGGCCGAGGTCCTCGATTGACATCTTGGAGAACAGGGGGGATATGTCGTCGGGTTCGGTCGTGTTCGCCTCGATCACCGTGATGGGATTTCCGTGGATTCCTTCGACCTTGGCAGTCGTGAACTCCCGGGGACCGATGACGTTCGCAAGTGCCAGCTTGACCTTGTCGATGTCTTCTGTCGAGTGGGCTAGCACCCTTGCATGGAGCGATTTGAGGCCGCTTCTCACGCGTGGTGAAACGCCTTGCGTGATAAGTAATCCATTGCGGAGGTAGACCATCCCGGGAGTTGGAATACTTGTCCGGGTCTCTGAACCTGTAGCACGGTCACGCTTAATATGCCGGATGTATTAACTCGTACATCGGTGACCCAGTGATAGAGGTCAGGTTCCATGGCCGAGGAGGACAGGGGGTCGTCATAGCCTCCGAGGTGCTTGCCCTGGCCGCCTTCAAGATGGGCTTCG
>JBBIUZ010000027.1:6735-12743 GCA_037439985.1 Methanobacteriota archaeon | reverse complement strand
ATCGAATAATGTGTTTCGCGCGCAGACCAATCCTTACTGGCAGCTCCTGGAGAACCTGAGCTGGTATCGCGGCAGCCACGCCTTCAAGATGGGCTTCGAGGTGTCGTCGTTCCCGTTCTTCGGCGTCGAGCGACGGGGCGCTCCTGTGACCGCGTATGCCCGAATCGACAAGAAGCCGATCAGGCTGAAGTCGAACATATACGAGCCGGACTACGCTGTCGTGCTCGACAGCTCTCTTCTGAAAGGGGTCAACATCCTGGAAGGGCTCAAGCCTGGCGGGAGCGTGCTCATCAACGCGCCCCCGTCGAAACGCACCGAGGGCATCACGGGGAAGCACAGGTACTTTGTTCTGGATGCGACCTCGATCGCCGCCGCTCACGGAATTGGCTCGAGGACCGCTCCCATCGTGAACACCGCGATAATGGGTGGCTTCGTCAAGATGTGCGACACAATCTCGCTGGACGCAATATTGGAGAGCATACAGGAGCTGGCTCCTGTCAAGAAGGATGCCAACATCGCGGCGGCCAGGGAGGCCTACGGGAATACAGTCGAGGCGACTTCATGACCGAGAGTTACGAGGTGCTTCCGCTCACGCCGATTTCGAACGTGCCCAGCACAGTCAATCTGACAGGGCTGTGGAGGGTGCTGAGGCCCGTCGTCGACAAGGAGAAGTGCAGGAAGTGCAAGATATGCTGGAAGTTCTGCCCGGACGCTGCGATAAATCTGGTGGACGGCGTGCCCGTGGTCGACCTGCGCTACTGCAAGGGATGTGGCATATGCGCCCACGAATGCCCCCAGAAATGCATCGTCATGGTGAGGGAGGGTGAATGATGAGGCAGGTCATGACGGGCAACTACGCGTCCGCCTACGGCGCGAAACTGGCCAAGGTGGATGTCATCGCCGCTTACCCGATCACCCCCCAGACATCGATCGTCGAGAAGCTGGCGGAGTTCGTGTCCACGGGTGAGCTGAACGCCAAGTTCATCCCCGTCGAGAGCGAGCACAGCGCCATGGCCGCATGCATAGCGGCCGAGACAGCTGGCGCGCGCACCTACACCGCGACGAGCTCCCACGGGCTCACGCTCATGCACGAGGTACTTATGTGGGCCTCCGGGGCGAGGCTGCCCATCGTGATGACCAACGTCAGCAGGGCGATGGCGCCTCCGTGGAGTGTCTGGGCCGACCACATGGACTCCGTGGCACAAAGGGACACAGGCTGGCTTCAGTTCTTCTGCGAGAACAACCAGGAGGTCCTCGACACCATCATAATGGCGTACAAGGTCTGCGAGAGCAGCGGGATCATGCTGCCAGCCATGGTCATTGAGGACGCATTCATTCTATCCCACACGTCGGAACCCGTCGATGTCCCCGACCAGGAGCTCGTCGACTCTTTCCTGCCGGCGTATTCCCCGGCCCTGAGAATCGAGGTCGGCAGGCCCATGGGCTTCGGCTCGCTTGTCAAGCCGGACCAGTATATGGAGTTCAGGTACAAGGCCATGCTTGCCATGAATGACGCGCGAGAGCGGTTCCTCAGCGTCGAGCGCGAATTCAGCCAGGTCTTCGGCAGGCAGTACGGAGGCCTGCTGGAGGAGTACAGGTGCGAAGGCGCCGAAGTCGTGCTCGTGTGCGCAGGCTCGGTCGCGTCGACAGCGAAGGATGTAGTCGACTCGTTCAGGGAGAGGGGCTTCAAGGTCGGGCTGGCCAGGATACGGGCCTTCAGGCCGTTCCCGCACAGGGAGTTCAAGGCGCTCGGTGCGAAGGTTTGCGGCATCGCCGTCCTCGACAGGAGCTACACCTTCGGGGCCGCCGGAGCAATGTTCACCGAGGTGAAGGCCTCCGCCTTCTCGGGCCAGAACAGGCCGGTCATCAAGAACTACATCGCGGGGCTCGGGGGAAGGGACATCACGCCGAGGATCATCGAGAGGATATTCGAGGACATCCAGCTCGTCACGAAGCGCGGCGAGGAGCCTGAAGTCGAGTGGGTGGATGTCGCCGGGTTGCCCAGGAAGTGGCGCTGATGTCGGCTGCCCTAGTACCAGATGAGGAGTACGTATTCCCGGGGAGCACGGGCTGTCCGGGATGCGGCGCGAACCTCGTCATGAGGTACGCGCTCAAGGGGCTCGGAGAGAGGACGATCGTGTCGATTCCCGCATGCTGCTGGGCCGTCATGCCGGGCTACTGGCCCGTGGGGTGCCTCGGGGTCCCCTTGCTTTATACGGCTTTCGAGGCGACGGGCGCTTCGATATCCGGGCTCAGGGCGGCTCTCGATGCCAAGGGCGTCGAGGACGTGACCGTCTTGGGCTTCGCGGGGGACGGCGGGACCGTGGACATCGGCCTTCAGGCCATGTCAGGTGCGGCCGAGAGGCGCACGGACGCGATATACATCATGTACGACAACGAGGCCTACATGAACACTGGCATCCAGAGGAGCGGTTCCACTCCTTGGGGGGCGTGGACGACGACCACGCCCGTGGGCACCTCGCACAGCTTCAAGCGGGAGTCGAAGAAGGACATAATGGCCATCATGCAGGCTCACGGGATACCGTACGCAGCGACCGTCTCCGTGGCGCACCCAGAAGACTTCATTGCCAAGATCAGAAAGGCGAAGCAGATCAAGGGCTTCAGGTTCATTCACGCGATGTCCCCATGCCCTCCGGGCTGGCGCATGAACCCCGCGCAGACGATCGAGGTCGCGAAGCTGGCCGTCGATACCCATATCTTCCCGCTCTACGAGATCGAGGATGGGAAGGTGCATATCACAAGGAAGGGCAAGGGGGTGCCGGTCCTCGAGTATCTGAAGCTACAGGGGAGGTTCTCTCACCTGACGGATGCAGAGGTCAAGTGGATCCAGAACGCCGTCGACGAGAGGTACAGGCGGCTGCTCGAGAAGGAATCCTCGGGCACCTGACGGTCATGCCACGCGTACCATCCTCCTCCGCCTGTAGCCTATGACGACTCTGATCATTCCTGTGAATGAGTCGTCGAGGGCCTTGTCGCCCGTGTCCGCCCTGAGCGTCGGCGTGTGGCGGAGCTTCGTCGGCGTGGCCACGACAACGACATTCTCTCTCCCGACCAGCCCGATGACATCCGCGGATATCTGCTGGTTGCCCCTCCCGAAGAAGAAGCCCTGCGCACCGATGGGCGTGACGATTATCCTTGCCGCCCTCTGGCGCCGCAGCAGACTGATCAGATCCTTCTCGCACGCGTCGCGCAGGACGAGCCTCCGGTCCAGGAACACGTCCACCCCCAGCAGCGTCTTGTCCTGCCCCAGGATCTCGCCGATCCCGGCCGTTGTGGTCCCAGGACCGACGATGTACGCCACGCCCTCGTCCATAGCGTCGACAAGGTACTGGCATATCTCCTGCGCTTCGTCCGTGGCTCCCCCGGATGCGTACTCGACCTTCCCGGTCTGCATGTGTGCGCTGTCGTCAGGCACGAGCGCGTACCCATAGAGCCTAGTCCTCAGGACCCCTTCCCTGAAGCTCTGCTCGTCCACGTCCATCACCTCGGCGTCCGCCGTCTGCTTCGATGTCAGGAATCCGTCCAGCAGGTCAACGATCTCCTCGGGGGAGTTCGCGAACACCGCCGAGTGCATCTTCACGCCGGCCGGTACGCCTATGATCGGAACCTGCCGGTCTGCGCCCTCCAGAACATCCCTGGCGGTTCCGTCCCCGCCCGCGAAAACGACTAGTTCCGAGCCCTTGCGCAGGAAGGTCCTGACGGCATCGACAGTATCGTCTCTCGAGGTGTTCGTGCGGGCCTCGAACACCACCGTCGATTGGACGCCCGCACGGTCGAGCTCGTCCTTTCCCATCTCTCCGGAGCAGGTCAGCACATCGAGATCCCTTCTCCCTCTGAGCCCTTCGGCCGCCCAGAACGCCCTTTCGGGAGACTGCTTTCTCGCACCTCTGGCCAAGGCCTCCTTCATAGTAGCGTCCCCATCCGTGCCCTTGAGTCCGACCGAGCCGCCCATCCCGGCGATGGGATTGACCACGAATCCTATCCTCATCGTCGCCGTGAACGACTCGTGGCTAGATAGAATAATGTCATGGCGGACTTCAGAATCGGGGATAAGTTGCTTGTCAGCCGGCGCCTTCTCGGACCGCGGAGGCGTGTCCCGAGCCCATCAGCGTGGGCACGTCCAGCGGCCTAGCCGAACATGCTGGGGCCGAAGTCGGAGAACATCGGGTCGAGGTCCGCATGTATGAGCTGGGGCTCGTTCATGTCGCCCGGAGGCTCCTGAGCGGGCTCCTCCAGCGCGTCGGCATACCCCGCGATCTCTCCCAGCAGGTTGCTCACGTAGGAGCTCATCTGGTCGCAAGTCGTCTCCACGATCTTCAGGACGCTCCTGTCGACCACGCTGAGCGCCTCGGAGATCGGTAGGTCGGCGCCGACCTTGGTCAGCTTGTTGTTGTCCAGGACGACGGTGAAGTTCGAATTCTCCTTCAGCTTCGCAACGCCCTCGAGCGCAACGCGCCTCCTCGACTCGCCTTCGTGGTCGAACGGCAATATCGGCAACGCGAAAGTTACGGCATTTATCTCCCGTGCGACGCTCGCGACTACAGGCGCCACGCCAGTGCCCGTCCCGCCGCCCATGCCCGCCACCACGAACACTATGTCGTAGCCCTTGAGCGCCTCCTTGATGACCTCGCGGGCCTTTTCGGCGCAGTGCTCTCCTATTTCGGGGAAACCGCCCGCGTCACGCCCGAAGGAGACATCCTTCCCGATGAGGATCTTCTTGTGCGCCTCGACCCTCCTCAGGTGCTCCTCGTCGGTGTTCACGGCCACGGTCTCGACCCTGCTCGACCTCTCGAATATCCCGTGGACTATGTTCGAGCCAGCACCTCCGCAGCCTACGACCGCTATCGCCGGCTCGCCCAAGCTCGTTCCGAGTGCGTTTATTATCTCCTCCGTCCTGCTCCCATCCGCCGTCATTGATTTTGGCCTCCGCGTCCTGCGGGCCGGCGAGAGAAGGCCCTCCTGCGTGAGTCTTCCAGCCCGGCCGAGGCGCCCTCAGACGGTCCCTATGCCCCTGGTACCAACTTGAACGCGTTCCCCTGCTGGTTCGCTTCCTTCTTCAGCTCCTCCACGTGCTCCGCGTGGAGGAAGTGATGTCGGACTCCGTCCGCAACCGCCTCCGACACCGATGTGTACATCCCCTGTGCCACGAGAGTCCTGATAGTCTCGAGCACCATCGACGGCAGCTGAACGACGATTTCGTTCGGTCTGTTGGCCCCTTCGGACCCGCCCTCGCGCATTTCTATATACGCGCGCACGGCTGCGCGGGCGAGTTGCGACCTGTTGGAGAACTCGTTGCTCTTGGCGATGAAATCGTCAATGAGCCTCAGGTCTTCGGCGTCGAGCCGAAGAGAGATCCTTTCGCCCTCCGCCTGGTCGGACATGTGTGCATCCCATCCCGTCTTGTTGACGCAGGAAGACAATATGTGACGCGTCCGTATTTATATGTATGCAGAATGTCACATTTGGTCGGAAAATGTCATACTCAATAACTGGCGCCTCAATCGCAGCTCAGATCACGCGCCTTTCGAGATGGCTTGCGCACCCGTGTCTTCGCGGCATTGGAGGTTCGCGCGCGCCATCCCCAATCGAGACATGGCCGGCTTCGCCTCTCGCTCTTGGAGCGAGCATACATGCTTGCGTCCTTCTCGTGTCATCTTCGCGCAATCGTTCGTCTTTCAGGGGGCCGACTGGTGGACTCGACGCAGAGGGAGAGGTTGGAAGCTTTTTATTGGTTGCACGCATTCCATGCTCCCTGGCTGTGTGTAGATGGCACTGGATTTCTCTGCGATAGAGGCCAAGTGGCGGAAGGCCTGGTACGACGCGAGGATAAACGAATCCAACCCGAAGCCTGGCACGAAGAAGTTCTTCATGATCTTCGCGTACCCAGGAGTGACGGGCTACATGCACACGGGCCACATGAGGGGGTACACGTTCTCCGATGCGATTGTCCGCTACAAGATGATGACTGGGCACAACGTCCTCTTCCC
>JBBIUZ010000027.1:1440-6725 GCA_037439985.1 Methanobacteriota archaeon | reverse complement strand
GATGGGCACGCACGCCACTGGAAACGGGGCGATAGCTTTCGCGCGGAGGGTAGAACGCGGGGACACCGTCACTATTGACGGCCTGAAAGCGAACGGTTGCTCAGATGAGCAGATCGCCAAGCTCTCCGATCCGCTCGAGGTCGTGAGGTTTTTCAACCAGGTGTACACGAACGATTACTGGAAGCGGTTCGGGTTCATGTCGGACTGGAGGAGGTTCACATGCACCATCTACCCGGACTACTCGCGGTTCATAGAGTGGCAGATGCGGAAGCTGATGGCGCTCGGCTTGCTGATCCAGAAGCCGTACTTCGCCCCCGCATGCGTCGAGCACGGGCCCGTGGCCGTCGACGCGTCGGAGACCGACATCTCAATGGGCGGAAACGCCGAGGTGCTCGAATACACGCTCCTCAAGTTCGAGACGGAGGGCCGCAGGAAGCTGGTCGCCGCCACGCTGAGGCCGGAAACGGTGTTCGGGCTCACCAACTTCTGGGTCAACCCGGACGTCGAGTACGTCGACGTAGAGGTCGGGTCCGAAACCTGGGTGGTGAGCCGGGAGGCGGCCGAGAAGCTGAAGCTGCAGATGGACGGGATCAGGGTCAAGGGCGCGGTCCGCGGCTCGTCGTTGATCGGCAGAACGTGCAGGACGCCATTCACCGACAAGATGGTCCCGATATTCCCGTCGTCCCTGTGCGACCCGAACGTGGGCTCGGGGCTCGTGATGAGCGTGCCATCCGATGCGCCAGTCGATTGGATTGGGCTCGTCGAGCTGAAGGCGAACGCCCCTCTCAGGACCAGGTACGGCATCGAGGACGAGGCGATAGCGCAGGCGAGGCCCATCCCGATCATCGACACTCCGGGCTGGGGACCGCTGCCCGCAGTGGAGATCACCGCCAAGATGGGCATCTCCTCCCTCTCGGACCCAAAGCTGGAGGAGGCGACCAAGGAGGTCTACAAGACGGGCTTCCACAAGGGTGTGATGAACGCGTCCTGCGGGGAGTTCGCCGGAGAGCCTGTCGAGAAGGCGAAGGAAGAGATCCGGCAGAGGATGCTCTCAACGGGCCAGGCCGCGATGTTCTACGACCTCTCGGAGGAGGTCAGATGCAGGTGCGGCAAACCAGTGCTGATCAAGAAGATACCTGACCAATGGTTCATCGATTATGCCAACCCGGAACTGACGGCTCGCTCGAAGGAGCACGCTCGGGGGATGAAGATACTCCCGCGGGAGTACCACGAGAACATACAGAACGTGCTGGAATGGTACCGCGAGAGGGCCTGCGTCAGGATGGGGAATTGGCTGGGCACGAAGTTCCCGTTCGACGAGAAGTGGATCATAGAGGCCATCGCCGACAGCACGCTATACCCCGTGTACTACGTCATATCAAGGTACGCAAATGAGGAACTCATCGACCCGAAGGGGATGAACGAGGGGTTCTTCGACTACGTGATCCTGGGGATGGGGGACGCAGACGGCGTCGCGAAGGCCTCCGGCTTCCGAAAGGATGTTGTGGAGGCGATAAGGTCTGAGTTCGAGTACTGGTACCCGCTCGACATCAACCTGGGTGGGAAGGAACACATGACCGTGCACTTCCCGGTGTTCCTGATGAACCATGTGGCTGTCCTCAGGCCGCAGCACTGGCCACTGGGAATTCTCGTGAACTGGTATATCGTCTCGACGACCGGGAAGATATCGAAATCGAAGGGCGGGGCGCAGCCAATCCCGGACGCGGCGGAGAGGTTCGGGGTCGATGCGATGCGGCTGTTCTACGCGCACATAGCGTCGCTCTATGTCGATGTCGCGTGGGACGACGAGAAGGTTGATGGATACCATGACAGGCTGGAGCGTATCTGGAACCAGGTGCAGAACATGCTCTCGTCGGCGAGCGATGGTGAGTCGGATGTCGATGCGTGGCTCGCCGCGCGGATGCAGACTCGCATCGCAAGAATCCACGGCTTCATGGAGGAGTACGACCTGAGGTCGTGCTCGAACGAGGTATACTTCGAGATACCGCAGGACTTCAGGTGGTATCTGAGAAGGGGCGGGAGGAACCGGGCGGCCCTGATGAGAGCGCTTGAGGCTTGGGTCCCGCTGATGGCGCCAGTCACGCCGCACATCGCCGAGGAGATGTGGCAATCGCTCGGCAGGGAGCCGTTCGTGTCCACCGCGCAGATAGGGCCGGGCGCGATGACGGAGGCTACGGCGGCCGAGGAGGCGAAGGAGCGCCTCCTAGAGAGGCTCATCTCGGACGTCGCGGAGATACTGAAGGTAACGGAGATCAAGCCCAGACGCGTCGTCGTGATGGCCGCCCCGAAGTGGAAGCACGAGATGGTCGCGGACGCCATACGCGACGTGAACGGGAGGCCAGAAGTGTCCGCGCTGATCAAGGCCGCCATGGCGAGGGTCCGGACCGCGGAGGCGAAGAAGGAGGTTCCAGCGTTAGCAAAGGAACTGGCGGCCGAGCTGTCCAGGATCGCCCCTGGCGAGCGGAGGCTGGCGATGGTGGTGATGGACGACCTCGCTGTCCTCATGCGGGCGGGGAAGTTCCTCGAGTCCGAATTCGGATGCGCCGTCGAAGTGTTCTCGGCGGACGACCCCGCAAGGACGGACCCGAAGGGAAAAGCGAGATATGCTAGGCCCGGAAGGCCCGCCGTGTACGTCGAGTGACCCCGCTCGGTGTGGCTGGAGGCAGCAGTATGCAGGGAGTCGGCGCGAAGCTCTTCGACTGCCAGTGTAGGACAGAGGTGTTCTCCTCCACGCTCAGGAGATCGTTCGTGTCCTTGTTCTGCACATGTTAGTGGTCGCGGGAGAGTGAATTGAGGAGGATCTCAAGATGGCAGGCCAGTCATGTGTCACAGCAGCGGTTGTCGAAAGGCATATAGGGGGATAGCATCTTGAGGGTGCTCAAGCCCTGAAGAGTCCCAGACCTGTCATGTTGGTGATTGGCAGATGTACAGCAAGCTTGCGGATCTCATTGTCAGGCGCTACAAGCTGGTCATCATCGTCTGGCTCATCGTACTCTTTTACGCTTTCCCTCTTGTCTTCAGGGTGAACAGCGTCGTCTCCTACTCGATGACGGACATCCACATGAACAACCTCGAATCCGTCAGAGCCCAGAACCTGATCGACCAGAACTTCCCCGGCAGGATAGCAAACAGCACGATCACCATCGTGATTCAGAACACGAACGTCCTGTCGGCGTCGGCGCGCAACTTCTCATCGAACATCTACAATGACATTCGTCAGAATAGCTCGCTGCAAGGGGTCACAGGCGTGAACGGCGTATACAGCGCGGCTGCGTCATACATTGCAGGCGTCGTGACGCAGACCGCCCCTGGGTTGCACACGACGTACGCAGAGGTAGGGCAGCTCGTGCAGATCGTCTACGGGATGCCCCTGGAGATTGTGAACACCCATCTCCTGCTGAACCGCAGCGGGCTCAACGACTCCCAGGCGAGGGCCATCGTTATCCAAGGCATCGAATCGCAGATGCGCGCGGAGGGTATGAACAACTCGACGATAGCTCTCGTCCTGGGCTACACGAACCAGACGTTCTATCCCGTGTGGCTGTCACCGCCGCCACCGCAGTCGCCGCGCACAAACGATTCCGCGGCGCTCCAGGCAATTATCTCCGGAGCGGCGGATGTATACTTCGCCAGGGCGTCCGGGGAGACCGGGCAGTTCGCGCTCACTGTGGCCAACGCATTCAACGTCAGCTTCTACCGGGCCATGTCCTCTTCGCAGCAACAGGCGGCCTTGGAAGGGTTTGTGTTCGGGCAGATCTCGAGCAAGATCGATGCGAGCGTGTCCTTCGTTTCCCAGATGTGGGCGCTTGGCCCGGGCCCTTCGGCCGCCACTACGGTTGCTTTCGCAGATGGGCTTATGGCCAACTACACGCTCGACCGGCTCCCTATCAGAGTCCCCGATATCCTCATCTCCAGCTTCGTGAACACGCATCCGCTTTCCGGCAAGGCAAACACGACAATGCTCATGGCCGTGTCCCTCTCGGTGGCCTCGTCGTCCCAGGCCGCTGAGAACGACGTGAAGGCAATCAGGGACATCGTCAAGAAGGAGCTGGGCGCCTCTGGACCCGCCTACCAGGCCTACGTGACTGGCGACGCCGCGACGAGCGTGGACACCATGAATGCCGTCGCAGGCGACACCGGCAGGATTGACCCGGCAACGGTGGTTCTGGTTATCCTGCTCGTCGGTCTCTTCTTCAGGTCGGTCATCAGCCCGTGGGTGCCGCTTATGACCATCGGGCTTGCGTACCTTCTCGCATCGGCTGCCATCTACATCCTTGGGACGTTCATCATGATGATGAATTACACCGTCATGACGTTCGTGCTGGTCGTGATGCTGGGGGCGGGGACGGACTACTGCATATTCATGATGTCCCGCTACCGGGAGGAACGGATAGCGGGGAGATCGAAGGAGGAGGCCGTGAAAACCAGCCTGATGTGGGCTGGCGAGAGCATAACGACAAGCGGGGCCACGGTCATGCTGGGCTTCGGGGTGCTGATGATCAGTCAGTACAGCATGGTGCGTTCTCTGGGCTTGGCGCTCGTCACAGCGGTCGGCGTGACTTTGGTCTTCGCTCTGACGATGCTCCCGTCGCTGCTCATGCTCCTCGGGGACAGGGTGTTCTGGCCTAACACGACAGCTAATGATCGGAAGCGCTCGAAGCGCCTGGCAGAGCGAGGCGGGGGCTATTTCAGCAGGAGCGTGAAGGTCTCGCTCAAGCACTCCAGGGCCATAGTCGTGGCTGCGTTGCTCATCTCGGTCCCCGCAGTGTACTTCTACTTCAGCCTCGTGCCGAGCTATGACTTCCTGTCCAGCCTCCCGAACGCGGAGAGCAACCAGGGCATCACCGCCCTGGGCTCAGGATTCGGGCAAGGCGTGATCATGCCGACATACATCGTCCTGAGCTTCAACCGCGGTATCGTCGACGCAAACGGCTCCCTGAATTCGACCGTGGCCGCGCAGCTGGAGCAGTACTCTTCTTTAGTGAGTAATCAGCCGAACATCAGGAGCGTGTCCGGCCCCACGAGACCGTTCGGTCGATCCTTGAACAGCACATATCTCGCCTCGCTCACGCCGATAGAGCACGCCACGTACGAGTCGACCATCAAGGGCATGATAGGAATCGACAACAGGACCGTCATGCTGACGGTAGTGCTCCAGGACGAGCCGTTCACGACCAACTCAATCCACACGATTGATCGGATCCGTGCTCTGGACCACACATCTGAGTCGGGAGTGTTCAATGGCAGCGCGAACATCCTTGTGG
>JBBIUZ010000027.1:0-1430 GCA_037439985.1 Methanobacteriota archaeon | reverse complement strand
GTCCACCGCTAGCATGTCCGACATCTCAGGGACGGTCTCAAGCGACTTCCTCACGATGAGGGCTGTCGTCCTCGCGGGCATATACATCGTCCTGCTCCTCGTCATGGGGTCGTTGCTGATCCCCCTGAGGCTCATACTGACCGTCCTGCTTAATGTCACGTGGACCGTCGCCATGACCATGATAGTCTTCCAGTACACCCTAGGCAACCCCGTGCTCTGGATGATGCCTCTCGTCCTGTTCGTCGTGGCCATGGGGCTCGGCATGGACTATGACATCTTCCTGACGACGAGAATCCGCGAGGAGGTGAGCAAGGGAAAGACCGACGACAAGGCTATAACGACCGCTGTGGAGCGCACTGGCGGGATCATAACGGCTTGCGGGCTCGTCATGGCGGGTGCGTTCGGCACCATGATGCTCTCGTCGACCGTGCTTCTGCGCGAGTTCGGGTTCGGGCTGGCCTTCGCGATACTCCTCGACACGATGCTGCTCAGGATATACCTCGTCCCGGCGATAATGCTCCTGCTGCAGAAATGGAACTGGTACGCGCCCGGGCGCCTCCAGAGAGTCAGGCGTGGAGAAGAGCCTCGAAAGCATTAAGGCGTGGCTTAGCAAATATCTTCAGCGCGGTACCCATGGTTGCCAAAGCCTCATGCGCCACGCTTCTCGCGGCTCTGTTTTCCGCTGTCATGATGCTGTTCTTGACGGTTCAAGGTGTTTCCGCACTGTCTGCCGCCGGCGGGATGAGCGTCGATTGTGGCATGACCATGTCCGGCTTGACGTCGCTCAGTGGCTCAGGGAGCGCTAAGCTCACATTCGTCGGGGACGCGGCATTCGCCCTCAGATCTAAGATATTCACATGGTACGACTTCAGCGCCGACCAATCCCTCAGTACGATGGAGACCGACTCGTTCCTGAACGCGGTATCGACCCACCTTGTCGGCAAGATCTACTGGGGAATTGCCATCGACTCGGCGACTAACTACTCGGTCGCCTCCGACTTCTATCTCGAATCGCACACAACGGGGCTCCTGAACTCAAGATGGGACGACACCGGCCCGATATCCTTCGACTTGGGCTTCTCGGGTACCGGCGCCCAGGAGTCGAGGACGATAGAGGCGGCCCAGGACGCATACAACGCTTTCGCGATAGCCGTCAGCGAGGCCACTGGCTACTCGTTCAACGGGAAGTTCTCGGTGAGTCAGAGCGTCGAGGCGTTCTCCGTTGGCAGCTTGACGGCCCCGGCGCTGACGTCCGGCGGGATGACCATCCTCAGGAATCCGTTCGGAGAAGTGGTCTGGTACTCCTTCCACGGGACGGCGAGTTCGTCCGGCAAGATCTCCGACTCGCTGGCGTACGAGAGCTTCTCATGGTTCGATAACCAGCAGATATCGTTTGCCGTCCTTGTGCTCGGGCTCATACTGCTCCTCAG